>NZ_CBCOOR010000033.1:0-5406 GCF_965111665.1 Georgenia sp. Marseille-Q6866 | reverse complement strand
CGGCACCGGGGCCTGGGTGCTCGGCCTCGCCGGGCTGGCCCGCGAGGTCTTCCGTCGCCGCACCCTGCCGGCCGTCCTGGCCCCGCTGCTCGCCGCGGGCTTCGTCGCCTACCCCGTCGTCCAGCTCCCCCCGCTCCCCCAGCTCGCCATCGGGCTCGCCCCCGCCCCCCCCCCCCTCGCTCCCGGGGGGCCCGCCGGAGAAGGCGAAGCCGACGAGCAGGGGCGGGACGCGGGGGGGGTTGCCCCCCGGGGAGACCATCGGGGCGCGCCCCCGCCGGTCCTCGCCCTCGGCGCGCACCCGCTCGAGCAGGGCGCGCTGCCAGTCGCGGACCTCGGCGGAGACCTCCTCGGCGAGGCGGGGCCGGTCATCGGCGGCGGGCCGGGGCGGGAGGTCCTCGAGGGCCGTCGTCCCGCCCGGCAGGCTCTGCCAGGCGCGGCGGGTCTCGCGCTCGGCGCGCTCCACCTCGGACACGACGAGCGTGACGAGCCCGCTCTCGATCGCCTCCTCGGCGCGCGCCTGGGTGGGCGGCCGCCCGCGCAGGAAGCCGGCCACGCGGTCCCGCAGGCGGCCGACGGCGGCCTCCACGCCGCGCAGCCACTCCCCCGTGCCGACGAACTCCTGCCACCGGGCGAGGACCTCCCCGCGCAGCAGCGTGCCGTCCTCGGTGGCCGCCATGACCTCGCGGGACGCGGCCGCGTGGTGCTCGACGGCGGCCTCCGTGAGGCCGTCCACGGCCCGGGCCTGGGCGTCCGCGGCCGTGGCGACGTCCGCGGCGCCGCGCAGCACGCCGGCGACCGCCCCGGCCAGGGTCTGGCGGGCGACGCTCGCGCGGGTGCCCGCGTCGGCGACGAGCCCGGTCAGCCAGGTGCGGACGGGCTCGATGTCGGCGTCGGGCAGGCGGCGCGCCGCCCCGGCCGGCTGCTCGGAGACGACGAAGAGCGGCGCGTGCGCGAGCCCCTCGGCCTCGAGGCGGTCGGCGAGGTCGGCACGGATCTCTCCCGCCGTGCCGGGTGGCACGCGGTCCAGGACGACGGCGACGACGACGCGCCGGGCCGCCGCCTCACGCAGCAGCTCCCACGGCACGGCGTCGGCGTAACGGGCCGCCGTCGTGACGAAGATCCACAGGTCGGCGGCCGCGAGGAGCTGGGTGGCGAGGCGGCGGTTGGCCGAGACGACGGAGTCGATGTCCGGGGCGTCGAGGAGGGCGAGGCCGCGCGGGACGGACTCGGCCCCGACGAGGCCGAGCTCGGTGATCGGCTCCTCCTCCTCCGCCTGCGGCGCGGCCGGTGCCGAGCCCTGCACGCGGGCCAGCCCGGGCAGCACGCGGTCACCGGTGAACCAGGCGGCGTCGTCGGGGTGGTGGACGAGGACGGGGCGCCGCGTCGTCGGCCGGATCGCCGACGCGCGCGAGACCTCCTGACCGACGAGGGAGTTGACGAGCGTCGACTTGCCCGCCCCCGTGGAGCCGCCGACGACGGCGAGCAGGGGCGCGTCGAGGCGCTCGGCCCGGGGCAGGACGTAGTCCTCGAGCTGGTCGACGAGGCCGCGCTGCAGCCTGCGGGCCTCCTCGACCCCGGGGAGGGCGAGTGGCAGCGCCGTGTGCGCGAGCCGCTCGTCGAGCGTGCGCAGGCGCGTGACGACGTCGTCGCGCGGCTCCCCGGAGGCGTGGGTCATCTCAGGTCCGCTGCACCGTGGGCAGCAGGTCCCCAGCGGGCGGCGTCCAGCTCGCAGGGTCGGCGGGCTCCTGGTCGCCGGAGCGGATGTCCTTGACCTCGTGCCCCTCGGCGCCCGGGAACCAGACGTAGGGGATCCCGAGCCGGTCGGCGTGGCGGATCTGCTTGCCGAACTTCGCGGCGGTGGGGGCGACGTCGGTGGGGATGCCCCGGGCGCGGAGGGCGGCGGCCACGTCCTCGCTGCGGCGGCGCTCCTCCTCCGAGCCGACGGCGACGAGGACGGCGGTGGGGACGGAGCGGCTGGCGGTGGCCAGGCCGGCGCCGAGGATGCGCGCGACGAGACGGGACACGCCGATGGACAGGCCCACGCCGGGGTAGGTGCGGGAACCGTCGGAGGCGAGGGAGTCGTAGCGGCCGCCGGAGCAGATCGAGCCGAGGTCCTCGTGGCCGACGAGCGTCGTCTCGTAGACCGAGCCGGTGTAGTAGTCCAGGCCGCGGGCGATCGAGAGGTCGGCGACGACGGTGCCCGGGACGCGCTCCTGGGCAGCCTCGACGAGCGCGACGAGCTCGGACAGGCCCTCCTCGAGGAGCGGGGTGCTCACGCCCAGGGCGCGCACGCGCTCGGCGACGCCCGCATCGCTGCCGCTGATCGCGGCGAGCTCGAGGGCCAGGCGGGCCTGCTCGGGGGTGGCGCCGGCGTCCTTCTCGAGGAGCTCGGCGACGGCGTCGGGGCCGATCTTGGCGAGCTTGTCGATGGCGCGCAGCGCGCCCTCGACGTCGGTGAGCCCGATGCCGGTGTAGAAACCCTCGGCGATCTTGCGGTTGTTGACGGCGATGCGCACCGGCGGGATGGGCAGCGCGGACAGCGCCTCGGCCATGACGAGCGGCAGCTCGACCTCGTAGTGGAAGGGCAGCGTCTCGGAGCCGACGACGTCGACGTCGGCCTGCGTGAACTCCCGGAAGCGGCCCTCCTGGGGGCGCTCCCCCCGCCACACCTTCTGGATCTGGTAGCGCTTGAAGGGGAAGACGAGCTTGCCGGCGTGCTCGAGCACGTAGCGGGCCAGCGGCACGGTGAGGTCGAAGTGCAGGCCCAGGCGCTTCTCGGAGGAGGCGCCGTCCTCGTCGTGGAGGCGGCTGACCGCGTAGACCTCCTTGGAGGTCTCCCCCTTGCGCAGGAGCTCCTCGACGGGCTCGACGGCGCGGGTCTCGATGCCCGCGAAGCCGTGTAGCTCGAAGGTGCGGCGCAGGACGTCGAGGACGTGCGTCTCGACGGCGCGCTCGGCGGGCAGCCACTCGGGGAATCCGGACAGGGGGTGGGACGGGCCATGGGTGCGATCCTAGTGAGGTTCGGGGCTGGGCCTGGCTCAGACCAGCGCGCGGGCGATGAAGGGGTTGGTCGCGAGCTCGCGCGCCGTCGTCGTCGCGGGTCCGTGGCCCGGCACGAGCAGGGCGTCGGCGGGCAGCGACGACGCGAGCTGGCGCAGCGTGCGGCGCATCCTCGCCTCGTCCCCGCCCGGAAGGTCGGTGCGGCCGACGGAGCCGGCGAAGATCACGTCACCGGTGAGGACGACGGGGCCGTCGTGGGCGGTGACACCCGCCTCGGCGAAGGCGGGGCCGGTGAGGGCGGTGACGCCGTCGAGCCGCCACAGGGTGCTGCCGGGCGTGTGGCCCGGCGCCGCGACGGCGTGGAGCACGACGCCGGGCACCGGCTCGTGGGCGCCGGGACCGACCGGGCGGACCTCGCTCACCGGCTGCCACGGCGTGCCCGCGAGCGTGGCGAAGGCGCCGCCGACGGCACCGAGGTGGCCGGCCGGGTCGGTGAAGCGGTCGGCGTCGTCCGCCCCGACGAGCACGGGCGCCTCCCCCGCCACGGCGGCACAGTCCCACAGATGGTCAGCGTGCCCGTGGGTGACGACGACGGCGCCCACGTGGAGGCCGTGACGGCGCAGCACCTCCTGGACGAGCGGGGCGGAGCCGGCGCCCGGGTCGACGACGACGGCGGGCCCGTCGGCACCCGCCGCGAGGACCAGGGTGTTGGTGCCGAAGACCGGCGAACGCAGGCCGTGGAGGAGCATCCGACCACCCTAGCCAGCGGCCCGCGCGGCGCCCGCCGACGAGCCGAGCAGCACTCGGGCGTGAGGACGGTCACGGCGGAGCCAGGTTCCGCCTAGACTTGTCGGCGTTCGTTCGTCGCGGTGCCGCCGGGCACCACCACCAGGAGAATTCGTGACCCGCAGCAGCAAGCAGGAGCGCGCGTACCAGAAGCGCCGCCAGGAGAGCTGGGACAAGCGCAGCCGCGAGAAAGCCGCGCGCCGGCGTCGCACGACGCTGGTCGTCGCCACGATCGTCGGCCTCGCCGTGGTGGCCGCGGTCATCGCGCTGCTCCTGATCAACCGGCCGGACGCCGAGGAGCCGGAGGCCCAGCCGACGGACACGGCCACCACCGCACCGGCCGAGGCGCCCGCTGCGCTGCCGACGACCGACCCCGAGCTGTACGACGCCGCACCGGACTCGGCCGAGGCCGAGGGCCGCACGTGGGACGTGACCGTGCAGACGAGCGCCGGCGACATCGCGATGGAGATCGACGGGGAGAACGCGCCCCAGGCAGCAGCGAACTTCCTGCGTCTGGCGCGTGACGGCTTCTACGACGGCACCGCCTGCCACCGGCTGCTGCCGGACTCGCTGCTCCAGTGCGGCGACCCGACGGCCACGGGCACGGGCGGACCGGGGTACAGCTTCGGGCCCGTCGAGAACGCACCCGAGGACGACGTCTACCCGGCGGGCACGCTCGCCATGGCACGACAGAGCAACAATGCAGAGTCGATGGGCAGCCAGTTCTTCATGGTGTTCGCCGACGTCCCACTTCCGTCGGACAACGCCGGCGGTTACAGCGTCTTCGGTCGTGTGACCGAAGGGCTGGACATCCTCCAGCAGGTCGGCTCGGCGGGCACCGTCGAGGGCTCTGAGCAGCCGGCCCTTCCCGTCACCATCGAAGGAGTGACCATTGACTGAGCAGCAGACCCCGCGCCCCGCGGACGAGCCGACAGCGGACGCGATCGAGAGCGTCGCGCTGACGGAGCAGGGGGGATTGCCGCCTGCGCCTGCTGCCACGCAGGACGCTCCCGTCGAGGAGACGGAGGCCGAGCAGGCCGAGTCCCTGAACCAGCAGGCCGACGCCCCCGCCGACGCTGCCGAGCAGGCAGCCGCGCCCAGCGAGGTGCCTGAGGCACCTGCCGCGCAGCAGGAGGCACCGGCCGAGGCACCCGACCGGGCCGAGGCCGTCCCCGCAGCTCCCGACGCTCCTGCCGAGCAGCCGGAGGCATCGGCGGAGGCATCCGACCAGCCCGACGCTCCTGCCGAGCAGCCTGAGGCCGCCCCTACGGCTGCCGACGCCCCCACCGACCAGCCGGAGGCATCGGCGGAGGCATCCGACCAGCCCGAGGCTCCTGCAGAGCAGCCTGAGGCCGCCCCTACGGCTGCCGACGCCCCCACCGACCAGCCGGAGGCATCGGCGGAGGCATCCGACCAGCCCGAGGCTCCTGCAGAGTCCGCCCAGGCTCCTGCCGGTCAGGCGGAGGCCGCCGCGGACCAGGCTGCGGCTCCGGCAGAGCAGACCGACGCTCCCGCCGAGCCGGCCACGGCCGAGCCCGGCGGCACGATCGAGGCGGAGGCCGCCCAGGCGCCCGCACCCGCGCCGCGGCCGGCGGCCGTTCCCCGGCCGCTGCCCCAACC
>NZ_CBCOOR010000032.1:0-15614 GCF_965111665.1 Georgenia sp. Marseille-Q6866 | reverse complement strand
CCGTAAAGTGGGGCGGGACGTGGCCACGGACGACGACGAGCAGGGACGACGATGAGAGGCAGGCTCCTCGCAGCGGTGGCGAGCGCAGCCCTCGCCCTCACGGGAGCCGCCGTGCCGCCCGCGAACGCCTACGAGGCCCAGCCCGACCACACGTACGCGAACGTCGCCATCCACGGGCCCGGCCACGCCGGCGCGCAGTCCTTCGTCCCCCGGGACGACGAGCTGGACACCGTGGCGGCGTGGCTCGTCAGCCGCTCCACGAGCGGGCAGGTCACCGCCTCGGTGCGCACCGACGCCACCGACCCCGCCACCGAGGTCGCCGCCGCGCAGGTGGACCTCGGCGGCACCGGCCGCGGCTGGCTCGAGCTCGACCTCGGCGGGGTCCGGGTGACGCCGGGGGAGCAGTACGCACTCATCCTCCAGGCGACGGGCACCGACGGCGCCGTCGAGTGGTGGGGCTCGCGCTCCGCCACCCCGAGCACGCCTCCGAGCTGGAACTACGACCGTGACCACTGGGGCGGCTGGGTCGAGCAGGGCGCGGGCCCCGCCCAGCGCTACGCCGGCTGGGACCTCGCGTTCTACGTCGACGACGCCCATCCCGGCTGCGCGGCGGACAACTCCTGCTGGCGCCACCTGGGCGGCGAGCAGCTCGGCGTGCAGCCCGCCGGCATCGTCGGCACCCCGGGGCAGCCCTACGCGCTGTCGGCCTTCGAGGCGGCGGGTGCACGCTTCGTGCCCGGCTCCAGCGTCCTCGAGCTGGCCGACGGGAGCTGGCTCTACGTCCCCGAGGGGGCGCAGGCGCCCGAGGTCGTGCCCGCCGGGCACCCCGACGCGCTGGCGCAGGTGGAGGAGAGCCGCGCCTGGCTCGCCTCCGGCAGCGTGCCCGGCCGCACGGACGCCGAGCGGGCCATGGCCGAGCGGGCGCTGCTGGACATGCGGCTCCTCCTCCAGGACAACGGTGCGGTCGCCGCGGCGTGGCACACGATCTGGCGCTACTCCTGGCCCCGCGACTCGGCCTTCGCCGCCGTCGCCTTCGCCCGCGCCGGCTTCCCCGAGGAGGCGCTGCGGATCCTGCGCTACAACGCGAGCACCCAGCGCCCGGACGGCACGTGGGAGGCACGCACCCTCCTCGACGGCTCCGGGCCGCCGGACGCCCGCGCCTGGCAGCTCGACGCCAACGGCTGGGTCCCCTGGGCCACGTGGCAGTACCTCCAGGTCGCGTCCGCCGCCGACCGGGACGCGGCCATCGCCGAGCTCTACCCGACCGTGGAAGCCGCCGCCGACCACGCCGCCGCCAGCCTGGACGAGAACGGCATCCCCCCGGCCCGGCCGGACTACTGGGAGAGCGGCTACCCCGCCCCGAACCTCGGGACGGCGGCCCCGCTCCTCACCGGCCTGCGCTCTGCCGCCGCGATCGCCGAGCTCGCCGGCGAGGAGGACGACGCCGACCGCTGGTTCGCCGCCGCCGACCGCCTCCAGTGGGGCATCGACCACTCCTTCGGCGGCATCGGCTACCAGCGCACCGTCGTCGACGGCAGCGGCAAGGACTCGGCCGTCGCCTGGCTCGCCCCGCCCTTCAACCCCGCCACCCCGGTGGTCCGCGCCGAGCTCGACACGACGTGGGAGGCCCTGGTCCAGGACACCGGCGGGGTGCAGCCCGGTGAACGCTGGGGCGACGACATGACGTGGACCCCCGAGACGATGTTCTTCGCCCTCGCGTGGGCCGCCGACGATCAGGACGCCAAGGCCGAGCGCCTCGTCGAGTGGATGGACGCCCACCGCACCGAGGTCGGCGCCTACCCGGAGAAGGTCGGCCCGGACGGCAACCCGGCGGCCGTCGCCACCCTCGGCTGGACCGCGTCGCTCACCGTGCTCACGCTCACCGCGCTCGACGGTTCCGTTCCCACCCCGCCGGCCGGCACGAGCACCGTCACCACCGACGACGACGCCGCTGCCGACCCGCGCTCCGCCGCCCCCGCCGCGCTCGCCACGCCCGACTCGGCCGCCGTCCCCTGGCTGCTCGTGCTCGCCCTCGCGACGGCCGCCGTCGTCGTCGGTTTCAGCCGCCGTCGGCGTCGCTGAGCCACCGACCGTTCCGGCGGTGCTGAGCCACCGACCGTTCCGGCGGCGCTGCCTCAGCCGGCGATCTCCTGCCGCTGCCGCGCCCTCGCCGCGTACCGCCGGCGCTCGCGACGTAGCCGCAGGACCACGTGGGCGAGGGAGTAGGCCGTGAGGACGAGCAGGGTGCCCGCGATGTTGCCGCCGGGGACCTCGTCGACGTCGAGGAGGAGCAGGGCCGTCACCGCGAGGGCGCCGTACAGGACGGTGAGCGCGGCGGCCACCCTCGTGCTGAACAGGCGCGTGACCGCGAGGATCCCCACCATGACGGCGGTGAACGCGGACGCCAGGAGCAGTGCCATCGTCGTCGTCTCCCCTCGACCCGAGTGCCCCGCCATCGTGGCACAGGCACGGCCGCGGACGGCCCGGGATCGCGGGGGATCAGGACAGGAGGTCGATGACCGCCTGCTCCGCCGGGGCGAGGCCCGTGCGGACCTCGATCTCACCGGGCGCCGCGGCGTCGGGCGGGATCGTGTTGCCGCGCTCGAAGCTGTCGATGACCTGCGGGTCGATGTAGGAGGCCCGGCTGACCGCCGGGGTGTTGCCGAGGTCCTCGGCCACCCGCTTGACCGCCTCCCGCACCGCCGCCTGCCGCTTGCGCGAGGTGGAGACGTCCTCGGCACGGGCGAGGTGGACGGCGGCCATGACGGTCCCGCGCCACGTGCGGAAGTCCTTGGCGCTCGCGTCGGGCCCGAGGAGGTCCTTGAGGTAGGCGTTGATGTCCGCCGTCGACAGGTCCACCCAGCGGCTGCCGTTGCGGTAGGCGAGCAGCTCGACGCCACCGCCGCGGCGCCGGCGCAGCGTGGTGAGCGGGCCGGTGAGCTCGGGGTCGAGCAGCTCCAGGGAGCGGGGCAGCCCGGACTTGGCCGTGTACTGGAAGCTCAGCGTGCCGTCGGCGCGGATCCGCAGGTGGTCCTTGCGCAGCGTCGCCAGGCCGTAGGTCTCGTGCCGCGCGGCGTAGGTCTCCCCACCGATCCGGAAGGCGCCGCGGTCGAGGAGCCGGAAGGCGATGGCGAGCGACTGCTCCCGGGTGAGCCGAGGGAGCGCCAGGTGCTCGGCCACCTGCCCGCGCGCCTCGGGCAGGCGGGTGGCGACGTCGAGCACGTGCCGGTACTTCGCCCGCTCCCGTCGGGCGCGCCACACGTCGTGGTAGAGGTACTGGCGCCGTCCGGCGTCGTCGATCCCCACGGCCTGGATGTGCCCGGCCGGATCGGGGCAGATCCACACGTCCCGCCACGCGGGCGGGATGACGAGCGAACGGCACCGTTCGACGATGTCGGGGTCGGTGACCCGCTGCCCGTCCGCGTCGAGGTACATGTACCCCTTGCCGGCACGGCGGCGGGTCAGACCGGGGGAGTCGACGCTGACCTTGCGCAGCCTCACCTGGTATCCCTCACGGGCCCAAGTCTGTGAGGTGTGCGCGGAATTCGCGCGCGGAGAGGGCGCCCGGGCGGGGCGTGCCCCGCCCGGGCGCTGACTCAGCCGCGCCGGCGCCGCAGCAGCCCGGCGCCGGTCCCGACGAGGGCGGCGACGCCGAGCAGCACGAGCGCGACGGGGGCGCCGGTGGCGGGCAGCTGGCCGCCACCGGGCCTGGCAGGCGGCGTGGCGGGCGTCGTCACCGTCGGCGTCGGCGTGGGCGTGGGCGTCGGCGTGGGCTCGCCGTCGTCGCCCAGCACGATGACGGTGAACGGGGCCGTCGCCGTGCCGTTCGGCGCGGTGACGCTGAGGACCCCGCTGTAGGTGCCGGGCTCGGTGAAGGTGTGCTCGACCTCGAGGAGGTACTCCCCGTTGACGGTGAGCTCGTCGCCCTCGCGGGTGGCGAGGACCGTCGCGGGCACCGGCTCGCTGCCGTCTCCGAGGTCGACGGTCGCCGCGATGTCCTCCGCGGTGGTGCCCGGTGCGGTGACCACCCCGACCGTCATGCCGGCGGTCCCGGGCGCCTCGAGGCGCTGGTCGACGCCGGCCGCGTCGACGGTCCACGCGACCTCCGGGGTGGCGTAGAGGTTGTGGTCCTGGAGGGTCAGCCGCCCGCCGAGCGTGGCGAGGCGGTCGAAGAAGTCCTCCAGCGCGCGGTCCTCCTGCGGGGTCCAGCCGATCTCGAGGACCGTCGCCGCCCGCGGCAGCACGAGCCACTGGGCCTGGGCGATGCCGCGGACCGTCTCGGACCACAGGGGCCCCTCGACCCCGAGGAAGCCCTCGGTCATGACGTCGGGGAACAGCTCCTGCGGGTCCCAGTCGTAGTACCGCTCGACGGTGCAGTCGTCCGGGCACGCCCACGACAGGCCGATGGGGGACACGGAGTCGTCCGGGTCCTCGGGGTCGTCGCCGTCGTACCGCTGGTCGAGGTAGGCGCGCGGGGCGTCGGAGACGACCATGCGGGCGCCGTTCTCGTTGACCCGCTCGGGCGCGATCGCCGCCCCGGCGGTGCCCGCGCTCCACATCTGCAGGACGTTGCCCTCGTGGACGTCGGCGAGGGCGAGCTCGTTCCAGCCGAAGGGCTCCTTGCCGAGGTCCTCGACGACGTCGATCATCCGCTCCATGAAGTAGATGTAGTCCTCCTCATCGGTGACGTGGGACTCGTCGCCGCCGATGTGGAGGTAGGGGCCGGGGGTGAGCTCGGCGATCTGCGACCACACGTGCTCGAGGAAGGTGTACGTCACCTCGCCCCGGGTGTCGAGCGTCGAGTGGCCGACCTCCCCGGTGCCGTGCGCGGGCGGGACACCGGTCTCCGGGTCCGGCTCCGGCGCGGCGCCCTCGGTGTTGAGCTGGGGGATGGCGTGGAGCGCCGCCTGGGTGTGCCCCGGCGTGTCGATCTCCGGGACGACGACGACGTGCCGCTGGGCCGCGTAGTCGACGATCTCGGCGTAGTCCTCCTGGGTGTAGAAGCCGGTCCGCCCCGGCTCGTCCTCGTAGCCCTGCTCGGTCATCGCCGTCTGGCCCGAGACCGAGGTGAGGCGCGTGTAGTCGATGTCGTCGCCCTCGGCGCGGCCCTCGTTGGTGATCTCGATGCGCCAGCCCTGGTCGTCGGCGAGGTGGAGGTGGAGGTGGTTCATCTTGAGCTGGACGAGGGAGTCGATGAACTGCTTGACCTCGTCGACGGTCTGGAAGCTGCGCGCGACGTCGAGCATGATGCCGCGGTACTCGAAGCGCGGGGAGTCGACGACGGTCATCGCCGGCACCGTCCACGGCCCCGCCGTCACCTCGTCGTACTCGACGAAGGTCGGGAGGAGCTGGCGCAGGGTCTGGACGCCGTTGAACACCCCCTGGGCGCTCGTCGCGGAGACCACGACACCGTCGGCGCCCGCGACCAGGGTGTACGCCTCGGCGGAGTCCTCATAACCCTCGACGGCGTGCTCCGGGCCCACCCGCAGCGTGATGTCGGCGCCGTCGTCGCCCTCGGTGACGACCGGGAGGTCGTACCCGGTGGACGGGCGCAGCACGCTCGCGAGGAACTCACCGGCTCCCGCCGCCTCACCGGCCGCGACGATCCGCGCGTCCGAGGTGAGGAGGAAGGGCTCGGCGTCGGCGTCGTGCTCGAGCGAGACGGGACGCGGCACGATCATGGGCGACTCGGTCGGCGGGTCTGTCGGTGCCATGGCCCCCAGCGTGCCACCGACGGTGGCGGTGGCCGGCCCGTTCTGGGCGGCGGCCGGGAGGCCGAGCATGGTGAGCGGCAGCAGCAGTGCCGCGGACAGCGCGAGCGCGCTGCGGCGTCGTCCACGGCGGCGGCTGGGTCCTACGGGCACGGAGGCGGGTACGGTCATGGCGAGCTCCCCCAGGGTGGCGACCGCGGGAGGCGTGCCAGGCCCGCCCCACCGCGAGTGACGCCGTCATGCTACGACCGGCGTCAAGACCTCTCGGGGACCCGGACCATGCCCTCCTGCGCAAGCGTGGCGACGAGCTCGCCGGCCCGGTCGTAGACCTTCGCGAGGCCCAGCCCTCGTCCGCCCTGGGCGCTGGGGGCGTCCTGGACGTAGAGCAGCCACTCGTCCACACGCACGTCGCGGTGCCACCACATCGCGTGGTCGAGGCTCGCGACCGACAGGCCGGGGGAGGTCCACACGAGCTCGTGGCGGCGCAGCACCGGCTCGAGCATCACCTGGTCGCAGGCGTAGGCGAGCAGCGCGCGGTGGGTGAGCTGGTCCGCCTCCACGCGGCCGCGGGAGCGCATCCACAGCGCCTGGCGGCTCAGCGGGGAGCGGCCGCGCGGCACGTAGATCGAGCCCTCGACGTGCCGGATGTCGAAGGCGCCGGTGCGGGCGTAGAAGTTCGCCGCGGGGTGGTCGTAGCGGGAGAAGAGGTCCGCCGAGCTCTCCAGCCCCTCGGGGCCCGGCACCTCGGGCGGCTCCTCGGCATGGTCGAGCCCCGGCTGGCGCTCCTGGAAGGAGGTGATCATCGAGAGGATCGGCTTGCCGTCCTGGATCGCGTGCGTGCGGCGGGCGCTGAAGGAGCCGCCGTCGCGCATCCGCTCCACCTCGAAGGTGATCGGCCGGTCGAGCTTGCCGGGGCGCAGGAAGTAGCCGTGCACGGAGTGGGGCAGCCGCTCGGCGGGCAGACCGGCGTCGGAGACGGTCCCGGCGGCCGCGACGAGGGACTGGGCGAGCACCTGCCCGCCGTACACGCGTCCGCTCAGGTGCTCCAGCGACGTCCCCGTGCACGTGTCGTGCCCGGTCCGCTCCAGGCGCAGGAGCTCCAGGACCGAGGTCAGCGCCTCGCTCTGCTCACCGGCGTCGGCCACGGTCACGGCTCCTCCATCGTGTTGACGAGCGAGAACGCGGCCCGCTCGAGGTAGGTCCACAGCATCGTCTCGAGGTCCTCGGGCAGGCCGAGCTCGTCGACGCCGTCGCGCATGTGCTGCAGCCAGCGGTCACGGGCCAGCGGGCTGACGGCGTACGCGGCGTGCCGCATCCGCAGCCGCGGGTGCCCGCGGGTCTCGGAGTACGTCGTCGGGCCGCCCCAGTACTGCTCGAGGAACATCGTCAGGCGCTCGACGGCGCCCTCGAAGTCGCCCTCCGGGTACATCGGCGCGAGGACGTCGTCGGTGCGCACGCCCTCGTAGAACCGGCGGACGAGCCGCTCGAAGGTCGCCCGCCCGCCGAGTGCCTGGTACGCGGTGACCTGGTCCGGGCTCGCGCTCACAGGCCGAGCTCGTCGAGGACGGGCAGCTGGCCGCGCACGAGGGCGCGCGCCTGCTCGGCGGACTCGGCGCCGAGCGCGAGCTGGGCGAGCTCCTGGCAGCGCTGCAGGGTCGTGGCCGCGAGCACCGCGGCGACGTCCGGCAGGGAGCGCGGGGACATCGACAGCGAGGACACGCCCAGGCCGACGAGGACGACGGCGGTGGCCGGGTCCGCGGCCGCCTCGCCGCACACGCCCACCGGCCGGCTCTGCTGCGCACCGCCGCGGCAGGTCTCCTCGACCATCCGGAGCACCGCCGGGTGGAAGGCGTCGGAGAGGGAGGCGAGGGAGCCGAGGAGACGGTCCGCGGCCATCGTGTACTGAGTGAGGTCGTTGGTGCCGATCGAGGCGAAGGCGGCGCGGGCGAGGATGGGCCCGGACATGAGCGCCGCGCTGGGCACCTCGACCATGACGCCCGCGGTGGTGAGGCCGTGCTTGTTGCAGGCCGCGACGAACTCCTCGGTCTCGTCCACGGTGGCCACCATCGGCGCCATCACCCACACGTCGGCGCTCTCGGCGGCCGCAGCCTCGGCGATCGCGGTGAGCTGGTTGTCCAGAATCCGCGGATTGCGCCAGGAGGTCCGCAGGCCGCGCACGCCCAGGGCGGGGTTCGGCTCGGCGGTGTCGGTGAGGAACGGCATCGGCTTGTCCGCGCCGGCGTCGAGCGTGCGCACGACGACCTTCTTGCCGGGGAACGCGGCGAGCACGGTGCGGTAGGCCTTGACCTGCTCGGCGACGGTGGGCTCCTCGTTGCGGTCGAGGAAGCAGAACTCGGTGCGGAACAGCCCCACGCCCTCGGCACCGGCCTGGGCGGCCTTGGCGGCGCCCGCCGGCTCCCCGACGTTGGCGAGGAGGTGGACCCGGTGACCGTCGCTGGTGCGGCCCTCGCCGTCGAAGATGCGCACGTGCGTGGCGAGCGCCTCGGCCGCGGCGACGTCCTCCGCGCTCGGGTCCAGGACGGCGGTGCCGGCGGCGCCGTCGACGAGGACGGTGCGGCCCTCCTCGAGGACCTCCAGGGCGTGCGGCGCCCCGACGACGGCGGGGATGCCGAGGGAGCGGGCGAGGATCGCGGTGTGCGAGGTGGGGCCGCCCTCGGCGGTGACGATGGCGCGGACCTTGCTCGGGTCGAGCAGCGCGGTGTCGGCGGGAGCGAGGTCGAGCGCGACGAGGACGAACGGCTCCTCGCGCTGCGGGATGCCCGGCATGGGGATGCCGAGGAGGCTGGCGACGACGCGGTCGCGGACGTCGCGGACGTCGCGTGCCCGCTCGGCCATGTACCCGCCGAGCGCGCTGAGCTGCTCGGCGACGGCGTCGGCGGCCTCCCAGACGGCCAGCGCCGGAGCCTTGCCCTCCTCGCGGACCTTCGCCTGGGCGGACTGGACGAGCGTGGGGTCGGCCGCCATCTGGGCGGTGGTCGCGAGGATCTCCGCGGCCTCGCCCTCGGCGCTCTCGGCGGCGGTGCTCAGGCCCTCGGCGACCGCGGCCGCGTGCTCGGCGACGGAGGCGGCAGCGGCCTCGACGTCGTCACCCGCGGCGAGCCGCTCGTGGGGGGACGGGGCGGGGACGGCACCGGCGAGCTGAGCCACCGGGCCGGCGGCCCGACCGGGACTCACGCCGATGCCACGGACGTTGGTGCGGCGTGCGTGCTCAGTGCTCAAGTGGGTGCTCCCGTCACGTGGTCCCATGCTGTGCCTATTGTGCGCCCTGACCAGCGCTGCTCGTGCCGGTCCGGAGGGGTGACCGCCCGCAGGTGGGCCGGTCGGCCGGGCGCACCGGCCCTCGCGGCGCAGTCCTGCGGTCACCCGCGCCGGGCCGCTGCCCGTCGAGCCTATCGTCCGGTGTGCCCGGACCCGCACCGCCCGCACGCGCCGGGGCCCGCGAGGTCTGGCAAGATCACGCGGAGACCTGGGTGCCGAGGCAGCCATGACGCACGAGCCGAGGAGCATCTGCACGTGAACACCACATCGCCGTCCGAGCAGGACGCCGGGCTTCCGAGCGAGGCCCTCCAGCGACTGGCAGCGGCGTACGGGGTGGCGACGGACTTCTGGGACTACACCGGCAACCACCGGACCGTCCCCGCCAGCACGATCCGCGCCGTTCTGGCGGCGCTGGGCGTCGTCGTCGAGAGCAAGGAGGACGTCGCCGAGGCGCTCGTCGACGTCGAGCTCGCGCCGTGGCGCTCGGTGCTGCCGCCCAGTCTCGTCGTGCGGCAGGGCCGCGAGGAGCAGGTGCCGGTCCACCTGCCCCACGGGAGCACGGTGTCGGTCCGCGTCGCCCTCGAGGACGGCGGCGAGCGGGTGCTCGAGCAGCTGCCCGTGTGGGTGGACCCCCGTGACGTCGACGGCGTGCGGACCGGCCGGGCGACCTTCGGGGTCCCGGCCGACCTGCCGCTGGGCTGGCACGAGCTCGTCGCCGTCATCGAGGGGCAGGAGCCGGCGCGGTGCACCCTCGCCGTCACCCCCGACGTGCTCAGCGTCCCGGCCGAGGTTCCCGACCGCGCCTGGGGCCTCATGGCCCAGCTGTACTCGGTGCGCTCGCGCACGTCCTGGGGCGTGGGCGACCTCGCCGACCTCGCCGAGCTCGGCAGCTTCTTCGGGCAGCAGGGGGCCGACTTCCTCCTCATCAACCCGCTCCACGCCGCCGAGCCGGTCGGGCCGATGACGCCGTCGCCGTACCTGCCCGTCACCCGGCGGTTCCACAACCCGCTCTACATCCGTCCCGAGGACATCCGCGAGTGCGCCTACCTGCCGGGGCCGCAGCGCGCCCTCGTCGAGTGGGCCGCCGAGGAGGTCCGCGGCGCGGCGAGCGACCCGAGCCCCATCGACCGTGACGCCGCCTGGGCGGCCAAGCGCCAGGCCCTGGAGGTCATCCACAAGGCCGGCCGCTCCCCGGCGCGCCAGCGTCAGCTCGACGCCTTCCGCGCCGAGGAGGGGCAGGGGCTGGAGGACTTCGCGCTGTGGTGCGCCCTCGCCGAGAAGTACGAGGGGCAGCGCTGGCCCGCCGAGCTCGACGACGTCTCCTCGCCGGCCGTCTACCGCGCCCGCGTCGAGCTCGCCGACCGCGTCGACTACTACGTGTGGCTCCAGTGGATCGCCGACACCCAGCTCGACACCGCCCAGCGCGCGGCCCGCGAGGCCGGCATGGCGATGGGGATCATGCACGACCTCGCCGTCGGCGTGCACCCCAGCGGCGCGGACGCGTGGAGCATGGGCGACGTCCTGGCCCGCGGGATCGGCGTGGGCGCCCCGCCGGACATGTACAACCAGCAGGGGCAGAACTGGTCCCAGCCGCCCATGCGTCCCGACGCGCTCGCCCGGTCCGGCTACGCGCCCTTCCGCGACATGCTCCGCACCGTGCTCCGGCACGCCGGCGCCCTGCGCATGGACCACATCCTCGGCCTCTTCCGCCTGTGGTGGATCCCCGACGGCCACGGCGCCGACGAGGGCTGCTACGTGCGCTACGACCACGAGGCGATGGTCGGCGTGCTGCTTCTCGAGGCACAGCGCGTGGGCGCCGTCGTCATCGGTGAGGACCTCGGCACCGTCGAGCCCTGGGTGCGCGACTACCTCGCCTCCCGCGGCGTCCTCGGCACCTCCGTGCTGTGGTTCGAGAAGGACGGCGACGGCGGGCCGCTGCGTCCCGAGGACTACCGCGAGCTCGTGCTCGCCACGGTCAACACCCACGACCTGCCGCCGACGGCGGGCTACCTCGCCGAGGAGCACGTCGACCTGCGCGAGCGCCTCGGGCTGCTCGCCGACCCCGTGCCGGTCGTGCGCGCCGAGGCCAGGCGCGAGCGGGAGAAGATGGTCGCCCGGCTGCGGGAGTACGGGCTGCTGCCCGACAGCCCCACCGAGCGCCAGCTCGTCGAGGCGCTGCACGCCTACGTCGCGCGCACGCCGTCGCGCCTCGTGGGCGTCGCGCTCGTCGACGCCGTGGGGGAGCGGCGCGCGCAGAACCAGCCGGGGACGGACACCGAGTACCCGAACTGGAAGCTGCCGCTCGCCGACGGCTCGGAGAAGGTCGTCCTCGTCGAGGACCTCCCGACCATCGCCCGCCTCCGCTCCCTGGTCGCGGTGGTCGAGGAGTCCCTCCGCGGTTAGCCGCGCGCCCCCGCGGGTACCCCCCCGTACGCCGAGAGCCGGATTCCTCCGTGGAGGAATCCGGCTCTCGGCGCTTGATGGGGGGAGGGGGAGCTATCGCTTGCGGCCCCTGGCGTCTCGCGCAGCCTCCTCCTCGGCGGAGCGCTTGCCGGTGGAGACGGCGGCCGCCTCCTGCGCCTCGTCGAAGACGGACGGGGCCGGCACGCCGTCCACGGTGTCGTCCTCGCGACCGGGGGTCTTGAGGTTGAACTTCGTGATGGCGAAGCGGAAGAGGAAGTAGTAGATGACCGCGTAGATCAGGCCGAAGACGATGATCATCAGCGGCTGCTCGGCGATGCGGAAGTTGAGCAGGAAGTCGATCGCACCCGCGGAGAAGCCGAAGCCGCTGCGGTACTCGAGCGCGTTCATCAGGGCCAGCGAGCTGCCGGTGAGCAGCGCGTGCACCACGTACAGCGGGAAGGCGACGTAGGCGAAGGCGAACTCGAGGGGCTCCGTGATGCCGGTGAGGAACGCGGTGAAGGCGACCGAGATCATGATGCCGCCGGTGATCTTGCGGCGAGCGGGCTTGGCGGTGTGCCAGATCGCCAGGGCGGCGGCGGGCAGCGCGAACATCATGATGGGGAAGAAGCCGGTCATGAAGACGCCGGCCGTCGGGTCGCCGTTGAGGAAGCGGGCGATGTCGCCGTTGACGATCTCGCCGCTGGCCGTCTCGAAGGAGCCGAACTGGAACCACGGCAGGTTGTTGAGCAGGTGGTGCAGCCCGAAGGGGATGAGCAGGCGGTTGACCGTACCGAAGACGAAGCCGCCGAGCACCGAGTTGCCGGGGTCGGTCACCCAGTTGCCGAAGCCGGTGATGACGGTGTCGAAGACCGGGTAGATGAAGGCGAGGACCACGCCGAGGAGGATGGCCGAGACCGCCGTGATGATCGGGACGAAGCGGCGGCCGCCGAAGAACGCGAGGTACGTCGGCAGCTTGATCCGGTAGTACTTCTGGTAGAGCACCGCGGCGATGATGCCGATGACGATGCCGCCGAGGACGCCGTAGTTGATCGTGTGCGTGAGGATCGGCTCGCCGCTGTCCGCGGCGATGGTCCCGCTGTCCGCCTCGACACCGAAGGTGCCGCCCCACGGCGCGGTCATCGGGGCGATGGCGCCGAGGACCCGGGTGAGCACGAGGTAGCCGATGACGGCGGCGAGGGCCGTGGAGCCGTCGGACTTCTTGGCGAAGCCGACGGCGACACCGACGGCGAACAGGAGGGGCAGGTTGGCGAAGAGCGCGTCACCGGCCGCACCGATGACGGCGGCGACGGGCTCCATCCAGCCCATGCCGGCCCAGCCGGCCACGCCGTCGGCGCCGAGCATGTCCGGCTGACCGAGGCGCAGCAGGAGCGCGGCGGCCGGGAGGGAGGCGATGGGGAGCATGAGGGAGCGGCCCACACGCTGAAGCTGGGCGAAGCCGGGGATCGGCCTCTTTTCCTTCTTGGCCGGGGCCGCACCGGCGGTGGCTGCTGTCACGTCAGGCTCCTCGTCGAGGCGACGGTGGAGGACCGTCGCGGTGTGGTCCCGGCCCGGAGGTACCGGCCGGGCATGCTGGTGTGAACATCCCGTGCAGGATGTCTGGACCAGTTGCGCATACTAGACCGCCATATGATCGTGCGTGTCAAGCATCACGCGGGCGTGGCCCCGGGCAGGTCGGTCACGGTTCGGTGACGGGAGGGTTGGAGCCTTGAAGTACCTCACCGTGCGCGACCATCTGCGGGCTCTCATCGACGACGGCCTCGGCGTCGGGCAGGCGATCCCCTCCGAGCGTGAGCTCTGCGAGCACTTCGGCGTGTCCCGCATGACGGTGCGCCAGGCGGTCGACGCGCTCGTCGTCGAGGGCCTCCTCGAGCGGGTGCAGGGCCGCGGCACCTTCGTCGCCCAGCCCAAGGTCGACCTCCAGCTGCGGCTCGTCTCCTTCCCCGAGGAGATGCGCCGACGCGGCATGGAGCCGTCCCTGCGGGTCCTGGCGGCGCAGAGCGTCGCCGCACCCCCGCACGTCGCCGACGCCCTCGACCTCCCGCCCGGCGCGGACGTCCACTACCTGCGCCGCCTGCGCCTGGCGGACGGGCTGCCGATGGCCGTGGAGGAGAACTGGGTGCCCGCCATGCTCGCCCCCGAGCTCCTCGACGCGGACCCCGCGCCCAGCGTCTACGAGGCGCTGACCGCCCGTGGCCTCGCGCCCACCTGGGGGGAGGACGTCATCGAGGCGGTCCTCCTCGAGGCGGAGGTGGCCGGGCACCTGGGCCTGACGGAGGCGACGGCGGGACTGCAGATCCGCCGTCGGACCTTCAGCGGGGACCTCGCCGTGGACTACGCCGTCTCGATCTACCGCGCCGACCGCTACTCCCTGTGGGTGCCGGTCAGCGCTCCCGGACCCACACTCGTGCCCTCCCGCCGTCGCCTCCAGTCGACGGCGAGCGGGCACACCCCACGTGAGGAAGGACTGGCGTGAAGAAGGACATCCACGCGATCCTCGCCGGACTCGGCGGCATTGCGAACATCCGCGAGATGGAGCCCTGCATCACCCGGCTGCGGGTGGAGGTCGAGGACCCCGCCCAGGTCGATGCCGCCGCGCTGCGGGCCGCCGGTGCCCACGGCTCCGTCCAGCGCGGCAACGTCGTCCAGGTCGTCGTGGGGCCCGAGCTCGACGCGCTGCTCGGGGAGCTGAGCGACGACACGTGGCGGCGCGCCGACGACGAGTAGGGCCGTCACGCCGAGGACGTCTGGACCAGTTAAGGTTTCGGTACGAGACGGCGCCGTCCGTCACCGACCCAACGGCCGCGGCCGTGGATGAGGAGCAGAACATGAGCAAGGCAGAGTCCATCCTCGCGGCTCTCGGCGGCGACGAGAACATCGTCGACCTCGAGGCGTGCATCACCCGTATCCGTGTCGAGGTCGAGGACTCGAGCAAGGTCGACGAGGCCGCGCTGCGTGCGGCCGGCGCCTTCGGCGTCGTCCAGCAGGGCACCGCCGTGCAGGTCGTCGTCGGCCCCGAGGCGGACAACATCGTCGAGGACATCGAGGACCTTCGGTGAGCCTGCGGGTCCTCGCACCCGTCGCCGGGACCGTCGTCGCGATGGCCGACGTCCCCGACCCCGTCTTCGCGGGATCGATCGTCGGCCCCGGCATCGCGATCGAGCCCGACGGCGAGGGTGAGGTCCACGTCGTCGCGCCCGTCGACGGCACCGTGGCCAAGCTCCACCCGCACGCCTTCGTCCTCGTCACCGAGCAGGGTCGGGGGGTGCTCGTCCACCTCGGTCTGGACACCGTCCAGCTCGAGGGGCAGGGCTTCACCCTCCACGCGCAGGAGAAGGACACGGTGAGCGCCGGCCAGCGGCTGGTCAGCTGGAACCCGGCCGAGGTCCGGGCCGGCGGGCGCTCGCCCGTCAGCCCCGTCGTCGCTCTCGAGGGCAAGCAGGAGGCACTGACGCTCGCCGTCGAGCCGGGGGCGCAGGTCGCCACCGGCGACGAGCTCTTCTCGTGGGAGTGACCTCCACCCACGACCTGCGGGTCCGGGCCGGCGAGCTCCTTCGCCGGCCCGGAGCCGCCGTGCTGCTCGACCTCGACGGCACGCTCGTCGACTCCGAGCCCATGCAGCGGGCTGCCTTCGCCGCCTACTTCGCCTCCCGCGGCTGGGAGGTCTCCGAGGCCGTCGTCCGCCAGTTCATGGGCCGGCGCGGCCGGGAGTCCTTCGCGGCGATCGCCGGCCCGTGGGCGGGGAGGACCCGGTGGCCCTCACCGACGCGGTCATCGCGATGACCGACCCCTCACCCACCCGCCCGTCCCCGTCCCGGGTGCCGCCGAGGCCATCCGCGCCTGGCGCGAGCAGGACCTGGCGGTGTCGCTCGTGACGTCCGCGTTCCGCTCCTGGGCGGAGGAGGCGCTCGAGCTGCTCGGCGTCGCCGACCTCGGTGTCCGGCTCGTCACCGCCGAGGACACCCCCGTGGGCAAGCCGGCACCGGCCCCGTTCCTCCTCGGTGCCGAGCGGCTGGGTGTGGACCCTGCCGACTGCCTCGCCGCAGAGGACTCCGTGGCCGGCCTCGCCTCCGCGCGTGCCGCCGGGGTGGGCTTCGTCGTCGGCGTGACGACCAGCCTGGGCGCCGACGCCCTGGCCCAGGCCGGCGCCGACGCCGTCGTGCCCGACCTCACGACCCTCGCGCCGTAACCCCCGCCCTCGCC
>NZ_CBCOOR010000031.1:0-19864 GCF_965111665.1 Georgenia sp. Marseille-Q6866 | reverse complement strand
CTCCTCGGCGCTCGCGCGGTCGCGCAGGGCGGTCGGCGGGGCGTCGGGGTCGGGGGAGCCGGCGCCGGCGGGGACGGAGACCTCGACCGTCCACGGGTAGCCGGCCGTGGTCTCCCCGCGCACGATGCGGGTGAGGGTGACGCCGGGGGCGAGCTGCTCGGTCTCGCGCACCTCGGGCAGGTCCTCGGCACCGAGGGGGAGCGAGGGGACGGGGTCGGTCGCGTCGGGCGGCTGCGCCAGGGCGACGAGCGGCAGGGTGAGGACGGCCGCGGTCGTCGCGGCGAGGACGGCGGCGCCGCGGCGCGCACGGTGCTGGGACATGGGGAGCCTCCCGGTCGGTGCCGCAGGGCGGCGGGGCGAGCTGGGCACCGCCAGTCTCACCGCGCCGCCGGTGACGCGCGAGTGGGCCCCGTCACGTCCGGGGACGTGACGGGGCCCGTCGTCGTCGGGCGCCGGCCCCTCCAGCCCGGCGCCCGACGGGTCTACTCGGCCGCGAGGGCGGCCACGGGCGGGGTGCGCACAGCGCTGCGGGCGGGCAGCACCGAGGCACCGAGCCCGGCGATGAGGGCGACGACGACGATCGCGGCGAGGTAGCCCCACGGCACCGCGAGCTGGAGCTCACCGGACGGGCCGAGCAGGACCGCGGTCCCGGCCCAGCCGTACAGGAGACCGAGGACGGCGCCGATGAGGACACCGGCCAGGGCGAGGAACAGGCCCTCGACGGCGAGCATCCCGCGCAGCTGCCCACGGGTGAGGCCCATGGCCCGCAGCAGGGCGGACTCCCGGCGCCGCTCGATGACCGACAGGGACAGCGTGTTGGCCACCCCGATGAGCGCGATGACGACGGCGACGGCGAGGAGACCGACGACGATCGCCAGCAGCGTGTTGATGACCTGCTCGAAGACCTCCCGCTGGGCGGCCGGGCCGTCGACGTACGGGGTGTTGTACATGGCGTCGGGGTCGTCGGTGAGGGTGGACTGCGCCTCGGTGAGCCGGTCGGCGACCGCGGTGGTCGTCGCGGTGTGCTCGGTCCCGGACAGCCGCGCCCACAGCTCGGTGACGGGCGCCTCGGGGTCGATCGCGTCGCGCAGCTCGGCCGGGGCGTAGGCCCAGTCGCCCGAGCCGTCGACGGCGACCGTCAGCTCCGCCTCTCCCAGGGTGAGCGTCTGCCCGTCCGTGACGCCGCGGGAGCGGGCCCAGCCGGTCCCGACGAGGAGGGTGTCGGAGTCGAGCCCGTCGAGCTGTGACGCGTCGAGCATGACCTCCTCGGCGGCCTCCCTGTCGATGAGGCTGATGCCCGTCTCCATCTCGCCGTCGGGGGTCGGGAAGGTGACGACCGCCTCGGAGACCTCGAGGGTCGCGGCGACGTTCTCCGTGCCCTCGACCGTGTCGACCTGGGCGGGGGTGAGGGGGCTGGTGCGGCCCGTGTCCGGGTCCCACGCGCTGGACTGGACGACGAGGTCGACCGGGAACTCGCTGCGGAGCATCGCGTCGAGGCTGGCACGGGCGGTGACCGCCCCGGTCGACATGAGGGCGACGAGCGTGACGCCGATGACGAGCGCGGTGGTGGTCGCGGCGGTCCTGCGCGGGTTGCGGATGGCGTTCGCCGTCGCGATCCGGGCCGGGGTGCCGCCGCCCAGGCGCCGCGCGGCCGCACCGAGGGCACGGACGACGGACGGGACGACGAACACCATGCCGAGCATGACGCCGGCGAAGGACACGAAGCCGCCGAGGATCCCGAGCGCGAGCGCACCGAGGACGGCTCCCTCGTCGCCGAGGACCTCGGACGTCGCGAGGAACGGGGCGCCGCCCACCATGGCGCCACCGCCGACGATGAGGAGGAGCGAGGCGACGACCCGCTTGCGCGAGGCGCCCCTCGGGTCCGGCGGCTGCGGCGGGCGCAGCGCGGCGAGCGGGGAGACGACGGTGGCGGCCCGGGCCGGGGACAGGGCTGCCAGCACGGTGACGAGCGCACCCGTGAGGACGGGGACGAGGACGGCGGCGGCCGTGATGGTCACCGTCTCGGGGATCGCGAACGGCAGGTCCTGGGCTCCGAGCACCCACAGGGCGCCCTGCGCCAGGGCCGTGCCGAGGAGCAGGCCACTGACGCCGGCGATGACACCGAGGATGAGGGCCTCGGTGAGCACCGAGCGGCGGACCTGCCGCTTGGTCGCGCCGACCGCCCGCAGGAGCGCGAGGGTGTGGGTGCGCTGGGCGACGAGGACCTGGAAGGTGTTGGTGATGACGATGGCGGCGACGAACATGGCCAGCGCCCCGAAGGCGAGGATGACGGCGCTGAGGATGTAGGCCTGTCCGGTGAGCTCCTGGAGCCGCTGCTGGGCGAAGGCCTCACCGGTGAACACGGTGCCCTTCGGCAGGACGTCGGCGACGTCCGCTGCCACGGACTCGGGGCTGGCGCCGTCGGCGGCGCGCACGACGATCTCGTCGAAGGCGAGAGCGCGGCCGGTCTCCTCCACCCAGGCGTCGCGCTGGGCCTCGGTGACGAGCACGGTGGAGCTCCCTCCCACGAGCGGTGAGGGGTTCTGCAGGAGCCCGACCACCGTGAGCTCGGCCTCGGCGACGGGGTCGCTCTCCTCCGCGCCGGCAGGCGCGGGCAGGTAGACGTCCGCGGAGAGCCGCAGCGTGTCGCCGAGCCCGATCTCCAGCCGCTCGGCGGAGGAGGCGCTGAGCGCGGCCTGGCCCGGCGCCGTCGGGAGCTCGCCGTCGACGAGCGTGGCGGCGGACAGGCCGGGGGAACCGACGGTCTCGACGGTGGACCAGTCCTGGCGGCCCTCCGCGACGAGCGAGCCGAAGACGGAGACGCGGCCGTCGGCGACGGCGACGCCGGGCAGTGCCCGGACCTCGTCGAGCTGCTCCGGGGTGATGAGCTCGGCACCGGGAGGGACGACGACGTCCGCGTCGGCGATGTCGGCGGTGACCGCACCGTAGGTGGTGTCACGGATGACCGCGGTGCCCAGCAGGGTGGCGGCGATGAAGGCCGTGCCGAGCATGATCGCCAGCCCGGCGGCGAAGAGGCGGCCGCTGCTGCGGCGCATCTGGGTGAGGGTGAGGCGCAGCATCAGGCGTTCACCGTGCGCAGCGCGTCGAGCCCGGCGAGGACGGCCTCGGGGGTGGGACGCTCGATCGTGCCGGCGATGCGGCCGTCGGCGAGGAGGACGACGCTGTCGGCGTAGGACGCGGCCGTCGGGTCGTGGGTGACCATGACGACGGTCTGGCCCAGCTCCCGCACGCTGGTGCGCAGGAAGGACAGCACCTCCGCGCCGGAGCGGGAGTCGAGGTTGCCGGTGGGCTCGTCGGCGAAGACGACCTCGGGGCGGGTGATGAGGGCGCGGGCGATCGCCACGCGCTGCTGCTGGCCGCCGGACATCTCGCTGGGCCGGTGGGTGAGGCGCTCGCGCAGGCCGAGGGTGTCGACGAGGGTGTCGAGCCACGCCTGGTCCGGCGTCGTGCCGGCGAGCTCGCACGGCAGCGTGATGTTCTGCAGCGCCGTGAACATCGGCAGCAGGTTGAAGGACTGGAAGACGAAGCCGACGCGCTCGCGGCGCAGGAGGGTGAGCGCCGTGTCGTCGAGGTTCGTGAGCTCGGTGTCCCCGAGGACCACCTGGCCGTCCGTCGCGGTGTCGAGGCCGGCGAGCAGGTGCATGAGCGTGGACTTGCCCGAGCCGGAGGGACCCATGATGGCGGTGAACTCACCGGCGGTGAAGGCGACGTCGACGCCACGCAGCGCGTGGACGGCGACGTCCCCGCTGCCGTAGACCTTGCTCAGGGAGCGGGCTCGGACGGCCGCTCGGCTGGGGGAAGTGCTCACAGGGTTTCTCCTCGGTGGGGCGGCGCTGGGCCGCGTCTGGTGATGTCATCGACGCTACGGGCGCCACGTGCGCCGCCGCGTCGTGCCGTGGACCCGTTCCCGGGTCATCCCGTGGTCGTACGAGGTCCCCCCGCCGTCATACCGGCGCGGCCGTGCCCGGGGTCCTCTGCCCGCACCTGGGCGCGCGCCTCCGGCGCGGGGACTCACCCCCGGCGTGGCGAGGGGTGAACGACGGGCGCACCTGCCGCTCCTGGCTGCGGGTGCTGCGGGTGCTGCGATGCGGGGGTGCTGCGAGGTGGCCTAGGACCCGGGCGTGACCAGCCCGGTCTCGTAGGCGACGACGACGGCCTGCACCCGGTCCCGGGCACCGAGCTTGGACAGCACCCGGCCGACGTGGGTCTTGACGGTGGCTTCGGCGACGAAGAGGTCGGCCGCGATCTCGGTGTTGCTGCGGCCCCGGGCCATGAGGACGAGCACCTCGCGCTCGCGGTCGGTGAGGGACTCCAGGACGGCGGGCGGCGCCTTCTGCTCGTCCGGGAGGATGACGGCGAGGCGCTCGATGAGCCGCTTGGTGGACGAGGGCGCGATGACGCCGTCGCCCGCGTGGACGGTGCGGATGGCGTGGAGCATGTCCTCCGGAGGGACGTCCTTGAGGAGGAAGCCGCTCGCGCCGGCCTTGATCGCCCGCATCACGTACTCGTCGAGGTCGAAGGTGGTGAGGATGACGACCTTCGGGCCGTCCGCACCGCGTGAGGTCAGCTGCTCGGTGGCGGTGAGCCCGTCCATGCCGGCCATGCGCACGTCCATGAGGACGACGTCGGCCGTGTAGGAGTCGAGCAGGCGCAGCGCCTGGGTCCCGTCCGAGGCCTCGCCCACGACCTCCATGTCCGGCTGGGAGTTGATGACCAGCGCGAAACCGGCACGCACGAGCTGCTGGTCGTCGACGAGGGCGACGCGGATGGGGGCGGACTCGGGGGAGGTGCTCACGGGGTTCCGTTCTGCTGGGGCTGGGGCCATGATGCCGGAGCCAGGGGAGCGCCATCGCCGCCGAGGAAGGGGGCCGGCAGCTGCCCACCGGGCAGCGGGATCTCCGCGCGCACCCGGTAGCCGCCGCCCGGCCTCACACCCGCCTCGAGGGTTCCGGCGAACATCGCCACGCGCTCCTGCATGCCGAGCAGCCCGTGCCCGGCGCCGTCGCTGGTCGCTGCCGCGCCGCGGCCGGTGTCCTCCACCTGGATCGAGATGCGCTGCGGGGACCACTGGACCATGACGGTGGCGCTCGCGGAGGGCCCGCCGTGCTTGAGCACGTTGGTGAGCGCCTCCTGGCAGATGCGGTAGACGGTGAGGCCGAGCCCGGGCGGGAGCGGGCGCGCCTGCCCCACCCGGACGAGGGAGACGTCCAGGCCCGAGGAGCGCACCTGCTCGACGAGGGTGTCGAGATCGGCGTCGATGGGCTGCGGGGTGGTGGTCTCGGGCTGGTCGTCCGTGCCGGGGGCCCGGAGCACCCCGAGGATCTTGCGCATGTCGGCGAGCGCGGCGCGCCCGGTCTCGCTGATCGTCGTCAGTGCCCGGGTCGCGGCCTCGGGATCGGCAGCGGCCGCGTAACGCCCGCCGTCGGCCTGGGCGATGACGACGGACAGGGAGTGGGCGACGATGTCGTGCATCTCCCGGGCGATCCGGGACCGCTCGGCCGCCGTGGCGATCTGCGCCTGCTGGTCCCGCTCGATCTCGAGGCGGCGGGCGCGCTCGGCGAGGGTCTCGGTGTGGGCCAGCCGGCTGCGCCGGACCAGGCCCATCGCCCACACGAAGAGGCACACCACGCCGAGCAGGGCACCGATGAAGGCGATGAAGACGAGGTCGTCGAGGGAGAAGGAGAGGGCGCTGAGGTCGCCTCCGGCCAGGCCCGGCCCGTCCGACCCGGCGAGCCACGCCGCGAGGAGCAGGGAGCCGAAGAGGGCACTGACGAGGGCGACCCGTCCGGCCCACACCGGGCCGTAGACGGTCACCGAGTAGAGCGCGACGAAGATGAGGACGTCGGCGACGACGAGGGGTGCGCCGGCGAGGAAGTGGAGGAGTGCCGCCGCGTAGACGACGACGGCGGACGCGACCGGGCGGGAGCGGCGCCAGTACAGCGCGGCCGGCATGGCACCCGAGGCGAGCAGACCGAAGAAGATGCCGACGCCGGTGGGAGCGGCCTCGGCCGACAGTACCGAGGGCAGCGCGACGAAGACCGTCAGCACGAGGGCGACGAGGAGGTCGACGCCACGGCTGCTCCCACGCAGTCTGGGCTCCGGCGGCCGGGGCACGCCCGGCATCCCGGCGGCGGGGCCGTGCCACGCGGCCGCACCTCCACGGCGAGGGGCCACCCTGGGGCGCGGGCTGGGGCGGCGGGGCGGGTAGGGCCCCCACGGGGACCCGGGCGGGCCGGAGGGCGTCGTCACCGGGTCAGTCCACCGGCTCGATGAGGGCGGGGAGTCCACCCGGACGTTGCCCACCTGCGGGCCGACCTGGTGGAACTGGAGCCGGGGCCGCTCGGGGGCGATCACGGCGAGCGCCTCCTCGGGTGCGGTGACCGAGGGGTCCAGCCACTGCGCCACCGCGGCGCGGCGCAGCACGACGGGCTCGCGGTCGTGGATGCCGGTGAGCTGGGAGCGGGCCGGCTGGGTGAGGATCGTCGTGGACAGCAGCCAGCGGCTGGGGTCGGACTCGGCCTTGCTCGGGTCGCGCCAGAAGGCGTAGAGCCCGGCGAAGGCGAGCGGGGCGGCGTCGGCCCGGTGGATGAAGTGGGGCGTCTTGGAGCCGTCGGGGTTCTTGCGCCACTCGTAGTACCCGTCGGCGGGCAGGATGCAGCGGCGCGTGCGCAGCGACTTGGCGAAGGCGTTCTTCTCCGCGACGGTCTCGATGCGCGCGTTGATCATCCGCACCCCGATCTTGGGGTCGCTGGCGAAGGCGGGGACCAGGCCCCAGCGGGCGGCATGCATCTCGCGGCCCGCGTCGGCACGCTCGAGCACCACCCTCACCTGGTCGGTGGGGGCCACGTTGAACGAGGGGTGGATCTCGATGGCCTCGTCGGTGATCTCGGCGACGTCGAAGGCGTCGGCGAGGTCCTGGGCCTGACGGAAGGATGCATAACGGCCGCACATAGGGATCAGCGTGCCAGGTGGGGGTGTCGCTGGCGTCCGCCGCCGGGCTGATTCTCGGCATCCACCCGTGGGGGGATGCGTGGGCCGGCCCTTGACCCTGACACGGTGGCAGGGTCTTCACTGTGACCCGGAGGTGGTCGTCATGGACACGACGCGACACGACACGGGTTCCGGGCCGGCCGACGCGCTGGCGCACCCCGACTCCTCGACGCGCCTGCGCGCGGCGCTCGCCGCCGGGACCCGGCCCGACCCGGCCCTGGTCACGGCGCTGGTCCACCGCTGCCGCACGGAGCCGGACTTCTTCGTCCGCGACATGCTCACCTGGGCCCTGACCCGGCACCCGGCGGCGACGACGGTCCCCCTGCTGCTCACCGAGCTGCGGTCCACCCACGGCCAGGCACGCAGCCAGGCGCTGCACACCCTGTCGAAGATCGGGGACCAGGGTGTGTGGCCCGCGATCCGGGCCGCGGTGCACGACCCCGACGACGAGGCGGCCCGCAGCGCGTGGCGGGCAGCCGTCGTCCTCGTGCCACCGGGCGAGGAGAGCGGCCTGGCGCGCGAGCTCGTGCGCGAGCTCGGCCGGGGCGGTCACGACACGCAGCGGAGTCTGAGCCGTGCGCTGGTCGCCCTGGGGGACGCCGTGGCGCCGGCGGTCGAGGCGGCCACGGCGAGCAGCGACCCGCGGGTGCGGGCGCACGCCGTCGCCACCGAGGCGCTGGGCCGCGACCCGGACAGCGGGTTCGCCCTCGCCGAGGCCACGCGCGTGGCCCTCACCGGCGCCGCGCCCATCGTGCCGGACGACCCGTGCTGATCGGTGAGGTCGCCCGGCGCTCCGGGGTCAGCGCGCGCATGCTGCGGCACTACGAGGCGCAGGGGCTGGTGCAGCCCACGGGCAGGACGGCGGGGGGCTACCGGGAGTACTCCGAGCAGGACATCCGCCGGATCCTCCACGTCGAGAGCCTCCGCGCGCTGGGCCTGAGCCTCAGCGAGGTCCGCCGAGCCCTCACGGACCCCGGCTTCGCGCCGTCCGCGCTCATCGGTGACCTCATCGAGCAGACCCGGCGGCGGCTGGCACGGGAGCAGGACCTGCTCGACCGACTACGCCGGGTCGAGTCCGCCGGACCGGCCGACTGGGACGAGGCGCTGCACATCGTCGCCCTGCTGCGCAGCCTCGGCTCGGAGCACGCCGTGGCCCGGCAGCGCGCCGTCCTGTCGGCCGATCGCACCCTGCCCACCGAGGTCCTCGCCGAGGCGCTCCTCGCCGAGACCGACCTCAACGCCGCGGGCACGATGCAGTGGGCGCTGGCCAGGGCTGGGCACACGGCCCTCGCCGACGTCGCCGCCGGGCTGGGCTCGCCGCTGCCGGAGGTCCGTCGTCGCGCCGTCGCCGCCGTCGCACAGGTGGGGGGCGAGGAGGCGACGGCGCTCCTCCACGGGATGCTGGACGACCCGGACGACCCGACGAGGGACAGGGCGGCGATCGCCCTGGGGGAGCGGGGGAGGCTGGACGCCGTGCCGGTCCTCGTGCGGATGGTGGTCGCTGGGCGCAGCGACGTCGCGGCCGCGGAGACCCTGGGCCGCCTGGCGTCGACCGACGAGCTCGCCGACGACATCGTGACGGTGCTCGTCGAGGCGGTCGGGGACGACGCCGAGCATGCCGTCCGTCGCCGCCTCGCCCAGGCGCTCGCCGAGCTGCCCGGAGCCGGAGCCGACCAGGTGCTGGCGGACCTTGCCGGGGACGAGGACCCCGGCGTCGCGCTCACCGCCCGTGCGGTCCTCGGAGGCCGGAGAGCCGGCACCGCGTGACGGGGCGCGCCTCCTCACGGGCGCACGCGGGCGTACTCCGAGCCGGACCGGGTCCGCTCGAGCAGCTCCTCCTCGACGAGGTAGCGGCGCAGCGTGGCGGTGTCCGGGCCGAAGCGCGCCAGCCGCTCGCCGAGCACGGCCTCGGTGACGACCTCCTCGGGCGCCAGCACCTGCTCGGCGACGAGCGCGAGCAGGGCGCGCTGCTCGCCGGCGTCGGCCGGGTAGCGGTCGATCCGACCGTGCCCGTCGAGGAAGCGCTCCGGCCCGGTGGGCCGGGGCAGGGAGTGTGCCGCGAGCAGCCGCGCGAAGGCCTGCGGGTCCTCCACGACCCGGCCCTCGACCTCCCGGACGAGTCCTGCGGCCAGCAGCGTGTCGAGCGCCCGACGCCGTCGCGAACGACCCAGGTCCGCACCGACGAGGGCTGGCTCCACCCCGAGCACGACCTGCGCGAAGACTCGCCGCACGTGCGGGTTGGCCAGCGCCGCCGCGGCGGGGCGCCAGTCCGGGCGGTCGCCGTCGTCCTCCATCGCGCCATGCTATGCCGGTGTCGGTGGGGCCGGGCATGATGCCACGGTGAGCACCTCCGACGCCGACCTCCCCGTCCCCGCCGAGCCCGCCCCCAGGCGCCCCGGAGGCGCGCGAGCGCTGGACCGACCTCGCCGAGCGGGTCGAGGCGGCGCAGTTCGCCTACTACGTCCGGGACTCGCCCACGATCTCCGACGCCGAGTTCGACGCCCTCTTCCGTGAGCTCGAGGAGCTCGAGGTGCGCCACCCGGACCTGCGCGGGCCCGACTCGCCCACCCAGCGGGTCGGGGGCACCTTCTCCACCGAGTTCGCCACCGTCGAGCACCGCCAGCAGATGATGAGCCTCGAGGACGTCTTCTCCCTCGAGGAGCTCGCCGAGTGGGTCGCGCGCGCGCAGGGCGAGATCGGGCGCAGCGACGTCGCCTTCACCGCCGAGCTCAAGATCGACGGGCTCGCCGTCAACCTCACCTACGAGCACGGGCGGCTCGTGCGGGCTGCCACGCGCGGGGACGGCCGGGTGGGGGAGGACGTCACGCTCAACGTCCGCACCATTGCCTCGGTGCCCGCGCAGCTCGTCGGGGAGAACCATCCGGCCCTCATCGAGATCCGCGGTGAGGTGTTCTTCCCCGTCGCCGCCTTCGAGGAGCTCAACGCCTCGCTCGTCGCGGCCGGCAAGGCGCCCTTCGCCAACCCCCGGAACTCGGCGGCCGGCTCGCTGCGCCAGAAGGACCCGCGGGTGACGGCCTCGCGCCGCCTCGACGTCATCGCCCACGGCGTCGGCGCCGTCGACTGGGGCGCCGTCCCGCCCGAGGCCCGGCCCACCACCCAGCACGGCATGTACGAGATGGTCGCCTCCTGGGGGCTGCCGGTCTCCCCGCAGACCCGGCGGGTCACCAGCCGCGCCGAGCTCGAGGAGCTGATCGCCCACCACGGCGAGCACCGGCACGACGGGCTCCACGAGATCGACGGCATCGTCGTCAAGGTCGACGACCTCGCCCTCCAGCGCCAGCTCGGCGCCACCTCCCGTGTCCCGCGGTGGGCCGTCGCCTACAAGTACCCGCCGGAGGAGGTCAACACCCGCCTCCTCGACATCCGGGTCAACGTCGGGCGCACCGGCCGGGTGACGCCCTACGGCGTCATGGAGCCGGTGCTCGTCGCCGGGTCCACGGTCGCGATGGCCACCCTCCACAACGCCAACGAGGTGCGCCGCAAGGGCGTGCGCATCGGGGACACCGTGGTGCTGCGCAAGGCCGGGGACGTCATCCCCGAGATCGTCGCGCCCGTCGCGGACCTCCGGGACGGCAGCGAGCGCGAGTTCGTCATGCCCACGGAGTGCCCCTCCTGCGGCACGCCGCTGGCGCCGGCCAAGGAGTCCGACGTCGACCTCCGCTGCCCCAACGCCGAGCACTGCCCGGCCCAGCTGTCGGCGCGGGTGGAGTTCATCGCCTCCCGGGGGGCGCTCGACGTCGAGGCGCTCGGGGAGGAGGCGGCGCTCGCGCTCACCAACCCCGAGGCCCGACGCCAGGCGGCGCTCGACGCCCTCGCGGCGGGCGGAGTCATCGAGACCGAGGACGGTACCGTCCAGCTGGCCGAGGGCCAGGACCTGCCCGGGGACGACGCCGCGCTCGCCGTGCTCGGCGTCCCCCGGCCCCAGCGCCCCGTCCTCACCTCGGAGGCCGGGCTCTTCGACCTCACGGTCGACGACCTCGCCGACGTCCGCACCTGGTACGAGGTCCGCAAGGACGGCGAGCCCACCGGCCGGTGGGCGTTGCGGCGCTACTTCTGGACCGAGGACAAGCACCACCCCGCCACCCGCACGCGTGAGGCGCGCACGGAGCCCGGCGCGCCCAAGGCCAACACGGTCCGCATGATCGAGGAGCTGGACAAGGCCAAGGCACAGCCCCTGTGGCGGGTCCTCGTCGCGCTGTCGATCCGGCACGTGGGGCCCACGGCGGCTCGTGCCCTGGCCACGGAGCTCGGCTCGGTCGACGAGATCCGGTCCGCCACGCTCGAGCGGCTCTCGGCGGTCGACGGCGTCGGGCCCACCATCGCGGAGGCGGTCACGGACTGGTTCGCCGAGCCCGCCGAGGGCGAGGAGCCGAACTGGCACCTCGACGTCATCGACTCGTGGCAGCGGGCGGGCGTGCGGATGGCCGACGAGCGCGACGAGTCCGTGCCGCGCACCCTCGAGGGCCTGACGGTCGTCGTCACCGGCTCCCTGGAGAACTTCTCCCGGGACAGCGCCAAGGAGGCGATCATCGCCCGCGGTGGCAAGGCCTCCGGCTCGGTGTCGAAGAAGACCGACTTCGTCGTCGTCGGCGAGAACGCCGGCAGCAAGGAGGACAAGGCCCGCGAGCTCGGCCGCCCCATCCTCGACGAGGCCGGCTTCGAGGCGCTCCTCGCCGGTGGCCCGGCCGCCGTCGCCGTCGACGGCGGTGCCGAGTGAGCGCGGCCACGGGCACCGTCACCGTGCGCACCGTCGACCCTGCCGACACCGACCGCCTCGGCCGGGTGCTGGCCGAGGCGTACGTCGCGGGGGAGGTCCTGGACCCCGGTGACCGGTACGTCGGGGAGCTGCGCGACGTTGCCGGGCGGCTGCCGCACGTCGTCGCCGTCCTGGCCGCCTACGACGGCGAGGAGGTCCTCGGCGGCCTCACCCTCACGGAGGCGGGTACGCCCGAGGCGGAGGTGGCCGTCGCGGGCGAGCTCGAGATCCGCATGCTCGCCGTCGCGCCGCAGCACCAGGGCCGCAAGGTCTCCCTCGCGCTCCTGACCGCCGCAGAGGAGCTCGGGCGTGCGCGCGGGTACGACGCGCTCGTCCTGTCCTCCCTGCCCGCCATGTCGGCGGCGCACCGCGTCTACCAGCGCTACGGCTTCGACCGCGTCGTCGAGCGGGACTGGGTGGCCGACTGGGACCCCGAGGCGCTCGCGAACGGCACCGCCCCCATCCTCAGCGTCTACCGCCTGCCCCTCAAGGAGTCCTCGTGACGAGCTTCGGCCTGTCCGCCTACTTCCGCCACCTCGACGTCGCCGAGGAGGTCTGCGCCACCGCCCGCGAGGACGGCTTCACCATGCTCTTCGGCTCCCTGCACGTGCCCGAGGAGCCCGACGGCGACTTCCGCGCCCGCATGCAGCGCGTCGGCTCGCTCGCGCAGGACGCCGGGCTCGGCCTCGTCGTCGACATCTCCGGCCCGTCCCTCGCGGCCGTCGGGCTGGACGTGACGACGGCGGGCACGATGCGCGAGTGGGGCGTCAGCGCCCTGCGCGTGGACTACGGGCTGAGCGACGAGGAGATCGTCGCGCTGTCCCGCTCGATCCCCATCTGGTTCAACGCCTCGACCGCCACGGCGGGCGACTACGAGCGCCTTGTCGGCATGGGGCTGCGCACCGAGGGCATCGGCATCTCCCACAACTTCTACCCCAAGCCGTGGACCGGCCTGTCCGACGAGTTCCTCGACACCCAGACCCGGATGTTCCACGACCTCGGTTTCACCGTGCAGGCGTGGGTCCCGGGCGACGGCCTGCGGCGCATCCCGCTCGGCTTCGGGCTGCCCACCCTCGAGCGGCACCGCGACGTCCATCCCGTGGCGGCCGCCCTGGACCTGCGCCGCGCCGGCATCGACGACATCTTCGTCGGGGACCCGTCGCTGTCCGAGCGCACCCGCCGCGCCTGGCGGGCGTGGGCGCTGGAGGACGTCGTCGAGCTCGAGGTGGAGCTGACGGCGCCCGTGCCGCAGGCCGTCGCCGAGCGGCTCACCGTCCTGGACCGCAACCGCACCGACGACGCCGCCGCGATGGTCCGCCTCGAGGGCGCCCGTGGGGCGCTCGCCGACGTCACCATCCCCGCCGGCCCCACCGTGGGGCGGGCGCTGGGCTCGGTGACCGTCGACAACGACGCCGCCGGCCGCTACAAGGGCGAGATCGCGATCCAGCGGCGCGACCTCCCGGCGGACGCGACCGTCAACGTCGTGGGCCACGTCGTCGCCCAGGACCACGACCTCCTCAGCCGCATCGCCCCCGGCCAGCGGATCCGCCTCCGACTCCGCTGACCCGCGCCCACCAGCCCCGCTCGCCGACGGCTAGATCCCGCCCCGCCCGCGCGGGTGGGTCCCGCTCTCGGCGGGAGGCAGGGGCGGTGAGCGGGATCCAGCTGTCGGCGTGAGGAGGTGGGTCAGAGGATGACGACGACCTGCACGAGAAGGATCTTGGCGATCATCCCGACGGCGAAGAGGGCGGCGTAGCCCGCCTCCACCCGCTCGTCGCTCACCCGCGAGCTCGCGTAGGCGAGGATCGCCGGCTGCCCCACGAAGCCGGCCAGCCCGCCGGCCGTCCGCGCGGTGCTCTGTCCGAGCAGCCGCGCGACGAGCACGAAGCCGGCGCCGGCCAGCGCGGTGAGCACGGCGCCCGCGACGACCACCCGCAGGCCGAGCCCCGTGAAGGCCTGCGCGACGAAGGCCTGCCCCGAGGCGAGGCCGGTGGCGCCGAGGAACAGCAGCAGGCCGAGCTGGCGGATCGTGAGGTTGGCCGAGCTCGGCAGCGTCCACACGACCGGCCCGGTCCGGTCCAGGCGCCCCAGCACCATCCCGACGACGAGCGGACCGGCCGCCGAGCCGAGCGCGAAGGCCACCCCGCCGGGCAGGGGCAGGGTGAGCAGCCCGAGGAGGAGCCCGACCGCGACGCCGGTGCCGAGGGAGAGCGGGTCGATCTCGCTCACCCGCCGCTCGGAGTCGCCGAAGAGCTCGGAGATCGCGGTGAGCTGACCGCGCGGGAAGACGACGCGGACCCGGTCACCGAGCTGGAGGACGAGGTCCTCGTGGGCGAGCAGGTCGGTGTCCCCGCGGCGCACGCGGGTGACGACGCCGTTGAAGCGCCCGGGGATGTCGAGCTCGTGGACGGTGCGTCCGGCCACCCGCCGGTCGGAGACGACGAAGCGCCGGAAGTGGACGACCGAGCGGTCGTGGGCCAGGTGCCGGTGCACCCGTCGGCCCAGGTGGGCGACGGCGTCGTGCACGGCCCGGCGGCTGCCGACCACGACGACGCGGTCCCCCTCCCGCAGCTCCTCGTCCTCCTCGACCACTCCCATCTGCCCGTCGCGCTCGAGGTAGGACAGGCGCACCGTCCCCTCGAGGTAGCCGGGGATCTCGTGCAGCGGACCGGGGTGGAGCACCTCGGCGCTCACGTCGATGAGCCCGATGCCGGCGCGCGGCTGCGGGTCCCGCTCGGACGCCCACGGCCGCGAGAGCACGACGGCGACCATGACGATCGTGACGACCACGCCCAGCGGGTAGGCGAGCGAGTAGCCGATGGCGGGCTCCTGGGTGCCGGTCGCCGTCGCCGCGGCGGCCAGTGCGGGCGTGGCGGTGAGCGAGCCCGCGAAGGCACCGCCCACCATCCCCGGCGGGACGTCGAGCACCCGGCCCAGGACGACGGCGGCACCCGCGACCAGGGCGAGCACGCCCGCCGCCGCGGCGAGCAGCGGCAGCTGCGTGCGCAGGTCCCGGAAGAAGCGGCCGCCCGCCGCGAGGCCGACCATGTAGACGAAGAGGACCAGGCCCAGCGTCTGGACCAGGCCGAAGCCCTCCCCGAGACGCGGGTCGACGGCACCCACCGCGAGACCGACGAACAGGGCCCCGGCGGCCCCGAAGCGCACCGGGCCGAAGGGCACCATGCCGAGCAGCGTCCCGGCCGCGACGACCAGCATGATCGTCAGCAGCGGGTTGGCCGCGAGGAGGTCGATCACGCGCCGGCCCTCAGAACAGCCAGCGCAGCGGGTGGAGCAGCTCCTCGCCGACCCGCGCGAGGAAGGACCTCTGCTCCCACTCCTCGATGGTCAGCGGGCGGGCGTTGGTGAGGTCGGTGGCGAAGACCTGCTCCATGTGCGCGGCGAGGTCAGGGTCGTGGATCTCGAGGTTGATCTCGAAGTTCCCGAGCATCGACAACCGGTCGATGTTCGTCGTGCCGATGGTGGTCCACCGGCCGTCGACGGTCGCCGTCTTCGCGTGGACCATGGCGCCCTGGTAGAGCCAGATCGACACCCCACCGCGCAGCAGCCGGTCGTAGAAGGAGCGGGCCACCCAGTCGGCGAGGACGTGGTTGGAGACCTCGGGGATGAGCACCCGCACGTCCACCCCGCGCCGGGCGGCGCCGAGCAGCGACTCGAGGAACTCGGGGTCGGGGATGAAGTAGCCCTGGGTGATGAGCACGTGGTGGCGCGCCCGGTCCATCGCGTCGATGTACGCCCCGCGCACCGGGAAGAGCATCGAGGAGGGGGTGTTGCGCGCCGCCCGGATGCGCGTGTCCCACGAGTGCGCGCCGCGGTCCTCGAGCTCGGGGTGGTGGGGCTTGCGGTGCGCGTTCCAGAAGTCGACGAAGGCGTTGTCGAGCTCCCACACGGCCGGGCCCTGGACCCGCAGGTGGGTGTCGCGCCACTGCGTCGCGTAGAGCTCACCGATGTTGTAGCCGCCGACGAAGCCCGTCTCGCCGTCGACGACGAGGATCTTGCGGTGGTCGCGGCCGGACTTGCGCATGTTGAGGGTGAGCAGCCCCGGCCGCCACAGCGGGAACTTCAGCGTGTGGACCGACTCGGGGAAGCGCTTGAAGGCCGGCGGGACGACGAGGTTGCCCCAGGAGTCGAAAACGACGTAGACCTGGACCCCGCGCTCCGCTGCGGCGATGAGCTCGCGCTTGAACTCCTCGCCGACGGCGTCGCCCTTCCAGATGAAGGTCTCGAAGAAGACGTACTCCTGCGCGCCGCGGATCGCCTCGAGCATCGCGGCGTAGACGTGCTCGCCGTAGGTGTAGACCGTGAGCTCGGAGTCCGCGACGTCCACGCCCACCGGGTCGGTGTGGGGGAACTCGTCACCGGGGGGCTCGCGCCGCTTGCGCAGCGTGTCGACGCCCCAGACGGTGGTGGCGGCGAGGAGCTGGGCACCGGCCAGCCCCAGGACCCCCCACTTCGCGGCGCGACGGACCCGAGGGCGCAACCAGTACCGGACCGTGCTCAGCTTCATGACCCCAAACTAGAGCAGCGGGCGCGGACCGGGCCTGCGGTCGCCCGCCCCCGGGACGATAGACTCGGTAGCCATGTCCACCATCAATGCAGCCGAGGTCGCGCGCGTGGCCGCGCTGGCCCGGATCGAGCTCACGAACGAGGAGGTCGAGCGCCTGGCCGGGGAGCTCGGCGTCATCGCCGACGCGGTCGCCCAGGTCGGTGAGCTCGTCGGTCCCGACGTGCCCGCCACCAGCCACCCCATCCCGCTGACCAACGTCATGCGTGAGGACGTCGTGGAGGAGCCGCTGTCCGTCGAGGCCGCGCTCTCCGGCGCGCCCGCGAGCGAGGGCGGCCAGTTCCTCGTGCCGCAGATCCTGGGGGAGGACGCATGAGCGAGCTCACCACCGCGACCGCCGCCGAGCTGGCGGAGCGGCTGCGCGCCAAGGAGGTCAGCTCCGTCGAGGTGACCCAGGCGCACCTGGACCGCATCAGCGAGGTCGACGGCGCCGTCCACGCCTTCCTCCACGTCAACGGTGAGGAGGCGCTGGCCACCGCCCGCGACGTCGACGAGCGCCGCGCCCGTGGCGAGGAGCTCCACCCGCTCGCCGGGGTCCCGATCGCCGTCAAGGACGTCGTCGTCACCAAGGGGCAGCCGACGACGGCCGCCTCGAAGATGCTCGAGGGCTGGATCCCGCCCTACGACGCGACCATCGTCGAGCGGCTGCGCGCCGCCGGCCTGCCGATCCTCGGCAAGACGAACCTCGACGAGTTCGCCATGGGCTCCTCCACCGAGCACTCCGCCTACGGCCCCACCCGCAACCCCTGGGACCTCGAGCGCATCCCCGGCGGCTCGGGCGGTGGCTCCGCGGCCGCCGTCGCCGCCTTCCAGGCACCCCTCGCGATCGGTACCGACACCGGCGGCTCGATCCGCCAGCCCGCCGCCGTCACCGGCTCCGTGGGCGTCAAGCCCACCTACGGTGGCGTCTCGCGCTACGGGCTCATCGCGCTCGCCTCGAGCCTCGACCAGGCCGGCCCGGTGTCCCGCACCGTGCTGGACTCCGCGCTGCTCCACGAGCTCATCGGTGGTCACGACCCCCGCGACTCCACCTCCCTGCCCGACCCGGTCGGCGACCTCGTCGCCGCGGCGTCGGCGCAGGACCTGCGCGGTCTGCGCGTGGGCGTGGTCCGCGAGCTCGGAGGCGAGGGCTACCAGGCCGGGGTCGAGGCGAGCTTCACCGCCGCCCTCGACCTCCTGCGCGAGGCCGGCGCGGAGATCGTCGAGGTCTCCTGCCCGAGCTTCGCCTCCGCGCTCGCCGCGTACTACCTCATCCTCCCCGCCGAGGCGTCCTCCAACCTCGCGAAGTTCGACGGCATGCGCTTCGGCCTGCGCGTCGAGCCCACCGAGGGGCCGCTGACCGCCGAGCGAGTCATGGCCGCCACCCGCGGCGCCGGCTTCGGCGACGAGGTCAAGCGCCGCATCATCCTCGGCACGCACGCACTGTCCGCGGGCTACTTCGACGCCTACTACGGCAGCGCCCAGCAGGTGCGCACGCTCATCCAGCGCGACTTCGCGGCCGCCTTCGAGCAGGCCGACGTCCTCGTCTCGCCGACCACCCCGACGACGGCGTTCCGCTTCGGGGAGAAGCTCGACGACCCGCTGGCCATGTACCTCAACGACGTCGCGACCATCCCGGCGAACCTCGCCGGGGTGCCCGGCATCTCGGTGCCCAGCGGCCTGAGCGACGACGGCCTGCCCGTCGGCTTCCAGGCGCTGGCCCCGGCCCGCGAGGACGCCCGGCTCTACCGGGTCGGCGCGGTCCTCGAGCGCATGCTCGACGAGCGCCGCGGGCACCGCCTGCTCGCCGACGCCCCGTCGTTGCCCACCACCGTCTCCCAGGAGGCTGCCCGATGACCGCGACCACGCCCGAGCTCGTCGACTTCGACGACGCGATCGCCCGCTACGACCCCGTCATCGGGATCGAGGTCCACGTCGAGCTCGGCACCGCGTCGAAGATGTTCGACGGCGCACCGAACGGCTTCGGCGGGGAGCCCAACTCCGCGACGACGCCGGTCTCGCTCGGTCTGCCGGGGACGCTGCCGGTGGTCAACCGCACCGCCGTCGAGTACGCGATCCGCATCGGCCTCGCGCTGGGTTGTGACATCGCCGAGACCTGCCGCTTCGCCCGGAAGAACTACTTCTACCCGGACGTGCCGAAGAACTTCCAGACCTCCCAGTACGACGAGCCCATCGCCTTCGAGGGGCACGTCGAGATCGAGCTCGAGGACGGCACGCTGGTGCCGATCGCCGTCGAGCGCGCGCACATGGAGGAGGACGCCGGGAAGAACACCCACATCGGTGGCTCCGGCGGCCGGATCCACGGTGCCGAGCACTCCCTCGTCGACTACAACCGCGCCGGCGTGCCGCTCGTCGAGATCGTCACCCACCCGATCACCGGCACCGGGGCCCGCGCCCCGGAGGTGGCGCGCGCGTACGTGAGCACGCTGCGCGACCTCTTCCGTGCTCTCGGCGTCTCCGAGGCGCGGATGGAGCGCGGCAACGTCCGCGCCGACATCAACGTCTCGCTGCGCCCGAGCCCGGACGCGCCGCTCGGCACCCGCACCGAGACGAAGAACGTCAACAGCTTCCGCTCCATCGAGCGGGCCGTGCGCTACGAGATCTCCCGCCAGGCCGCGGTGCTCGACGCCGGGCAGACGGTGACCCAGGAGACGCGTCACTGGCACGAGGACACCGGCACGACGTCCTCGGGGCGCGTGAAGTCCGACGCCGAGGACTACCGCTACTTCCCCGAGCCCGACCTCGTGCCGCTCGCCCCGAGCCGCGAGTGGGTCGAGGAGATCCGCGCGAGCCTGCCCGAGCTGCCGGCCCTGCGCCGTCGGCGCCTGCAGGCGGAGTGGGGCTACGCCGACGCCGAGATGCGCGACGTCGTCAACGCCGGGGCGCTCGACCTCATCGAGGCGACCGTCGCTGCCGGCGCGGACGCCGTCGCCGCCCGCAAGTGGTGGATGGGCGAGCTTGCCCGCACCGCCAAGGGCGTCAACATCGAGCTGGCCGACCTCGCGATCACGCCGGCGCAGGTCGCCGAGCTCGCCGCGCTCGTCGAGTCGGGCCGCATCAACGACAAGCTCGCCCGCCAGGTGCTGGCCGGCGTGCTCGCCGGTGAGGGCGGTCCCGAGGAGGTCGTCGTCGCCCGCGGCCTCGAGGTCGTCTCCGACGACGGCGCCCTCATCGCCGCCGTCGACGAGGCCCTCGCGGCCAACCCCGACGTCGCCGAGAAGATCCGCGGCGGCAAGGTGCAGGCCGCCGGCGCGATCGTCGGTGCGGTCATGAAGGCCACGCGTGGCCAGGCCGACGCCGGCCGCGTCCGCGAGCTCATCATGGAGCGCGTCGGCGCCTGACCCGCCACCACGAAACCCCCGCCGAGAGCTAGTCCGAAAATGTGGTGACTCTCGGGTGCCAGCTGGCGTGGTTGACGTTAGGCGGCGAGCTCGAGGGTGACCTTGTAGCCCAGGGCCTCGAGGTTGCGGACGTGGTCGCGTATGCGGCGATTG
>NZ_CBCOOR010000030.1:0-27654 GCF_965111665.1 Georgenia sp. Marseille-Q6866 | reverse complement strand
CCGTCGTCGGCGCGACGTCAAGCAGGACGTGCGCACCGGCGTGCGCGGCGCCGGCTGGGCCGGCGTCGTGTGGGCCGCGAGCGCCGTGCTGCGTGCCCTGCGGCGGCGGCTCACCGGCTCCTGAGCCTCTACGACTTCCGCCTCAACTCGGAGATGACCTGGGTGGGGCTGGACAACTTCGTCTGGCTCTTCGAGAACCCGAAGTTCTACAACGCGCTGCTCAAGACCTTCACCATCGGGGTCCTCTCGACGGTGCCGCAGCTGATCCTCGCCCTCGGCCTGGCGCACCTGCTCAACTACAGGATGCGGGCCCGGAACTTCTTCCGGATCGCGATGATCATGCCGTACGCGACCTCCGTCGCGGCGTCCACGCTCGTCTTCGCCCAGATCTTCGGGCGTGACGGCGGCTTCGCGAACTGGATGCTGTCGCTCGTCGGCATGGAGGCCATCGACTGGCGCAACGGCAACCTCACCGCGCAGATCGCCATCGCCGTCATCGTGACGTGGCGGTGGACGGGCTACAACGCGCTCATCTACCTCGCCGGCATGCAGTCGATCCCCTTCGACCTCTACGAGGCAGCCTCCCTCGACGGCGCGAGCCGGTGGCAGCAGTTCCGCCACATCACCCTGCCTGGCCTGCGCCCGACGATCGTGTTCACCGTCGTCGTCTCGACGATCGGCGCGACCCAGCTCTTCGGTGAACCCTTGCTCTTCGGCGGTGGGACGCCCAACGGCGGCGCCGTCAACCAGTACCAGACACTGGGTCTGTTCATGTACCAGCAGGGCTGGCAGTTCGGCAGCCTCGGCCGGGCGGCCGCCGTCGCGTGGGTGACCTTCCTGCTCATCATCGTCCTGGTCCTGCTCAACACCGCACTCGTGCGCCTGCGTACCCGCCAGCGCCTCACCGACGGGGGAGACCGATGACGACGATCACCCGACCGCCCGCCATCCCCGGCACGCCGCTGGCAGCGCCGCGCCGTTCGCGCAAGCGCGACAACCACGGGGCCGGCTGGCTCACCTACGTCGTCCTCGGCGTCACGGCCTTCCTCTTCATCGCGCCCTTCTACTACATGATCGTCGCGGCGAGCCGGCCGATGTCGGAGATGGTCCAGTCCCCGCCGCCGCTCACCCCGGGCCCGAACCTGGTGGCGAACATCCAGACGGCGCTCGACCAGCAGAACATCGGCCTGGCCATCACGAACTCGGTCATCGTCTCCGGCACGGTCACCGTCGCGACGCTGCTCTTCTGCACGCTCGCCGGTTTCGCCTTCGCCAAGCTCCACTTCAAGGGCAAGAAGCAGCTGTTCGCCATGACGCTGGGCACGATGATGATCCCGCCGACGCTCGGCGTCGTGCCGCTCTACATGGTGATGTCCGAGCTCGACCTCGCTGGACGGCTGTCCTCGGTCATCCTGCCCACGCTCGTCTCGGCCTTCGGCGTCTTCTTCATGCGGCAGTACCTCATGCAGTCCCTGCCGGACGAGCTCATCGAGGCCGCCCGCGTGGACGGCGCGACGTCGTTGCGCACCTTCTGGAGCATCGTCCTGCCGATCGCCCGCCCCGGGATGGCGGTGCTCGGCATGCTCACCTTCATGACGGCCTGGAACGACTTCTTCTGGCCGGTCATCACCCTGAACTCCACCAACCCGACCGTCCAGGTCGCACTGAACAACCTGGGCAGCGGCTACGTGCCGGACACCGCCATCATCATGGCCGGCACCCTCATCGGCACGCTGCCCGTCGTCGTCGTCTTCATCCTGCTCGGCCGCCAGATCGTCAGCGGCATCATGGCCGGCGCCGTCAAGGGCTGACGCCACCTCTCACCCACGAAGAAGGGAGCAGGGCGTCAGCGCCCTGATTCACACCATGAGCATCCAGACCACCACCGCGCCCGACGCGCTCCGCCTCGACCTGCCCAAGAGCTTCGTCTGGGGCGCGGCGACCGCGGCCTACCAGATCGAGGGCGCCGCCGACGCGGGCGGCCGTACCCCCTCCATCTGGGACACCTACAGCCACACCCCCGGCAAGGTGCAGAACGGGGACACCGGCGACGTCGCCGACGACCACTACCACCGCTTCCGCGAGGACGTCGCGACCATGAAGGAGCTGGGTCTGCAGACCTACCGCTTCTCCATCGCCTGGCCCCGCATCACCCCGCAGGTCACCGCCGACAGCCTCGGCCCGGTCAACGAGGAGGGCGTCGAGTTCTACTCCCGCCTCATCGACGAGCTCCTCGCCGCCGGCATCACCCCGGCCGCGACGCTCTACCACTGGGACCTGCCCCAGGCGCTCGAGGACGCCGGCGGCTGGCCGGCACGGGCGACGGCGGAGCGCTTCGCCGAGTACGCGGGCGTCGTCGCGGCCCGCCTCGGTGACCGCCTGCGCACCTTCATCACCCTCAACGAGCCGTGGTGCTCGGCCTACCTCGGCTACGGCAGCGGCGTCCACGCCCCCGGCCGCACGAACCACGCCGACGTCCTCGCCGCCGTCCACCACCTCAACCTGGCCCACGGCCTGGCGACGACGGCGATCCGCGCCGAGCGTCCCGACGCGACGGTCGGGCTCACGCTCAACCTCGCCTGGGTGAACCCGGCCACCGACGCCCCCGCCGACGTCGCCGCCGCGCAGCGCATCGACGGCCTGCAGAACCGCGTCTTCCTCGACCCGGTCCTCACCGGCTCCTACCCGCAGGACATCGTCGAGGCGACGGCTTCGGTCAGTGACTGGTCCTTCGTCCGGGACGGCGACCTCGAGCTCATCCGCCAGCCCCTCGACGTCCTCGGGGTGAACTACTACAGCCCCACCGTGGTGCGGGCCTACGACGGCGTGGGGGAGCGCGAGGAGGCCGACGGCCACGGGGCGAGCACGGCCAGCCCGTGGCCCGCCTGCGCGGACATCGAGTTCCCGCAGCAGCCCGGCCCGTACACCGAGATGGGCTGGTCCATCGACGCCCGCGGCCTCACCGAGCTCCTCGTGCGGATGCACCGCGAGCACCCGGGCCTGCAGCTCATGGTGACGGAGAACGGGGCGGCCTTCCCCGACCGTGTCGAGACCGACGGCAGCATCCAGGACCTGGACCGCATCGAGTACCTGCGCGACCACGTCCAGGCCGTCAGCGACGCCGTCGCCGCCGGTGCGCCCGTGCGCGGCTACTACGTGTGGTCGCTGCTCGACAACTTCGAGTGGGGCTACGGCTACTCCAAGCGCTTCGGCATCGTCCACGTGAACTACGAGACCCAGGAGCGCACGAAGAAGGCCAGCGCCCACTGGTACGCCGACCTCATCAAGGCCCAGCAGGCCTGAGGAACCGCTCGGCCCCGCACGTCGCGCCACCTGCCCGGTGCGACGTGCGGGGCCGTCTCACGCGAGGCCGGCCTCGCGGGCGCGGATGGCGGCCTGCACCCGCGAGGTGCAGCCCAGCTTGGCGAGCACGCGCGACACGTGGGTCTTGGCCGTCGCCTCACCGATGTGCAGCGCCTGCGCCAGGCCCGCGTTCGAGAGCCCCTGCCCGAGCCCGGCCAGCACCTCCCGCTCCCTGTCGGTGAGTGCGGCGACGTCGGCCGGGACCTCCGCCTCCACGGGCTCCGGTGCCTGCGCGAAGGCGGCGAGCAGCCTTCGGGTCACCTCCGGCGCGACGACACCCTCCCCGGCGGCGACGCGGCGGACGGCGTCGAGGAGCGTCGCGGCGTCGGCGGTCTTGAGGAGGAAACCCGCGGCGCCGGCCCGGAGCGCCCCGAAGACGTACTCGTCGAGGTCGAAGGTCGTGAGGACGAGGACGTCGGCCAGCCCCTCCGCGACGATCGTCCGGGTCGCGGCGATCCCGTCGGTCCCGGGCATGCGGATGTCCATGAGGACGACGTCGGGGCGCAGCGCCCGCGCGTTCGTCACCGCGCTCGCGCCGTCGGCGGCCTCGGCGACGACGGCGACGTCCTCGTCCCCCTCGAGGATGAGCCGCAGCCCGGAGCGGATCGCGGCGTGGTCGTCGGCGACGAGGACGCGGATGGTCACGGGGTCTCCTCGAGGGGGATGGTGGTGCGGACGTGCCACCGGCCGTCGGACGGGCCGGCGTGGAAGCTCCCGCCGAGGGCCTCGGCGCGCTCCCGCATGGTGAGCAGGCCGACGCCCGTGCCAGCCGGGGACGGGGGGAGCACGCCGTCGACGGCGTTGGCGACCTCGACCCGCACCGCCGCGCCGGTGAGGGCGATTGTGACGTCGACGGGCCCGCTGCGGCCGTGCTTGAGGGCGTTGGCGAGGGACTCCTGGACGATGCGGTAGGCGGCCTGGTCGACGGCCGCGGGCAGCTCGGGGGATGCGGCGGGGGACGCGACGGTGAGCTCCATCCCCTGGCCGCGGAACCCGGCGGCGAGCGCGTCGAGCTCGGCGAGCCGGGCGGGGCTCGTGCGGGCCTCGTCGCCGGTGCGCAGGAGGTCGATCATCGCGCGCATCTCCCGCAGGGCCGCCACGCTCGCCGAGCGGATCGCGGTGAGGGCCTGCCGGTCACGGCGGGCCGCACGGTCCTCCTCGTCGGGCCGCGGCGCGCTCAGGGCGGCCTCGGAGTGGATCGCGATCGCGGAGAGGAGGCTGGCGAGCGCGTCGTGCAGGTCACCGGCCATCCGGGTGCGCTCGGCGTGGACCACCTCCTGCTCCCGCAGCTCACCGATCCGGGCCAGATCGCGGGCGCGGGCCGAGGCCAGCGCGGCGAGCTCGGTCTGCTGGCGTACCGACCGTCCCCACCACAGCGGGGTGCCGAGCACCGCGAACGCGAGGAGGGCGACGTTCGCCGTGGCTCGCAGGTCACCGGTCGCGACGAAGGCCGCCGCCGCGCCGCCCGTGACGCTGAGGACGACCGCCACGCTCAGCCTGCGGAGGGCGGAGCCGCTCACCCGCAGGGCGGCCGAGTAGATGAGGTCGAGCAGGCCGAGCATCGCGCCCATGCTGCCCCCGAGCAGCGCGTCGACCCCAAAGAGGAGCACGCCCGCACCGAGTGAGAGCAGCGGGGTGCGCGCCTTCGCGAGCATGACGGCGCACATGACGGCGAGGGTGAGGACGAACCACCACCGGTTCGTCGCGAGCGACGGGCCGCCGCCCCACAGGCCGACCAGCCCGACGGCGAGGAGGGCCAGGCCGGCGACGAACGTGGCGAGGGCGTCGCTCACCACACGGGCGCGCTCGGTCCCGCGCACCCGCTCCCGCAACGTTCCGACCAGGCCTGGCACGTCCCCATCCCAGCACACGCCCGGACGCGACCAGGTCCGTCGAAGGATGTACGCGCGGTGGTGGTGGCGTCGGTCCGTCGGCGGACGACGGCGAGGGCGGGCGGGCGGCACCGTCGAGGGCATGACCACCGCGACCGCCGCGACCCTCGCCGTCCTCGCCCTCGTCGACTCGACGAGCTTCGGCACGCTCCTCATCCCGATCTGGTTCCTCCTCACGCCCGGCCGGGTCCGGGTCGGGCGGATCCTCGTCTTCCTCGGGACGGTGGCGGGGTTCTACCTGCTCCTCGGCATCGCGCTCGTCGCCGGGCTGGGCGCGGTGCTCGGCGACCTCGACACCGTCCTCGAGAACCCGCTCGTCGCCCGGCTCCAGCTCGTGCTCGGGACGGCGATGCTCGTCGGCAGCTTCTTCATCGGGCGCAAGCCGCCGGGGGAGCCCGCGCGGCCCGGCAGGCTGCTGCGGTGGCGGGAGCGGGCGATGGGGACGGAGACCGACACCGGCGTGGGCGGCCTCGTCACGCTCGCGCTCGCCGCCGCGCTGCTCGAGGTCGCGACGATGCTGCCCTACCTCGCGGCGACGGGCATCATCGGCTCCTCCTCGCTCGCGGCGCCGGCCCGCCTCGGGGTGCTCGCCGCGTACTGCGTCGTCATGGTGCTGCCGGCGCTCCTGCTGCTCGGCGGCCGGCTCGCCGCGGCACGGCTCGTGCAGCCGCTGCTCGAGCGGGTGGCGGCCTGGATGGAGCGGACCGGAGGGGAGACGACGGCGTGGATCGTCGGGATCGTCGGCTTCCTCGTCGCGCGCGACGCCCTCGGCCGGATCCCCGAGCTGCTCTCCTTCCTCGACGCGATGTGACGGCCCGACGCGCGACGCCGCGGGTGGACGTGGCGAGGAAGGCCACCTCGGGCGTCGGCGCCTCGCCCTGACGGCGGGGTAGTCGCTAGCCTGTCGGGATGACCTCAACCTCCGCGAGCACCATCGTTCCGCGCGCCGACGGCCGCGCCCCCGACGAGCTCCGTGAGGTCCGGTTCACCCGAGGCTGGCTCGACAGCGCCGAGGGCAGCGTCCTCGTCGAGTTCGGCGGCACCCGGGTGCTGTGCGCCGCCTCCTTCACCCCGGGCGTCCCGCGCTGGCGCAAGGGCTCGGGCCAGGGCTGGGTCACCGCCGAGTACGCGATGCTGCCCCGCTCCACCAACACCCGCAGCGACCGTGAGTCCATCAAGGGCCGCGTCGGCGGGCGCACCCACGAGATCTCCCGCCTCATCGGACGCTCCCTGCGCGCGATCATCGACGTGAGCGCGCTCGGCGAGAACACGATCGTCCTCGACTGCGACGTCCTCCAGGCCGACGGCGGCACCCGCACCGCTGCCATCACCGGCGCCTACGTCGCGCTCGCCGACGCCGTCGCGTGGGGCATCGCCAAGGGCGCCATCACCCAGGGCGCGACGCCGGTGCTCACCGACTCCGTCGCCGCCGTCTCCGTCGGCATCGTCGACGGGCAGCCGGTCCTCGACCTGCCTTACGTCGAGGACGTCGCCGCCGAGACCGACATGAACGTCGTCGTCACCGGCTCCGGCGGCTTCGTCGAGGTCCAGGGCACGGCGGAGCGCAAGCCCTTCGAGCGCCACGAGCTCGACGAGCTGCTCGACCTCGCCGTCACCGGCACCGCCAAGCTCACCGAGCTCCAGCGCGCGGCCCTCGCCGCGCCGGTCCCCGGACGGTGAGGGGGAGCCCGGCGCGGCTCGTCCTCGCCACGCACAACGCCCACAAGATCGGGGAGCTGCGCGCGATCCTCGCCCCGCTCCTGCCCGACCTCGACCCCGCCTCGGTGGTGGGCGCCGCCGACGTCGGGGCGCCCGAGCCCGTTGAGGACGGCGTGACCTTCGCGGAGAACGCGCTTATCAAGGCCCGCGCGCTGGCTGCCGCCACGGGGCTGCCGGCCGTCGCGGACGACTCGGGCCTCGCCGTCGACGTCCTCGGTGGGGCGCCGGGGATCTTCTCCGCGCGCTGGTCCGGCGGGCACGGCGACGACCGCGCCAACCTCGAGCTCCTCCTCGCCCAGCTCTCCGACGTGCCCGCCGAGCACCGCCGCGCCCGCTTCGTCTGCGCCGCCGCGCTCGTCACGCCCGGCGGCGAGGAGGTCGTCGAGACCGGCGAGATGCCCGGGCGGCTGCTCACCGCGCCCCGGGGCAGCGGCGGCTTCGGCTACGACCCGATCCTCCAGCCGGACGGCGAGGACCGCTCCGCGGCCGAGCTCAGCGCCGAGGAGAAGAACGCCATCTCCCACCGCGGCAAGGCCTTCCGCGCCCTCGCGCCGCACGTCGTGCGCATCCTCGCCGGAGCCTGAGTCCTCCGGCTGCGCTGGGACGCACATCCGGTCCCACCGCAGGTGACGGCACGTGCGTCGAGATGGCGAGATGTGCGTCCCGGAGGGGGAACGGCCGACTAGCGGCGGGCGCGCGCCACAAGCAGCCACACGGCGCGCCAGCCGAGGAGCAGCGCGCCCAGCACGCCGAGCGCCACGAGGACGAAGGGCAGTGCCGTGCCGTCGCCGAGCGCGGCCCGCAGGCCCAGGCCGCCGGCCCAGGTGACGAGCCAGGCGACGACGCCGCCCGGCCACAGCCGCAGCGACCCGTGCTGGACGAGCACCGTGACGAGGAGCCGCGCGAGGAGGAAGGGCAGGGCCACCTCGAGGACGTCGGTCACCGACCGACCGCCCTCGTGCGCACCGCGCCCGAGGTAGGCGAAGAGCACGACCGCCGCCATGTCGAGCAGCATCGCGGCGCCCCGCTGGCCCCACATCCCGGGTCCGGCGGACCGGGAGGCGCGGCCCACGTCCAGCCCCTGCGGGCCGGTGCCGGGCTGGATGCTCACGGCAGGCGGCCGACGTGCGCCAGCGCCTGGCGCAGGAGGGTGCTGTGCCCGTCGACGAGCTCGGCCTGCACCTCGGGGAGCAGCGCCTCGCGGGGGGTGAACCAGCCGACCTCGAGGGTGTCCTGCTGGGGGTGGCAGTCGCCGTCGACGGGGACGACGTAGGCGAGCGACACCGCGTGCTGGCGCGGGTCGTGGAAGCCCTGTCCCGGCGTCGGGAAGTACTCGCCGACGGTGAAGGGCTGCGGGGAGAGCGGCACGCGGGGCAGGCACAGCGAGCCGAGGTCCTTCTCCAGGTGACGGGTGAGCGCCTCGCGCAGCGTCTCGTGGAAGAGGACGCGGCCGGAGACCAGCGCGCGCTGGAGGCGGCCACCCGTGGCGCGCAGGAGCAGGCCGACCTGCTGCACCTGGCCGGTGGCGTCCACCCGCACGGGCAGGACGTCGACGTAGAGGATCGGGACCTGGCGGCGGACCCTCTCGAGGTCCTCCGGCGGCAGCCAGGGGGTGATGTCGTCCGAGGCCAGTCCGCTCATGGTGCTTCTCTCCGTGGTGCGTGGGTGCCCGCGCGGGGCGAGTACGTCGTGCGCGAGGCGGGACTCGAACCCGCACGTCCAAGGACACCAGGACCTAAACCTGGCGCGGCTGCCAATTACGCCACTCGCGCGCGGGACAAGCCTACGGGGTCAGTCGATGCCCAGGTCCTTGCGCAGGCGCGCGACGTGGCCGGTGGCCTTGACGTTGTACCTGGCCAGGGACACGGTCCCGGCCGCGTCGACGACGACGGTGGAGCGGATGAGCCCGGTGTAGGTGCGCCCGTAGTTCTTCTTCTCGCCCCAGGCACCCCACGCCTCGATGACCTCGTGGTCGGGGTCGGAGGCGAGCGGGAAGGTGAGGGACTCGGCCTCCGCGAACCGGGCGAGCTTGTCGGTGCCGTCGGGCGAGACGCCGACGACGGCGTAGCCCTGGCCCTGCAGGGCGGCCAGGCTGTCGCGGAAGTCGCAGGCCTGGGTGGTGCAGCCCGGCGTGGAGGCGGCCGGGTAGAAGTAGACGACGACGCCCTTGTCGGCCGAGGCGCGCAGCTCCGCGAGGCTCACCGTGGCGCCGTCGGCGGTGGGCAGGGTGAAGTCCGGGGCGGTCTCGCCGGGGGAGAGCTGGGGCACGGGGTCCTCCGTCGTCGTCGTGGGCGGTCCCGCCCAGCATCGCACGGTCCGCCGGCCCGCGGCCTATGCAAGTACGGAAGTTCGTAATACCGTTGCAGCATGTCAGCAGACCGCCTCGCCGCTCTCGAGGAACGCGTTGCCGCCCTCGAGTCCCGTCTCGCCACCTCCACGGCCGACGCCGTGCCCGACAGCCCGCTGTGGGCCCTCCAGGGCTTGCAGGAGCGGGTGGAGGACCCTGGCGCCGTCATGCTCGTCGGTCACGTCGAGCTTCCCGACGGGCGCCGCGCCCAGTGGCAGCTCGGTGCCGCGACCGACGACCTCCTCGCTGCCGACTGGACCGAGGAGGCCGACGTGCTCGTCGCGCTCGGCCACCCCGTGCGGCTGCGCCTGCTCCAGCGCGTCCTCGGTGGCGCGACGACCGTCGCGGAGCTCGTCGACACCGACGGTGTCGGCACGAGCGGGCAGGTCTACCACCACCTGCGCCAGCTCACCGCCGCCGGATGGCTCCGGGCGCTGGGCGGCGGCCGGTACGAGGTCCCCGTCGCGCGGGTCGTCCCGCTGCTCGCCGTCGTCCTCGGGGGGCGGCGGTGAAGCGCGCCGTCGCCCGCTGGCAGACGTGGTGGACGCGGCTGTTCGTCGCCGCCGTCCTCGCCGCCGTGCTCCTGCCCGTCCCGCCACCGTGGGGGCTCGTCATCGCCGCCGTCGCCTTCGCGCTGTCCCTCGTCCGCCCGCCGGCGACGACGCGCGAGCCCGTCGAGGTCGACGCGCCGCTGCGTGGCCGCTGGGTCGTCGTGAACGGCCCCGGGACGGCGGTGCCGAGCCACGGGGTCAAGGCCTACGGGCAGGCGTACGCCGTCGACGTCCTCCAGCCCGCACCAGACGCCCCGACGTCGGTCGGCTGGGGCCTGCGCCCGCGCCGCCCGGAGACCTACCCGTCCTTCGGCCGTCCGGTGCACGCCATGGTCGCCGGCACGGTGGTCCGCGTCCGCGACTCCCAGCGGGACCACGGCGCCCGGGACACGTGGCCGCTGCTCATCTGGATGATGACCGCCGAGGGGTTCCTCCGGGACCTGGCCGGCGCCGGCAGGATCCTCGGCAACCACGTCCTCGTCAGGCTCGACGACGGCACCGTCGCCGTCTACGCCCACCTGCGCCGCGGCTCGGTCGCTGTCCGGGGCGGCGCGGCGGTGCATGCCGGTGACGTGCTCGCCGAGGTGGGCAACACCGGCAACACCTCCGAGCCGCACCTGCACGTGCAGCTGATGGACCGTGAGCACCCGACCGCGGCCGCCGGGGTCCCCATGCGCTGGCGCGGTGTCACCGCCGACGGCGAGCGCGACCCGCGGTGGACGACCGGCGGGCGCAAGCCGAGCGCGCTGCGTGACTTCCCGGAGAACGGGCAGGTGCTCGAGCTCGGGTAGCAACGCGAAAGGCCGCCTCCCGGGGGAGACGGCCTTCGGCTGGTGCGCCATCTAGGACTTGAACCTAGAACCCACTGATTAAGAGTCAGTTGCTCTGCCAATTGAGCTAATGGCGCTTGCTGTTGCCCTTGCGGCAGTCCCAAACGTTACCACCGGCTCCGGGCGCTGCCCAGCCAGGAGGGGCCCTCGTGATGAGGATCACCGGGCCTCGCGAGCAAGCCGCGGCATACCGCGCTTTCGGATAGGTTGAGCGCGTGTCGAAGCCTCGTGTCACTCTCGCGACCTGCCTGGACCACCCCGAGCTGGACCAGGGTGAGGAGGGGCTGCCCGACGCCCTCGCCGAGCGGGGCATCGAGCCGCGCGTCGCCGCGTGGGACGACGAGTCCGTGGACTGGACCGATGCGGGCATCGTCGTCCTGCGCGCCGTCCACAACTACGCGAGCCGCCGGCAGGACTTCCTCACGTGGACGCAGGGCATCCGCAAGCTGCTCAACAGCGCGGACACGGTCGAGTGGAACACCGACAAGCACTACCTCCAGGAGCTCGGCCGGCGCGGCATGCCGACGATCGACACCGTGTGGCTCGAGCCGGAGAAGAACCTGTCCAAGCACCAGGTGCACACACGCTTCCCCTCGCTGGGCGACTTCGTCGTCAAGCCGGCCATCTCCTCGGGCTCCCGGGACACCGGCCGGTACACGGCGCGCGACGCCACCTCGCGGATGCACGCGATCCAGCACGCCTACGGCCTCCTCCAGGAGGGGCGCGCCGTCATGGTGCAGCGCTACGTCGAGTCGGTGGACGAGCGCGGTGAGACGGCGCTGATCTACCTCAACGGGGTGCTGTCCCACGTCGTCGAGAAGGAGCCGATGCTCCTCGGCTCGCAGGCCGCCGCCGACGCCCCGGGCGACGAGGTCGCCGTCTCGCGGTACGCCACCGAGGCCGAGCTGCGGGTGGGGGAGCAGGCCCGCGCCGCGATCCACGGCTACATCAAGTCCCGCATGGGCCGCGACGCCCAGCTCCTGTTCAGCCGTATCGACATGGTCGAGGGCGACAACGGCGAGCCGTGCGTCATGGAGGTCTCGCTCGTCGACGCCTCCCTCTACCTCGGTGCCGTCGACGGCGCCCTGGACGGCTTCGCCGACGCCATCGCCTCCCGCGCCTTCTGGTGACCCGCGGGCGGCCCGTCCCGCGCCCGTCTCAGTGACCGGACGGCGGTGGACCCGCCCGCACGCCCGCTCCTAGCGTCGCCCCCCAGGTCGAAGGACCTGACAAGGGGGGACCACCATGCTCAGTCACACGTACCTGTCGCCGCGCGCCGCTGCCCGTCGCCTGTGTACCGGCGAGTGTCGGTGACCCCGCTCGCCTGACCGGCTCGAGCGACCGACCCCGGCGGTGCGCCGGCCCTTCCGCACCTTCGCCATGTCCGCGCGCCCTGCCGGCGCGCCCTGCCCGCGCGCGCCGCCGCGCCGGGACCTGCACCCGTACCTGGCAAAGGAACACCACTCATGGTCCTCACCGGACTTGCCGTCGGCGGAGCCCTCGGCTTCGCCATGCAGCGGGGACGCTTCTGCGTCACCGGTGCCTTCCGCGACGTGTGGATCGGGCGCAACACGCGCTGGATCACCGCGTTCCTCATCGTCATCGCCGTCCAGAGCGTCGGGATCTTCGCCCTCGACGCCCTCGGCGTCATCCAGCTGACGTCCGGGGAGCTCGCGCCCGTCGCGACGATCGTCGGCGCCTTCATCTTCGGCTTCGCCATCGTCCTCGCCGGGGGCTGCGCCACCGGCACCTTCTACCGCTCCGGCGAGGGCCTCATCGGCTCCTGGTTCGCGCTGATCTTCTACGCCGGCTCGGCGGCGGCCATGAAGTACGGCATCTTCGCCGACCTCACCGCCACCGCCCGATCCCAGACCGTGGGTCTCACCTCGATCCACGAGACGCTCGGCATCTCCCCGTGGTGGCTCGTCGCCGCCCTCGTCCTCGGTGTCGGTTACGCGGCCAGTCGCCACCTCGCCGCCGAGCCCAAGCTCGCCTCCCTGCCGCCCCGCCGCACCGGCCTGGCCCACCTGCTCCTCGAGAAGCCGTGGCACGCCTTCGCCACGGCGGTCGTCATCGGCGTCATCGCGATCGTCGCGTGGCCGCTGAGCACCGCCGCGGGCCGCCCGGCCGGCCTCGGGATTACTACGCCGTCGGCCAATACCGTCGCCTTCCTCGTCACCGGCGACGTCGAGCTCGTCGACTGGGGCGTCTTCCTCGTCCTCGGCATCCTCGTCGGCGCGTTCATCGCCGCCAAGGCCTCCGGGGAGTTCCGCCTGCGCGTCCCCGACGCGACGACCATGGTCCGCTCGATCACCGGCGGCACGCTCATGGGCGTCGGTGCGGCGCTCGCGGGCGGCTGCACCATCGGCAACGCCATGGTCAACACCGCCCAGTTCTCCTACCAGGGCTGGCTGTCCTTCGGCTTCATGGTGCTCGGCACCGGCGCCGCCACCCACGTCTTCATCCTGCGCCACCGCCCGGTGGCGCAGCGCAGCTCGACCCCGTCCCTCGTGGACGCCTGAGAAAGGACCCCCGTGCCCATCACCCTCCAGACCTCCGGACAGGTCTGCCCGTTCCCGCTCGTCGAGGCCAAGGACGCCATCGCGTCCCTGCCCGAGGGCGACCACCTCACCATCAACTTCGACTGCACCCAGGCCACCGACGCGATCCCGCGCTGGGCCGCGCAGGAGGGCTACCCGGTGACCGACTACCGCCGCATCGGTGACGCGGAGTGGTCGATCACCGTCCAGAAGAAGTAGCCGCGCCGCGAGGACGACGACGGCGCGGCGCACCGCCGTCGCCGTCCTCGCGTATTCCGTGGCCGCGGCGGGCCGTGGCACGCAAGGATGGCGCGCGGACCGACGTACCCGACGAAGGAGACTCCGTGCGCCGCCTCATCTACTACATCGCCGTCTCGCTCGACGGCCGGATCTCCGGACCGGCGGACGAGTTCGACTTCTACCCGCAGCCGGAGGAGTACTCCGCGTGGATGCTCGAGGAGTACCCGGACACGATCCCGAGCCACGGCCGCGCCCACCTCGGCATCGCCGAGCGTCCGAACAAGCACTTCGACACCGTCGTCATGGGCAGGCGGACCTACGAGCCGGGCTTGCGTGAGGGGGTCACCAGCCCGTACGCGCACCTGCGACAGTACGTCGTCTCGAGGACGCAGGAGGAGCTGCACCCGGACGTCACCATCGTGCGCGAGGACCCGGTGGCACTCGTGCGCCGGCTCAAGGCCGAGGACTCCGGGCTCGACATCTACCTCGCGGGCGGGGCGCGGCTGGCAGGGTCGCTGCTCGCGGAGATCGACCGGTTCATCGTCAAGCTCTACCCGGTGGTCGCCGGTGCGGGGCACCCGATGCTCGAGGGCGCCGGCTTCGCCCCCGGTGAGCTCGAGCTCACGGACGTGCGCACCTTCGCCGGCGGGAACGTCGTGCTCACCTACGACCGGCGCCGCTGACCGCGGCCGCCGCCGGCCGCGCGGGCGTCCAACCGCCGGCGGACGACGAGAACCCCGGGACGCGCGGCCGGCCGCGCCTCTCGGGGTTTCATCGTGTGGTGCGCACGCGCACCGGGGGGTGTCAGTGACGGGTGTCGCGGTCCGTCTCCGTGGCGATCTGCTCCTTGCGGACCTCCTCGGTGACCTGGGCGTCCTCGCTCACCGTGTCGGTGTCGAGGCGCACCTTCTCCACCGGGACCGTCTCCTTGTCGGTGACGACCTCGTCCTCGTGGAGCGTGACCTCGGCGACGTCCTCGCCGATCTCGGTACCACCGGTGCGGTCCGCGCCGGTGATGGGCTCGCGCTCGACGCGAACCTCCTCACGGGTGACGGGGACCGTCTTCGTGACGTTCTCGGTGACGACGTACTTGCGGAGGCGGACCTTGCCCGCCTCGCGACGGCGCGTGCCGACGTCGACCTGCTCCTCGGAGCGGACGAGGGTGTCGTCGGCGACGTGCGAGTCGCGGTCCGTGGTGCCGGTCGTGCCAGTGGTGCCAGTCGTCCCGGCGGTGCCGGTCGTCCCGGTGGTGCCGGTCGTGCCAGCGGTGCCGGTCGTACCCGGCGCTCCGGTGGCGTAGTCCAGCTTGTAGTAGCGGTAGAGCTCGGCCTCCTGGTCGAGGTCGAGGTGCTGGTCCGCGTCCACGCGCGGCGCGTCCTTGACGGCGTCCTTGGTGTGGGGCACGGTCAGGGTGTCACCGCTGAGGGACGCGCCCTGCAGGGGGACGAAGGTCTCGGAGCTGCCGAAGAGTCCCGTCTTGACGGTGACCCACTCGGGACGACCGCTGTCGTCGTCGAAGTACAGGGTGCCGACGTTGCCGATCTTGTCGCCATCGGTGCCGACGACGGTGACCTTGTTGTCGATGATGCTCGTGGCCTGCTGCTCGGTGATCATGCGTCCTCCAGGGTCGGGAGTCGTGCGGGGTGGTCCGCCCTCGTGGGGTGGACCTCTCCACCGTAGGCAGCGCGGCGCGAAGCGCGCCACTCGAACGACGCAAGAACGGTGCAGGTGTTGTTCATGGGTCCCTTGTGGCGGATGGCGTGCCGTCCCAGACGACGACGCCGTCACCCAGCCGGGCACCGTCGGACGGCTCGTGGAGGCGCACCTCGCCGTCGTGCATGAGGTGGTGGACGGGCAGGTCGAGCAGGAGTGTGGCGACGTCGGCGACCAGGCGGCGGTGGCAGCGCCACCACACCGCCTCGGAGCACATGACGGCGATGCGGGCGTCGCCGCGGGCCTCCTCCGCCACCTCGGCGAGACCGGCAGTGAACTCCTCGGTCCGGGTGTAGCCCGCGTAGGCACGGAAGGCGTCCACCTGCCACCACGTGTCCGGGGAGACGGCGTCCTCCGCCTTGCGGAGGTGGCGGCGCCCGCCCAGGCGCGGCTCCCACCGGTAGGCAACCCCCGCCTCGGGCAGCCACTGCGCCATGGCGTCCCGAGCGACGTCGGGGTTGCGGCGGCTGCCGGGGAAGCGGCGGATGTCGACGACGGCGGCCACCCGCCGGTTGGTGAGGAGGGACGCGAGCCGGGCGCGCTCGAGCGATCCGTGTCCGACGGTGAGCAGAGGCATCCCGCCATTCTTCGACAGGCCACGGCCGGGCGCAGGTCAGTGGCGGTCGAGGTCCTCGAGCAGCTCGACGGCGGCGCGGGCGTACTCGCCGATCCAGCGGTCGTGGATGCGCTTGATCGGCAGCGGCGCGAGGGACAGGTGGCGCTCGCGGCCGACCTTGCGCCCGGTGACGAGCTCGGCGCGTTCCAGGACCCGCAGGTGCTGGAGGACGGTCGTGCGGTCGAGCTCGGGGATGTGCGCCGCCACCTCGCCGGTCGTCCTCGAGCCGGCCCTGAGGAAGTCGAGGATGCGGCGGCGGGTGGGGGAGGCGAGTGCCTTGAAGACGAGATTGTCGTCCGCCCCGTTGACCTCACCCACTGACACGTTGTAAGAATATCACATGAACACGTCAGAGCAGCTGAGCGAGCTGAGCTTCACCGTGTCGGGCCGCGTCTCACGGCCCTGCGCCGAGGTCTACGAGGCGGTCGCCGACCCCGAGCGGCTGTCGCGGTACTTCACGACCGGCGGCGCGCGCGGACGCCTCGAGGCCGGCGCCGAGGTGACGTGGGACTTCCACGACTTTCCCGGTGCCTTCCCCGTACGCGTCGTCGAGGCGGACAAGCCTCGGCGCATCGTCATCGAGTGGGACGGCGAGGCGACGACGAGCGAGCGAGGGACGACGGTCGTCTTCGAGTTCGAGCCGCTCGACGACGACTCGCGCACGCTCGTCACCATCACCGAGTCCTCGTGGCGCGCGACCCCGGACGGCGCGCGCCGGGCCTTCGACAACTGCGAGGGCTGGACGAGCATGCTGAACGCGATGAAGGCGTGGGTCGAGCACGGCATCAACCTGCGCGAGGACTTCTACGTCTGAGGCGCTGTCCCGTCAGGACGCGCCGCCGGACACCGGGTGCCGCTCGGCCTCGTGGAGGATGTTGCGCGCCATCGTGGGGAAGATGAGCGCGTGGAAGGGCAGCACGGCGAGCCAGTACAGCCGGCCGAGGATCCCGCGGGGGAAGAAGATCGCGCGCTGCCGGTAGCGAGAGCCGCCGCCGGGGAGCGCGTCGACCGACAGCTCCAGCCAGGCGCGGCCCGAGGAGCGCATCTCGGCGCGCAGCGTGAGCCGCTGCCCGGGCTCCACGGACTCCACCCGCCAGAAGTCGACGTGGTCCCCCACCTGCAGCCGGTGCGGGTGGCGCCGTCCGCGCGCGATGCCGGGGCCGCCGACGAGCTTGTCGAGGAACCCGCGCAGCCGCCACAGGAACGCCGGGGAGTACCAGCCGTTCTCCCCGCCGATGCCCTGGACCACCCGCCACACCGACTCCGGTGCCGCTCGGCCCTCCCGCTCGCGGACATCGGTGTAGACGGTGTGCCCGGCCCACTCGGGGTCCGAGGGCAGCGGGTCGGCGGGGCCGGCTGACGCGGTCACGTCGTCGTCCCAGCTGGCCGTCACCGCGCCGGAGACCTGCCGCTCGATCGCGAGGCGGCACGCGTCGGGGTACTGGGTGAGCCCGCCGGGCGGGTCAGGGATGACGGTGGCGATCTCGTGGTCCCCGGCCACGGCGTCCTCGGCCATCGACGCGGCCAGCGGCATCGCGAGTGCCCGGGGGATCGGCGTCGTCATCCCGATCCAGAAGCCCGAGAGTCGCGGGGCCGGGATCGGTAGTGCCCAGATTCGGCGCGGCCGCAGGCCGGCGACCTTCGCGTAGTCCGAGAGCAGGTCCTTGAAGGGCTGCGGCTTGCCGGAGCCGATGTCGAAGGTGCGGTTGACCGGCTCCTCCAGCGCGCTCGCGTGGGCGAGGTAGTAGAGGACGTCGCGGATGGCGATCGGCTCGATGAGGTTGTCGAGCCAGCGGGGCCCGGGCATGACGGGCAGCCGCTCGGTGAGGTGGCGGATCATCTCGAAGGAGGCCGATCCGGAGCCGATGACGACGCCGGCGCGGAGCACGACCGTGGGGACGCTGGCGTCGAGCAGGATGCGGCCCACCTGCTCGCGCGAGCGCATGTGGTCCGACAGCTCCTCGAGCTCCCTGTCGGGGTGCAGGCCGCCAAGGTAGACGATCTGCTGCACGCCCTGGGCGGCGGCCGCCTCGGCCACCGTCCGGGCGATCTGGGCCTCCCGCTCGACGAAGTCCCCGCCCCCACCCATCGAGTGGACGAGGTAGAGAACCGTGTGGACGTCGGCCATCGCGGCGCGCACCTGCTCGGCGTCCTGGAGGTCGGCCTTGACGAGCTCGACGTCCTCGGCCCAGGGCCGGTCCTCGAGCTTGCGCGGGTCGCGCGCCCCGGCGCGCACCGTGAAGCCCGCAGCGACGAGCTCGGGGACGAGTCGTCCGCCCACGTAGCCGCTGGCACCGGTGACGAGGACCCGCCGGCCACCGCCGTCGGGCAGGGACAGGTCGAGCGGCGAGGCGGGGCGTGGGCTCATCCGTCCACGCTAGAGGCGCCGCGGCCCGGGCACCCGCCGAGAGTCCGGCCGTCCGGAATGACGACGAAACACTGCACCAGTAGATTCACGGGAATGGACACCCAGCTGCAGTCGGAGATCATCGCCGCGCTCGAGGTTATCGACCCCGAGACGTTCGACGCCGCCGCCGAGGCGGAGCGTCGCATCGAGTTCCTCGCCCGCTACCTCCAGGACACCGGCGCGAAGGGGCTCGTCCTCGGCATCAGCGGTGGCGTCGACTCGACGGTCGCCGGACGCCTGTGCCAGCTCGCCTGCGAGCGGGTGCGCGAGGCCGGCGGGGAGGCCCAGTTCGTGGCCGTGCGCCTGCCCTACCGGGTGCAGAAGGACGAGCACGACGCCGTTGCCGCCATCGAGTTCATCGACGCCGACCTCGTCGAGACCATCGACATCGGACCGGCCACCGACGCGCTGTGGGACCAGGTCCTCGCCTCGCGCACGCCGGTCACCGACGCCAAGGACGACTACCACAAGGGCAACGTCAAGGCCCGGATGCGGATGGTCAGCCAGTACGCGATCGCCGGCGCTCGCGGGATGCTCGTCGTCGGCACCGACCAGGCGGCCGAGGCGTGCGTCGGCTTCTACACCAAGCACGGTGACGGCGCCGCGGACGTCACCCCGCTCTTCGGGCTGCCCAAGCGCCGCGTGCGCGACATCGGGCGCCACCTCGGCACGCCGGACGATCTCGTCAACAAGATCCCGACGGCCGACCTCGAGTCGGACAAGCCGCTGCTGGCCGACGAGGAGGCGCTCGGCGTGCGCTACGAGGCCGTGGACGACTACCTCGAGGGCCGCGAGGTCTCGGCCGAGGACGAGGCGACCATCGTGGGCTGGTACCGCCGCACCGGCCACAAGCGGGCCCTGCCCGTCACGCCCGACGGCTACCTCGGCCGCCCCTGAGGCTCGCCCGCTCCCGCGGCCCGGTAACAACTCAGCTCTCGGCGACAGGACGCCCGTCGCCGAGAGCTGAGTTGTTACTGGGTCAGTGGGCGGCGGCGTCCTTCTTCTTGCGCGGGACGAGGTGCATGACGAGGACGACGACGGCGCCCACGACGAGTCCGATGACCGCGGAGGACAGCGTGTTGACGAGCCAGGTGACGAAGCCGCTCAGCGCGCCCAGGCCGCCGGCGATCGCCTCCTCGAGGTGGTGGACGAGCTCGTAGGGCGCGTGCCAGCCGAGGTCGTCGACCCCGACGAGCAGGATGTGCCCACCGACCCAGAGCATCGCGACGACGCCGACGACGGAGAGCACCGCGAGCACCTTCGGCATCCCCTTGACGAGGAGGCGGCCGACCTTCTGGGAGCCGGCGGAGTCCCGCTTCGCGAGGCTCAGGCCGATGTCGTCCATCTTGACGATGAGTGCGACGACGCCGTAGACGAGCAGCGTGATCCCCAGGGCCACGACGACGAGGATGATCGCCCGGTTGAGGAGCGGCTCGTCGGCGACCTCGTTGAGCGCGATGACCATGATCTCGGCGGAGAGGATGAAGTCGGTGCGGATCGCGCCGCTCACCATCGTCTTCTCGTGGTCCTCGCCCTTCGCGGCGGCGGGGGCCGCCGTCTTCTCCTTGTGGTGCCCGGTGACGTACTCGTAGAGCTTCTCCGCGCCCTCGTAGCTGAGGTAGAGGCCACCGACCATGAGGATCGGGGTGAGCAGCCACGGGAGGAACTGGCTGAGCAGCAGGATCGCCGGAAGGATGAACACGAGCTTGTTGCGCAGCGAGCCGGTCGCGATCTTCCGGATCATCGGCAGCTCGCGGTTGGCGGTGAAACCGTGGACGTAGCGCGGGGTGACCGCGGTGTCGTCGATGACGACGCCCACGGCCTTGGCGCTGGCGCGGCCGGCTGCGGCACCGATGTCGTCGACCGAGGCCGCGGCGATCCTGGCCAGGGCCGCAATGTCGTCGAGCAGGGCAGCAAGGCCACCGGCCATGAGATCTCACTTCCGTTCACGTGGGGCGCGGGGCGCCCGTCGGGTCAGCGAGAGCATAAGTGGTCGGGCAGCCCTCGGCGCGCGCGTGCCCGTTCGCGTCGGCCCGTGCGCGCCGGGCAGGATGGGCACGTGATGGCAGAGGCGTACTGGACGGTCGGTCCCGAGCAGGGAGAGATCCGGCAGGCGCACCTCGCCCCTCCCGGTGCCGGCGAGGTCCTCGTCCGGACGCTGTCCTCCGCGATCAGCCGCGGCACCGAGATGCTCGTCCACCGCCACGCGGTGCCCGAGGCCGTCCGCCCGCTCATGCGCGCCCCCTTCCAGGAGGGCGACCTGCCCGGCCCGGTGAAGTACGGCTACCTCTCCGTCGGTGTCGTCGAGGCCGGCCCCGAGGAGCTGGTCGGCCGGCGGGTGTTCTGCCTGTACCCCCACCAGACCCGGTACGTCGTGCCCGCCACCGCCGTCGTCCCCGTGCCCGACGACGTCCCCACCGAGCGCGCTGTGCTCGCCGGAGCGGTGGAGACCGCCGTCAACGCCCTGTGGGACGCGGCCCCGCGGCTGGGGGACAGGGTCGCCGTCGTCGGCATGGGGATGATCGGCGCGTCCGTCGCGACCCTGCTCAGCGGCTTCCCGCTCGGGCGGCTCCAGGTGGTGGACGTCGACCCGCGCCGGAAGGAGCTCGCCCGTCGTCTCGGGCTGGAGCTCGTCACGCCGGAGGAGGCCGCCGGGGACTGCGACGTCGTCCTGCACTGCTCGGCGAGCGAGGCCGGCCTCGCCACCGCGCTGCGGCTGGCCGGGGAGGAGGCGGAGGTCGTCGAGCTGTCCTGGTACGGCACCGACGCGCCGCGGGTGCCGCTGGGGGAGGCCTTCCACGCCCGGCGGCTCACCGTCCGCGCCAGCCAGGTCGGTGCCGTCAGCGCCGCCCGCCGGGCCCGTCGCACCACCGCCGACCGGCTGGGGGTGGCCCTGGACGCGCTGCGCGACCCGCGCCTCGACGCCCTCCTCACCGGCGCGAGCGACTTCGCCGAGCTGCCCGGGACCGTGGCGGACATCGCGTCCGGCCGGCTCCCCGCCCTGTGCCACGTCATCCGCTACCCCGAGGAGAGCTGAGTGTTCAGCGTGACGGTCCGCGACCACATGATGGTCGCCCACTCCCTGCCCGACCCGTTCTTCGGCCCCGCCCAGGGCCTGCACGGCGTCACCTACGTCGTCGAGGCGACGTGGTTCCGCCCCGAGCTCGACGAGCACGGGGTGGTCATCGACATCGGCGCCGCGACCGAGCGGCTCGGTGAGGTCACCGGCGCGCTGCGCTACCGCAATCTCGACGACCTCGAGGAGTTCGCGGGCATCGTCACCACCACCGAGGTCGTCGCCCGGCACGTGGCACACCGTCTTGCCGAAGGGCTGGACATGACCCCGTACACGGCGCTCGAGGTGAGACTGCACGAGCACCCCGACGCGTGGGCGACCTACCGTCTCGAGCTCCCCGGGAGCTAGCCGGTGCCGGCGCTGCGCCTCGTCGTCCCAGCGCGCGGGGACGTGCCGAGCGGGGGCGACGTCTACGACGCGCGCCTCGCCCACGCGTGGGAGGCCGCGCACGGGCCGGTGGAGGTGCTCGCCCTGGCCGGACCGTGGCCGCGGCCCGGGCCCGCCGAGCGTGAGGCGCTGCGCGGGGCGCTGGGCACGTCCGGCACCGTCGTCCTCGACGGCCTCGTGGGCAGCGCCTGCCCCGAGGAGGTGACCACCGCCGTCGCCGAGGGCGTGCGGGTGGTCCTGCTCGTCCACCTCCCGCTGCCGGCCGAGCTCGGACTGCCGCCCGAGGACGCGGACCGGCTCGCCGCGCTGGAGGCCCGCACCGTCGGTGCCGCGTCCGCCGTCGTCACGACGAGCCGGTGGGCGGCCGCGGACCTCACCCGCCGCTACGGGCGGACCGGCGTCCTCGTCGCCGAGCCCGGGGCCGAGCGGGGCGCGGTCGCGACCGGCAGCAGGCCGCCTCACCTCCTCGCGCTCGGCGCCCTCACCCGGGTGAAGAACCACGCCGTCCTCGTCCCGGCGCTCGACGCCGTGCGCGACCGGCCGTGGCGGGCGACCTTCGCGGGACCGGACACCGCCCAGCCCGCCGTCGCCGAGGAGCTGCTCCGTGCCCTCGCGGGCCTCGGGCTGGCGGACCGGGTGTCCCTGCCCGGCGTCGTCACCGGGGACGCGCTCGAGGGGCTGTGGCAGCGCACCGACCTGCTGCTCGTCCCCTCGCTCGTGGAGACCTACGGGCTCGTCGTCACCGAGGCGCTGGCCCGCGGTGTGCCCGCGGTCGTGGCGGCGGGCACCGGCGCCGTCGAGGCGCTCGCCGGCCGGCCCGAGCCGCTGCCCGACGACGCCGCCGGCGCCGCCGTGCCGCCCACGGACCCGGCCGCGTGGGCGCGGGTGCTGCGCCGGTGGCTCACCGACGCGGACCAGCGGGCCACGTGGCGCACTGCCGCCCTCGCGCGCCGGGAGCACCTGCGCACGTGGGCGGACACCGCGGCGGACCTACGGCGCGGACTCGGCCTGGGCTGAGCGCAGCGCCCGCAGGTCGAGCTCGGTGCACACGTCCTCGCCCAGGTGGAACCGGCGCGTGCGGGTGCGCAGGGCGTCGGCGAGGAGGTCGGAGCCGGTGAAGCGGACCCCGGGGACGCCGTCGCCGATGAGGACCGGCGCCGTCGTGAGGAAGAGGCGGTCGAGCACGCCGGCGTCGAGGAAGGCGGAGACGATGCGGCCCCCGCCCTCGACGAGCACCCGGCCCAGGCCGCGCTCGCGCAGCAGCTCGAGCACACGCGCCGGGACGGCCGGGCCGTCGTCGTCCAGGCGGACGACGTGGACGTGCCCGGGGAGGTCGCCGGGCACGGCGGCGCCGGGGCCGACGAGCCACAGGGTGGGCGCCGCGCCGTCGGTGAGCACGTGGGAGGCGAGGGGCGTGCGGGCGCGCGGGTCGAGGACCACCCGGACGGGATGGTGGCCGGGGACGGCGCGCACGGTGAGGCGGCAGTCGTCGGCGGTGACCGTCCCGACCCCCACGACGACGGCGTCCACCAGCGCCCGCAGCCGGTGCAGGTGCTCCCGGTCCTCCTCGCCGGTGACGAACTCGGCGTCGCCGGTCCGGGAGGCGATGAAGCCGTCCAGGCTCTGGCCGAGCTGCGCGAGGACGGCGTGGGAGCCGAGGGCGACGAGCGGGCCGTAGCGGTCCACGAGCTCGTGCGCGGGGTCGTCCGGCGTCACGACGGGGACCGCGCCCCGCAGGAGGGCGTCCCAGGCGTCGTCCGCGCGTGGCCGGTCGTGCCGCATGCGCTCGCGCTTGGTCGCGAGGTACGCCTCGTTCTCGGGGTGGGCGGGGACGATGAGGCTGACCCGCTCGACGACGTCGACGCCGAGCGCCGTGAGGGCCTCCTCCTTCGCCGGGTTGGAGGACAGGAGGCGGATCCGGTGCACGCCGAGGTTGTGGAGGATCGCGGCGGACTGGTCGTAGCTGCGCGCGTCGGCGGTGTGCCCCAGGGCGAGGTTGGCGTCGACGGTGTCGGCGCCGAGGTCCTGCAGGGCGTAGGCGCGCAGCTTCTCGAGGAGGCCGATGCCGCGGCCCTCGTGCCCCCGGACGTAGACGACGGCGCCCTCGCCCTCGGCGGCCACCGCCGCCAGCGCGGCGTCCAGCTGCTCGCCGCAGTCACAGCGCCAGGAGCCGAAGGCGTCACCGGTGAGGCACTCGGAGTGGACCCGCACGAGCGGCGCGGCCAGTGGGTCCGGGGCGGTGAGGCCCATGACGAGGGCGACGTGCTCGGTGCCGGCGACGTCGCGGAAGCCGAGCATCCGGAAGGCGCCGTGCCGGGTGGGCAGGACGGTCTCGACCTCACGCTCGACGACGGCGGGCGGCTGCGCGGCCAGGGGGTCGGCACGCTCCTCGAGCTGGGACATCGGTTGATCCTTCCTTCACCGGTCAGACGACCTCGCCACTCTAAAGCGTGTCTCTCAAACGTGGTGTTGAGGGGCACCGCCCTTCTCGGGCGTCCGATGTTCAGCCCACACAGCGGGTCTAGGTGTACTCAGCCATCACGTTGCTGACGCTCGGCTGATCGGGGGCTGGCCGCCGAGTGCGGTGTGGCGGCGTTCAGTGTTGTAGGTGTGCAGCCATGGGGCAAGGGCGTCGCGGCGGTGTTGGTTGCTGGCGAAGACATGGCGGTAGGCCCACTCGGTTTGCAGGGTGCGGTTGAAGCGTTCGACCTTGCCGTTCTGCCAGGGGCAGTGGGGTCGGATGAACTTCTGCACCGCCCCGAGCTGGGCGACCGCCTCGGCGAACGCCCGCCCGTGGCGGTAGGCGAAGGCGTTGTCGGTCATCACCCGCTCGATGCGCTCGATGCCCATTGAGGCGAAGTAGGCCGCCGCGCGCAGCAGGAACCCGGCGCAGGTCTCGGACTTCTCGTCGTCGTGGATCTCGCTGTAGGCCAGGCGGGAGTGGTCATCGACCATGGAGTGGACGTAGTCGTAGCCGATGCGCTGGGTCTTGTCCTTCTTCACGTTGCCCCGGCCGTGGGCGCGCCACCCGCCCCCGTCGGGGATCTTGCCGAGCTTCTTCACGTCGACGTGGACCAGATCCCCGGGCCGGTCACGCTCATAGCGCACCGCGGTGGCCTTGGAGGAGCGGATCTGCTCACCCGTCATCGGGTCCAGCTCCCGCAGGTACGGCACACCGGCCCGGCGCAGCACCCGCGACACCGTGCGGGCCGGCACGCCGAGCTCGGCGCCGATCCAGTCCGGCCCACGGCGGTGGGCCTGGCGGCAGGCCACGATCTGCGCGGCCACCTGCGCGGTCGTCTGCCGCGGGCTGCGGTGAGGGCGGCTGGAGCGGTCATGCAGCCCCGCCTCGCCCTCCTGGTCGTAGCGCTTGAGCCAGTAGTGGGCGCACTGCCGCGAGACGCCCATCGCCTTGGCGGTGTGGGCCACCGCCCACCCCTCCTGCCGCACGCGCTGCACCAGCAGCAGGCGTCCGTGGAACGTCAGACGGGCATTACGGTGGGACACGAGGACCTCCGGGTGTTGGGCGTGACTCTCGACAAGCCACACCTCACCCGGAGGTCCTCCCTACGTCAACGACCGACCGGCAGTGTCACCAACCTCCTGGCTGAGTACATCTAGGTGTCGGTTCCCACGTCGTTCGGGCTGGATTCGTCCGCGCGGGTGCGCGGGCCAGAGCCGTCCCGTCGGTGGGCGTTGGTGACGGGGCCGTCCGCTTGACGGTCCTCGGCCGTCTGGGCGCGGCCACGGGTGTGGTCGGTGGCCCAGGCGGCAAGGTTGGCTGCGGCGTTGAGGTCACGGTTGATGACCAGGCCACATCTGGCGCACCGGTAGGTCCGCTCACCCAGGGCCAGGTCGCTCCTGAGGTGCCTGCAGCTGCTGCACCGCTTGGAGGAGGGGTACCACCGGTCCGCGAGCAGGAGCTGTCCGCCGTGCCACGCCTGCTTGTAGGTAATCTGGCGGGCCAGCTCCGCCCACGCCGCGTGGGAGATGGCGGCGGCGAGGTGGTGGTTGGTCAGCATCCCGGCGATGTTCAGGTCTTCCAGAACGAGCCGGTCGTGGGTCTTGACCAGCGCGTTGGAGACCTGATGCAGCAGATGCTGACGACGTGCCCGCACGCGGGCGTGTTGACGAGCCAGCCGCGCCCCAGTGAGGGCCCGCCCCGCTGAGCCCTTCTGCTTGCGTGCCACGGCCCGCGACAGCCGCCGCACCCGCCTGGACTCGGACCGCCATGCCCGCGGAGCGCCCTGGACGCGCAGCCGCTCCTCACCGTTAGCGGTGGCTGCCACGACGAGGGCTGTCAGGCCGCGGTCCACGCCCACCCAGCCCGAGGTGTCTCCCTCGGCGCGAGGCTGGTGGCGTGCGGCAGGGTGCAGGTCGGCAGCCTGAATCGTGATCGAGATCCACCACCGTCCCGCACCGCGCGAGATGGTCGCGTACAGGACTTTGGCGCGGTCCTTGGCGATCATCCGGCGCAACCGCCGCGTGTCATCGTGCACGCGCAGCGTCCCGATCCTCGGCAAGGTGACCGAGCGTGGGCGGTCCCCACCGACCCGAATGCTCTGACGGCCCTGGGTGGTCTTGTTACGCACCCTGAAGGACCCGGTGGTGCCCTTCTTCTTGTACCGCGGGTGACGAACTCGGCTGTGCGGGTCCGTCCATGCCGTCAGGGCACGGCCCAGGTCGACTGCGGCCTCCTCGAAGACCTGGGCCGATACCTGATCACGCCACGCCAACCCGGTCACCTCAACCTCGGCCACCCCGGCGGCGTCGATCACGAACCGGCGCCCGGCCGCCTCCGAGCGCTTCCACGCGTTGAACGCGTCGATCAGGTCGAATCCCGACCAAGCCACCCTCTCAGCCCCGGCCTCGCCTCCTCGTGTGGCGGCACGCTCATGACGTGTCCGGGCGTCGAGGTGCAGGCGAAGGCACTGGTTGTAGGCAAATCGGGCCGCGCCCACATGTCGGGACAACCTCCGTTGCTGCTCGACCGTCGGATCGAGACAGAACCGGAACGTCGTATGCCGACTCACACGACCAGGCTTGCAGGCACCACCGACATTCAGACCTGACCGCCAGAGTCGCAGCACTAGATCATCACTACAGTGACGCGACCTCTTGGCAGAACGATGCAGGGCGAGAGCGGGATGCTACTGACGGACAAGGAGTCGTGCCCAGGCGTGGTCAGAGAACGGCCAGGTTCGACGCCACCGCGACCGCACCCGCGGCGCGCAGGTCCGCGCGCCGCCCGGGATCGGGGGACAGACCGAGGCACGGCATCCCGGCCGCCGTCGCCGCGTGGACGTCGCTGGCGGAGTCGCCGACCATGACGGCGTCCGCGGGAGCCACGCCGGCTCCCTCGGCCGCGGCCAGCAGCGGGTGCGGGGAGGGCTTGAGGTGCTCCGGCCGCGCCGGGTCCCGCCCGTGCACGGGGAGCCCCGCGAGGGCCGGCCCGCCTGAGCTGAGGACGGCGGCCGCCGCCTCCGGTGCGTTGTTCGTGACGACGGCGACGGCGGCACCCCGCTCGAGGCACGCGGTGACGAAGGCCTCCGCCCCGGGGGCGAGCGGGGCGCCGGCCGCCGCCGCGACCTCCCGGTCGGTGCACCACCGCTCGACGACGCATCCCGCCTCCGGGTCCCGCTCGGCGACGAGGCGCAGGAGCTGGACGTGATCGGTCTCGGTGCCGAGCTCGTCGTCGGGCTCGAGCCCGAGCGAGAGGGCGAGCTCGAGGGCGCCGGCCGTCACGCGGAGGTACTCCTGGCCGGGCAGGAGCCGGGTGAGCGGACCGTCGAGGTCGAGCACCACGAGGCGCCGGGTGCTGAGGAGCGCGCGTGCCGCGCCGAGATCGTCGTCCACCGCGTGATCGTACGGTCCGGCTCCGCGGACCTCGCTGCTGGTCCTGCTCCGCGCGCCTGATCTATCCGCCGCGCGGAGCAGTATCCGCAGCGCGGACCGGGGGAGGCGCGGCGGATA
>NZ_CBCOOR010000029.1:0-36384 GCF_965111665.1 Georgenia sp. Marseille-Q6866 | reverse complement strand
CGCATACGCGACCACGTCCGCAACCTCGAGGCCCTGGGCTACAAGGTCACCCTCGAGCTCGCCGCCTAACGTCAACCACGCCAGCTGGCACCCGAGAGTCACCACATTTTCGGACTAGCTGTCGGCGGCGGAGGGGGCGGGGACGGTTACTCGACGGGCTCGAGGAGGCCGGTGTCGACGTCGTAGAGGAAGCCGCCGGCGGCGACGGTGTCCGGGATGAGCGGGTGGGAGCGCACCTTCGCCACCTCCGCCCGGATCGACTGGACCTGGTCGGTGATGACGCCGAGGGACATCCACGTGGCGTCCTGCCCCTGGCGGCGGCCGATCTCGGCCTGCAGCTCCTCCTCCGAGCGGGAGGCCATCGCGCAGCGCGTGTGGTGGACGACGAGCACCCGGTCGACGTTGAGCAGGTTTGTCCCGAGGACGAGCGCGACGAGCACCTGGTCGGTGACGCGGCCGCCGGGGTTGCGCAGGATCTTCGCGTCGCCCGGCACGAGGCCGATCATCCCGAGCGGGTCGATCCGCGAGTCCATGCAGGTGACGACGGCGACGCCCGCCCGGGCGACGCCGTCGAAGCCGGCGAGGGAGAAGTCCTCGGCGTAGCGGGCGTTCGCGGAGAGGAGGTCGGCAAAGGGGTCGGCAGAGCTCATGGGGTGCGACGCTACTCCGCTACGCGGTCGCGTCGCCGCCCGGCTCAGGTCCCGGACCCGTCCCGCTCGCTCGCGTGGACCGGGCGCGGAGCGTCGGCGAGCCGGTGGGTCCCCGCGCTGTAGCCGAGGGAGACGGCGAGGTAGACGACGGCGAGCACCGCGAAGACGACGCGGGACCAGCCGGTGTCCGGCAGCGCCCAGGCGCCGAGCGCGGCGGCCGCGACGAAGGCCGCGTTGTACATGACGTCGTAGAGCGAGAAGGCGCGGCCGCGGTAGTCGTCGTGGGTGTCGCGGTGGACGATCGTGTCGACCGCGATCTTCGCGCCCTGGACGCTCAGGCCGAGGAGCACCGCCGAGACGGCGACGACGACGAGCTGCGGGGTGGTGACGAGCAGCGCCTGGCTCAGGCCCCCGATCGCGAGGCACACGACGATCCACCGCGAGGGCGACATCCGCTCGTGCGCGAGCGGCGTGAGGACGATGGCGAGGCCGTTGCCGGCGAAGGAGATGCCGCCGAGGAGCGCGAAGGTGGCGAGCCCGGCTCCGGCGTCGGCGGGGTCGGACAGGAGGTTGCGGGAGATGAGGATGAGCGCCATGAAGTTGACGCCGTAGAGGAAGCGGTGGAGCGCCATGACGCCCAGCCCCAGGCCGGGGGTGCCGCGACGGACGAGGTAGCGCGCGCCGTCGACGAGGTCCGAGGCGGTCTGCTGGATCGCCACGGCGACGCCGGTGCGGGGCCGGACGGTGGGGCCGAGCTCGCCCCGGCGCAGCCGCAGGGCGAGGGCCGACGCGGCGGCGAAGAGGAGCGCGGCGGCGACGAGCGCGGCGGAGTTCTTGGCAGCGGCGGGCACGAGCAGCCCGGTGACGAAGCCGATGCCGCCACCGGCGACGGCGGACACGGCGCCCAGGGTGGGCGTCAGCGTGTTGGCCATGAGGAGCTGCTCGCGCGGGACGACGCGCGGCAGGCCGGCGGAGAGCGCCGCGAGGAGGAAGCGGTTGACGCCGAGGGTGACGAGGGCGAGGACGTAGACGAGCACGGACACGCCCGCGGTCCCGATGAGGACGGCGAGGAGGAGGGCGAGCACCACCCGCACGGCGTTGCCGACGAGGAGCACCTGGCGGCGGCTCCACCGGTCGAGCAGCGGCCCGGCGAAGGGGCCCACGACGGTGAAGGGCAGGAGGAGGACCGCGAAGGCGGCCGCGACACCGGAGGCGGTGGCCATGTTCGCGGGGTTGAAGAAGAACAGCGTGGCCAGGCCCACCTGGAACATGCCGTCACCGCACTGAGAGACGAGCCGGACGGCGAAGAGCTTCCGGAAGCCGGGGTGGACGGCGAGGGTGCGCAGGTCGGCGGGAATGCTCACCGGTGCAGGCTATCCCCCGGCCGACCGCCATCCGCCGTGCGCTACTCTCAACGGGATATATCGCAGCGATACATCGCGGCGACCGGTCGGAACGGGGAGGAGGACCCATGAGCACGCGTGCGGAGGTCCTCGAGCTCGCCATCCTCGGCCAGCTGGGCAGCGCGCCCATGCACGGCTACGAGCTGCGCCGGCAGCTGAGCGCGCAGCTCGGCGCCTTCCGCACCCTGTCCTACGGCTCCCTCTACCCCGCGCTGCGCCGGCTCACCGAGGCCGGCCTCATCGCCGAGGCGCCCACCGCCTCCCTGCCGCACCCGCTCGCCGGGCGCCGCGGGCGGATCGTCTACGAGCTCACCGCCGCGGGCCGTGAACGCCTGGCCGCGACCCTCGCGACGGCGGACCCCGCCGCCTGGGAGGACGAGGCCTTCGACGTCCGCTTCACCCTCTTCGCCACCACCGACGCCCGCACCCGGCTACGGATCCTCGAGGGCCGGCACGCGCGCATGGTCGAGCGGCTGTCCCTGCTGCGCGAGTCCACCCAGCGCACCCGCGAGCGGATGGACGCCTACACCGCCGAGCTCGCCCGCCACGGCCTGGAGCAGGTCGAGCGCGAGGTCGAGTGGCTGGAGAACCTCATCGACACCGAACGGGGCACCCCCGGTGCCCTCGACATGCGAACACCCGGACCCGCGGGCGCCTCGCCCGCACCCCCCACCCACAAGGAGCAAGAATGAGTTCAATCCGCGTAGCCATCGTGGGCGTCGGCAACTGTGCGTCCTCCCTGGTCCAGGGCGTGCGCTTCTACGCCGACGCCGACCCGGAGACCACCGTCCCCGGCCTCATGCACGTGACCTTCGGGGACTACCACGTGCGTGACGTCGAGTTCGTCGCCGCCTTCGACGTCGACGCGAAGAAGGTCGGCCTCGACCTCGCCGAGGCGATCAACGCGAGCGAGAACAACACCATCAAGCTCTGCGACGTCCCCGCCACCGGGGTCACGGTCCAGCGCGGCCACACCCTCGACGGCCTGGGCAAGTACTACAAGGAGATGGTCGACGAGTCCGACGCGGAGCCGGTCGACGTCGTCGCCGCCCTCAAGGACGCCCAGGTCGACGTCCTCGTCTGCTACCTGCCGGTGGGCTCGGAGGAGGCCGCCCGCTTCTACGCGCAGTGCGCCATCGACGCCGGCGTCGCTTTCGTCAACGCCCTGCCCGTCTTCATCGCCGGCACCAAGGAGTGGGCCGACAGGTTCACCGCCGCGGGTGTGCCGATCGTCGGTGACGACATCAAGTCCCAGGTGGGCGCCACCATCACCCACCGCGTGCTCGCCAAGCTCTTCGAGGACCGGGGCGTGCGCCTGGAGCGCACCTACCAGCTCAACGTCGGCGGCAACATGGACTTCAAGAACATGCTCGAGCGCGACCGCCTCGAGTCGAAGAAGATCTCCAAGACGCAGGCCGTCACCTCGAACATGACCGGCGAGCTCAGCGCCCGCAACGTCCACATCGGCCCGAGCGACTACGTCCAGTGGCTCGACGACCGCAAGTGGGCCTACGTCCGCCTCGAGGGCAAGGCCTTCGGCGAGGTGCCGCTCAACCTCGAGTACAAGCTCGAGGTGTGGGACTCCCCGAACTCCGCGGGCATCATCATCGACGCGATCCGCGCCGCGAAGATCGCCCTGGACCGCGGCATCGGCGGCCCGCTCCTGTCCGCCTCGAGCTACTTCATGAAGTCCCCGCCGGAGCAGCGCGACGACGACACGGCGCGCGCCGACGTCGAGGCCTTCATCGCCGGCCAGCTCGAGCGCTGACCCCGCGACGACGAGGACGCACCACCCGGCCGGCCGGGGGGTGCGTCCTCGTCGCGTGTGAGGGGCTTCGTCGAGACCCGCGGAGGGCCTGCGCGGATCGTGTGAAGGGCGCCCTGGACGAGCGCAGCGTCCCGGGGTGCGGCAGGGTCGGTACCGCATACTTGGGGGTCGCCGGGCACACCTGCCCGGCACACCGCAGCCGAGGAGGAGATGCGTGGCGGCCACACAGGAGCCGGGACGCCGGAGCAGCGCCACGACGAAGGGCCGCAAGCGCCGCTTCGACTACCCACGCTCGGGCAAGGGGCCGATCCGGCGCTGGCTGCCGAGCTGGCGGGTGGTGCTCGGCGCCGTCGTGACGGGCGTCGCGATCGTCGTCGGCGTCTTCGCCGCCGCCTACGTCACGACCGACATCCCTGAGCCGGGCGACTTCTCCCAGGCGCAGGGCACGCACGTCTACTTCGCCGACGACGAGACGGAGATGGGCAGCTTCGCGGAGTACAACCGCGAGATCATCGACCCGAGCACGCTGCCCGCCCACGTGGGCAACGCCGTCGTCGCCTCCGAGGACCGGCGCTTCTACGAGAACGTCGGCATCGACCCGATCGCCATCGGCCGCGCCCTGGTCAACAACCTGCGCGGCAACCCGACCCAGGGCGGGTCGACGCTCACCCAGCAGTACGTCGAGCGTTACTACATCGGCACGACGACGAGCTACGTCGGCAAGTTCCGCGAGGCGATCCTCGCGCTCAAGATCGACCGCGAGCTGTCCAAGGACGAGATCCTCGGCGACTACCTCAACACCATCTACTTCGGCCGCAACGCCTACGGCATCGAGACCGCCGCGCAGGCCTACTTCGACAAGCCGGCCGCCGAGCTCACGCTCTCCGAGTCCGCGCTGCTCGCCGGGGTGATCCCCGCGCCGAGCGCGTGGGACCCGGCCATCGACCCGGAGCGCGCCGAGGAGCGGTGGGCACGCACCCTGGACTTCATGGTCCGCGACGGCTGGATCACCCAGGAGGAGGCCGACGAGCAGACCTTCCCCGAGACGGTCGAGCACGTGCGCTCCGACACCTACGCCGGGCCGAACGGCTACCTCCTCGACATGGCACGCAACGAGCTGGTGAACAAGGCCGGCCTCACGGACGAGGAGATCGACACCCTCGGCCTGCGGGTGACGACGACGATCGACCCGCAGGCCCAGGACGCGGCCGTCGAGGTCGTGGACGCGCTGCCGGAGGACCGCCCGGAGGACAACCGGGTGGCGCTCGTGTCGATCGACCCCGGCTCCGGGCAGATCGTCGCGCTCTACGGCGGGCCCGACTTCGTGTCCCAGCCGCGCAACGCCGCCACGCAGGACGTGGCCCAGGCGGGCTCGACCTTCAAGCCCTTCACGCTCGTCGCGGCGCTCGAGGACGGGATCCCGCTGAGCCAGACCTACCCGAGCTACACGCCGATGGAGATCGAGGGCTTCGAGCGTCCGGTCAACAACTACGACGCCTTCAACCGCGGCTACATCGACCTCGTCACGGCCACCGAGCAGTCGGTCAACACGACCTACGCGCTGCTCAACATGGACGTCGGCCCCGAGCGGTCGGTCGAGGCGGCCGTCGCCGCGGGCCTCCCGGAGGACACGGCCGGCCTCGAGCCCGTCCCCTCCAACGTCCTCGGCCCGGCGTCCCCGCACCCGATCGACGTCGCCCGCGCCTACGCGACCTTCGCCGCGCAGGGGGTGCGGCACAACCCGTACATCGTCGCCGAGGTGACCGACGCTGACGGCAACGTCATCTACGCCGGCCACTCCAACGGCACGGAGGTCTTCGAGCCGGACGTCATGGCCGAGGCGACCTACGCGATGACCTCGGTCATCAACGAGGGCACCGGCGTGCGCGCCAACGACCTCGGCCGGCCCGCGGCGGGCAAGACCGGCACCTCGAACGAGGGCCGCTCGGCATGGTTCGCCGGGTACACCCCGCAGCTGGCCACCGTCGTGGCGATGTACCAGGTGGGCGAGGACGGGACCGAGGAGTCCCTCACGCCCTTCGGGGAGTACGCGTCGATCACCGGCTCGACCTACCCGACGACGATGTGGCGCGACTTCATGGCCACCGTCCTCGAGGACGAGCCGGTCGAGGAGTTCCCGGAGCGCCCGGCCCCGCCGGAGCCGACGTACGTGCCGCCGCCGCCCGCCCCGGAGCCGGAGTACGAGCCGGAGCCTGAGGAGACGGAGGAGCCGACGACCGAGGAGCCGACCGAGGAGCCGACGACGGACGAGCCGGAGCCCGAGCCGGAGCCGACGACCGAGGAGCCCGAGCCGGAGCCGGAGCCCACCACCGAGGAGCCGACCGAGGACCCGACCGAGGAACCGACGGGCGACGGCGAGGCCACACGACCCGCCCGCCCGGGCGGCGGTCAGGGCGGCCAGGGCGGTCAGCGAACACCGGGCGGCTGATCCGGTCCCACCTACGAGAGCGCAGCTCCTGCCGGAGCTGCGCTCTCGCGTCTCCGAGCCCGCGTGCGCCCGGGCGTGTGCCACAAAGGTCCCGGCGCCGGGAGTGCAGGAGGCGTCCGTCAAGCCGTGGGCCTTGCGCCGCAGCCCGGGCCAGGTGCTTTGTGGCACCCCCCCGCCGGCGCGGTCAGCCCAGGATGCGCGCCAGCCCGCTGACGAGCGCCCGGACGTCCTCCTCGGTCGTGTCGAAGGAGCACACCGCGCGGAGCACGCCCGCGGGCCGGTTCCACGCGAGGACCGGGAGCTGCGCCGTCACCGCCCCGACCGCCGCCGGCGGCACGGGCACGAAGACGGCGTTTGCCTCCACCGGGTGGACCGGCTCGAGACCGAGCTCGGAGCGCAGCAGCGCGGCGAGGTGGTCGGCTGCGTCGTTGGCGTGCTGCGCCGTCGTGCGCCACAGCTCGTCGGTGAGCAGCACGAGGAGCTGCGCGGAGACGAAGCGCATCTTCGAGGCCAGCTGGGTGGAGGCCTTGCGCAGCCGCGCGACCGGCTCCACGAGCGCCGGGTCGAGCACGACGATCGCGTCCCCGAACAGCGCCCCGTTCTTCGTCGCCCCGAAGGAGACGACGTCCACGCCCTGCGCCGTCGTGAGCGCGGCGAGGGAGGTGCCGAGCCGGGCGGCGGCGTTGGCCAGCCGTGCGCCGTCGACGTGGACGGAGGCGCCGTGGCCGTGCACGGCCGCGACGAGGTCGGTGAGCTCCTCGGGCCGGTAGACCGTGCCGAGCTCGGTGCTCTGGGTGAGGGAGAGGGCGGCGGGGCGGGCGTGGTGGACGCTGCCGTCGTCTGCGGCGAGGACGGCGACGACGTCCCCGACGTCGACCTTCCCGTCCCGTGCCGGGAGCGTGCGCACGGCGGCGCCGGCGACGAGCTGGGGAGCGGTCGACTCGTCCGTGGCGAGGTGGGCGTGCTCGGAGGTGAGGACGGCGTCCCACTTCTGCAGCATCGCCCCGAGCGCGACGACGTTGGCGCCCGTCCCGTTGAAGACCGGCAGGATCGTCGCGTCGGGGCCGAAGACCTCCCGGGCGCGGGCGTCGAGCGCCGCGGTGACGGTGTCGGCCCCGTAGGACGGCGCGTGTCCCTCGGCGGCCGCGGCGAGGGCGGCGAGGACGGCCGGGTGGGCGCCGGAGGCGTTGTCGGAGGTGAAGCCGCGCGTGGTCATGGGCGCCATTGTGCGCCCGACAGTGATGTGGATGACGCTCCGGGGGCACGTCGTCGTGCGTTAGAGTGGTGCGTTGGCCGCGGCCGGTGCGTACCTGCGTACCCGTCCGCAGCCGCAATCGCATCACCCTCCTGTCACGGACCGTCCGTGACCGCCAAGTCCAGAGGAGGTGGGTATAAGCATGCGCCAGTACGAGCTGATGATCATCCTCGACCCGGAGGTCGACGAGCGCACCGTCGCCCCGTCGCTCGACAAGCTGCTCTCGGTCATCACGACCGGTGGGGGCCAGGTCGACAAGGTCGACATCTGGGGTAAGCGTCGTCTTGCCTACGACATCAACAAGCGTTCCGAGGGCATCTACGCCGTCGTCAACATGACGTCGACGCCGGAGCTCGCCCAGGAGCTCGACCGCCAGCTCGGGCTCAACGAGTCCGTCCTGCGCACCAAGCTCATCCGTCCGGACGCTCCCTGAGCATCCCGACCACCCCCTGACCCCTAGAGGAGACCGACATGGCAGGCGAGACCGTCATCACCGTGGTGGGCAACCTCACGGCTGACCCCGAGCTGCGCTTCACCCCCTCCGGTGCGGCCGTCGCGAGCTTCACCGTGGCCTCGACGCCGCGGACGTTCGACCGGCAGTCCAACGAGTGGAAGGACGGCGAGACGCTGTTCATGCGCTGCTCGGTGTGGCGGGAGGCGGCGGAGAACGTCGCCGAGTCGCTCGCCAAGGGCAACCGTGTCATCGTCCAGGGGCGCCTCGTCCAGCGGTCCTTCGAGACCCGCGAGGGCGAGAAGCGCACCGTCGTCGAGATGCAGGTCGACGAGGTCGCTCCGTCCCTCCGCTACGCCACAGCCAAGGTCACGCGCACGCAGCGCGGTGGCGGCGGCGGTGGTGGCGGCTTCGGCGGCGGTGGCGGCGGAGGCCAGCAGGGTGGCGGTTTCGGTGGCCAGCAGAGCGGTGGCTTCGGTGGCGGCCAGCAGGGCGGCGGCTTCGGCCAGCCGGCCGGCGGCCAGGCCGACGACCCGTGGGCCACGGGTGGGTCGAGCTCGTTCGGTGACGAGCCCCCCTTCTGATCAGACGTACAGCGTGGCGTGAGCCGCGCATGAAGAACCCAAGGAGCACATCATGGCGAAGCCCGTACTTCGCAAGCCCGGCAAGAAGAAGGCCAACCCGCTGAAGTCGGCCAAGGTCGAGGGCATCGACTACAAGGACACCGCGCTGCTGCGCAAGTTCATCTCCGACCGCGGGAAGATCCGTGCGCGTCGCGTGACCGGTGTGTCCGTCCAGGAGCAGCGCGCCATCGCCAAGGCAGTCAAGAACGCCCGCGAGATGGCCCTGCTGCCCTACGCGAGCTCCGCTCGCTGACCCAAGGGAGACACACAATGGCCAAGCTCATTCTCACCCACGAGGTCTCCGGCCTCGGCGAGGCAGGCGACGTCGTCGAGGTCAAGGACGGCTACGCCCGCAACTACCTCGTGCCCCGTGGCCTGGCGACCGCCTGGACCAAGGGCGCGCAGAAGCAGATCGACCAGATCCGCAAGGCCCGCAAGGCCCGCGAGATCTCCACGGTCGAGGACGCCCGCGCGGCACGCGACTCGCTGCAGTCCAAGTCGGTCGTCGTCGCCGTGCGCGCCGGCTCCGGCGGACGCCTGTTCGGCTCCGTGACCACCGGCGAGATCGCCGACGCGGTCAAGGCTGCCGGCGGCCCGGCGATCGACAAGCGCAAGATCGAGGTCACCAACCCGATCAAGGCGCTCGGCGAGCACCGGGTGCAGGTCCGCCTGCACGCCGACGTCCAGGCCAACCTCACGGTCCAGGTCGTCGAGGCCTGACCAGGCCCTAGCCGTACTCGAGGCGCCGGCCGGTGGGAGACCACCGGCCGGCGCCTCGCGCGTTGTCGGGCTAGGCGGCGCCGAGGACCATCCACCTGCCGCCGCGGGCACGCAGGCCGGTGGTGATCGCGCGGGCGGCCATGAAGCCCCCCGCGAAGGCCGCCCACAGCCAGGCCAGGCCCACGCCGTCGTGCGGGGCCCAGGCCCACACGGCCGCGAGCACCGGGACGTAGACGACGAGCGTGAGGACGCCGGCCCACGCGAGGAAGGTGCCGTCGCCCGCCCCGATGAGCACGCCGTCGAGCACGAACACCCACCCGGCCATCGGCATGAGCAGGCCGGTGACGACGAGCGCGACGGCGGCGGCCGTGCGGACCTCCGGGTCGGTGGTGAACAGGGTGGTGATCCACCAGCCGCCGGCGGCGATGACGACGCCGATGACGGCGCCCGCACCGACCCCCCACTGCAGCGTGCGGCGCAGCACGGCACGGACCCGGGAGGTGTCGCCCGCGCCGAGCCCCTGACCGACCATCGCCTGCGCGGCGATCGCGAGGGCGTCCATGGCGAAGGCCGCGAGCCCCCACAGCGAGTTGACGACCTGGTGGGCGGCGAGCGGCACGGCCCCGAGGGCCGTCGCGGTGACGACGGTGAGGAGGATGGCCACGCGCAGGCTCACGGTGCGCACGAGCAGCGGTGTGCCGGCGCGGGCGTTGGCCCAGATCCCCCCGGGTCGGGGGCGCAGCGAGACGGACAGGCCGCGGGCGCCGCGCAGGACGACGACGGCGAGGCTGAGCGCCATGAGCGTCTGGGCGATCGCGGTGCCGAGTCCCGACCCGGCGACCCCCATGTCGAGGCCGTAGATGAAGGTGGCGTTGAGGGCGACGTTGACGGCGGCACCCACCGTCGCGACGACGAGTGGGGTGCGGGTGTCGAGGAGGCCGCGCAGGGTTCCGGTGGCCGCGAGGACGACGAACATGCCGGGCAGCCCGCCGGCCGAGTACTGGAGGTAGGCGACGGCGTGGGGCGTGACGGCGTCCCCGGCGCCGAGGGCGCTGACGATCCACGGCGCCCCGGCGCCGAGGAGTGCCGCGGTGAGGACGCCGAGGCCCAGGGCGAGCCACATGCCGTCGACGCCGGCCGTGACGGCGCCCGCGCGGTCACCCGCACCGATGCGGCGGGCGGTGGCCGCCGTCGTGGCGTAGGCGAGGAAGACGAAGACGCCGACGGTGGAGACGAGGAGGGTGGAGGACAGGGACAGGCCCGCGAGCTCGGCGGTGCCGAGGCGGCCCACCATGACGGAGTCGATGAGGACGAAGAGCGGCTCGGCGACGAGCGCCCCGAGGGCGGGGACGGCCAGGTAGAGGATCTGTCGGTCGAGGGATCGCCCACTGTCCCCAGTGCGCCGTGCGTTGTCCACCAATGTGCCGACCAATTTCCTTCCACACTGTGTGCACGGGCCGACCCGCGAGATTCCGGGGCTTCGGGAGAGTTGCACGGGTGTTATCCACATGATTGTCCACCGCCTGTGCACGGAGGGGCCAGCCCTATCCACCATCTGTCCCCAGGGTTGTCCACACCCGTGGATGGATCCGTGCGCCTGTGCACCGTACGGTGCACGGGCAGGTCATCGCGCGCGTGGCGCGCCCCCGGGTGCGCCGCCGGCCCGTTCGGGTCGACGCGGACCGGGGCATGTCAGTGGTCCGCGATAGACCAGGAGCAGGAGGGTGACGATGACTGATCTGGACGACCGGGTTCTCGAGTCCGGACGGGGTGGGCGCGAGCTCTACGACCGCACGCCGCCGCAGGACCTCGCCGCGGAGCAGAGCGTGCTCGGCGGCATGCTGCTGTCCAAGGACGCCATCGCCGACGTCGTCGAGGAGCTGCGGGGCCCGGACTTCTACCGGCCCGCGCACGAGCTCGTCTACGACGCGATCATCGACCTGTACGGCCGCGGCGAGCCGGCCGACGCCGTCACCGTGGCCGCCGAGCTGGGCCGGCGCGGCGAGCTGGGCCGGGTGGGCGGCGCCGCCTACCTCCACACCCTCATCGCCTCGGTGCCCACCGCGGCCAACGCCGGCTACTACGCCCGGCTCGTGCGCGACCAGGCGGTCCTGCGGCGGCTCGTCGAGGCCGGCACCCGCATCGCCCAGCTCGGCTACGCGACCGACGGCGGGGACGTCGACGATCTCGTCAACTCCGCCCAGGCCGAGGTCTACGCGGTCACCGAGCAGCGCACGAGCGAGGACTACGTCCCGCTGCGCGACACGATCAACCTCACGATGGAGGAGATCGAGAACGCCGCCAACCGCGGGGAGGGCATGGTCGGTGTCCCCACCGGGTTCAACGACCTCGACACGCTGACCAACGGCCTGCACGGCGGCCAGATGATCATCATCGCGGCGAGGCCGGCTATTGGGAAGTCGACGCTGTCCCTGGACATGTGTAGATCAGCGTCGATCAAGCACGGGCTCACCTCGGTGATCTTCTCCCTCGAGATGGGCCGCACCGAGCTCACCATGCGTCTGCTCTCCGCCGAGGCCGGCGTGCCGCTGCAGAACATGCGTAAGGGCACGATGCGCGACGAGGACTGGACCAAGGTGGCCGCGGCGATGAGCCGGGTGTCCGAGGCGCCGCTGTTCATCGACGACAGCCCGAACATGTCGCTCATGGAGATCCGCGCCAAGGCGCGGCGCCTCAAGCAGCGCCACGACCTGCGCCTCATCGTCGTCGACTACCTCCAGCTGATGTCCTCGGGCAAGCGGGTGGAGTCACGGCAGCAGGAGGTCTCGGAGTTCTCCCGTGCGCTCAAGCTCCTCGCCAAGGAGCTCGAGGTGCCGGTCATCGCCGTCGCCCAGCTCAACCGTGGCCCCGAGCAGCGCACCGACAAGAAGCCGGCGATGAGCGACCTCCGCGAGTCGGGCTCGCTCGAGCAGGACGCCGACATGGTCATGCTCCTCCACCGCGAGGACGCCTACGACAGGGAGACCCGCCCGGGCGAGGCCGACATCATCGTCGCCAAGCACCGTAACGGTCCCACCGACACGATCACCGTGGCCTTCCAGGGCCACTACTCGCGGTTCCACGACATGGCGCACTAGCAGGGGTGGTCTGCCGGGGGTGGCCTTGTAACCCCACTTTGGGCTCCAAACTGCTCGAGGATCTCTTCCTGCACAATAGGAAATGACGGGATCATCGCCACTGCCGCGGCGCCAACGATTCGACACAGGTGTCGCACCGGTTTCCGAACTCGAGTCAATTCACCACATCGGGATAGCACTCTTGGCCGTGAGGTAGCAACGTGATCGACCAGGTGAGATCGACGGACCCGTCGCGGCCGTCTCCGTCCTGGTACGCAACCTCGGGTGCAACGGATGGTGACTGTGTCGCGGCGTCCAGGCGTAGAACCATCACGAGCAGGTCAGTCGCGCCGGGATCTATCTGGCGCGAGCCCTCTTCCGCAGGCATCTGATCGCCCGCAAGTACCCCACCCGGCCACTCTCGCGGGAAGACGGCCCACTCGACCACGTCGATACCTGGAGCGGCGAGGTCGATGTCCTGGAGCTCGACAGGAGCGTCCGACACGTTGCCGGGCGAGGACGCTGACGGCTCCGCCGAGCTCGGTCACGTCCTGGTCGGCGACGGATCGGTACGCCACGTCATCCCCCTGCTCGTGTCGGCCACGTCCCCGGTGCACCGGGGCTCACATGTTCCGCCCGGCCTGATTCGCCCGCAACGGGAGCAGGCGGCGCGGCCGCCGAGCGCCGCTTACCCGGCCGCGTGCCGCCCCTTCGCCTCCTCGTAGCGGCGCAGCGCCTCGACCCGCTCCGCGGCGTGGTCGACGATGCGCTCGGGGTACCCGTGGGCCAGACCGTCGGGCACCGTCCACGGCTGGTGCACGGCGGCGCCGGGGACGTGCGCGAGCTCGGGCACGTAGCGGCGGACGTACGCGCCGTCGGGGTCGAAGCGCTCGCCCTGGGTGACGGGGTTGAAGACGCGGAAGTACGGCGTGGCGTCGGTCCCGGTCCCCGCCACCCACTGCCAGCCGTGGTTGTTGGAGGCGATGTCGCCGTCACGCAGGTGCTCGAGGAAGTACCGCGCCCCGTGGCCCCACCACACGTGGAGGTCCTTGACGAGGAAGCTCGCGACGACCATCCGCACCCGGTTGTGCATCCACCCCTCGGCGAGCAGCTGCCGCATGCCCGCGTCGACGAAGGGGAACCCGGTCCGTCCCTCCTGCCAGGCCCGCATGTGGCCCGCCGCCTCGCCGCCCGGGTCCGCGTACGCCATGCCGCGCAGGTCCTCGCGCAGGTCCGACCAGGCCGACTCCGGCCGGTGCCACAGGACGTCGGCGTAGAACTCGCGCCAGCACAGCTCGGTGACGTAGCGCTGCGCCCCCTCCGTGCGCCCGGCGGGGTGGGCGGCGATGTCGGCGAGCATCGTCCGCGGGTGGATCGTGCCGTACTTGAGGTGCACCGACATCTGGGAGGTCACGTCGAGGTCGGGCCGGTCGCGGCCGTCGCCGTAGCCCTCGAGATCCTCCTCGAGGAACGCCTCCCAGCGCGCGCGTGCCGACGCTTCACCGCAGCTGACGTCCGCCTCCGCGTCCCAGGGGAGCGGTGAGGACTCGGCGCCGCGGTGCCAGCGCAGCCCGTCGGGCAACGGCGCGGGCGCTGGCCAGCCGTGCTCGCGCCAGGCGCGGGAGAAGGGGGTGAACACCCGGAACGGCTCGCCGTCGGCCTTGCGCACGAGCCCCGGCCCGACGGCGTACGGGGTGCCGGTCGCGACGAGCGGCACCTCGCCCAGGGCGCGTTCGACCCGCTCGTCACGACGGCGGCCGTACGGCGTGGTCTCCCGGCTGAAATGGACGCTGCCGGCCCCGACCTCGCGCACGAGCCGGGGGATCTCCTCCTCCGGCCGGCCGACGCGGACGACGACGGCGCCGTCGTAGGACTCGTCGAGCTCGCCCAGGGCGGCGGCGAGATGGGCCCGGCGCACCGTCCCCGCCGTCGCGAGGAGCGCCGGGTCGGCGACGAAAACCGGCAGCACCTCACCACCCGCCTCGTGGGCGGCGAGCAGGGCCGGCAGGTCGTGGAGGCGCAGGTCGCGGCGCAGCCACAGCAGAGCGGTCATGGTCGTCATCATCGGGGCGCGGCCGCACCGGTGCGCGTCGGCGGCCGGCGCCGTGTTGCGCCCCGGCAGCCCCCGGGGGTTGATGGTCGCGACGACGAGGGGACAGGAGCCACCGTGGCAGCACCGGACGAGGGCGGCGAGCAGGCCGCGGACGACGACGAGCGCTGGCTCGTCGTGGACGGGCGCCGGTGGCGCCGGCAGGACCCGTCACTCCCGCCGGAGGTCGCCGAGCGCCTGCTGTCCCACCTCGGCCGAGGACGCTCCGGCGTCCGCGCCCTGAAGAAGGCCGGCCACGACCCGGCTCCCGCTCGCGAGCGCGTCGGCCTGGCCAAGAACGGCCTCGGCGAGCGTGGCACTCCGTGGTGGGAGCAGGACGACGACGAGCGGCGTGGGCGCTGGGAGACGGCCCTCGCCCGGCTCGACGAGCTCGACGACTGACCTCCCGGCCGCCATCCCGCGGACACGGCTCGGTGCCGCCTGGCAGGCTCCTGGCATGGGGAGCGACCCTCGCGACGACCAGCCGCGCGTCCTCCTGCGCCAGGAGGTGCGGCGCTGGGAGCGGGTTCTCCTGGTGGTCGTGGCCGTGCTGTTCGCTGCCGCGGTGTGGTTCACGGTCGTCCGGGGCCCCGGCAGCATCGTGTCGCTCCTGCCGGCCGTCGTCCCGATGGTCTTCGCCCTCGCGCTCCTGCGACCCAAGGCGGTCGAGCTGCGCGACACCGAGCTCGTCCTGCGCTCCGCCGTGCTGACCCGGCGCATCCCCTACACCGACATCACGGCCGTCCGCAGTGACATCCCCAGCCGGATCGACTGGAGCACCCGCCTCGAGCTGCATCTGCGCGACGGGCGCACCGTCTGGGTGCCTCTCACCCGCGAACCGCTCACCGTCGTCCATGACCTCATCGCCGAGCGGATCGGTCAGCAGCCCACCGGCTGACCGTGCGTCGTCGCCGTCCTGCGCACATCTCCGCGACACGCGCGCGACACGCCGTGACACCTGTCGAACGGGCGCCCAAGCCGGGACATGTGCGCAGATCAGCGACACCCACACCGGGCCGGACGGGGAATGCCAGCGCCGCCGATCCGGTTGCAGCGCCCATGACAACGATCGGACTCATCGGCAGTGGACACATCGGCAGCGCCCTCGCGCGTCTCGCGGTCGCCGTGGGGCACGAGGTGGTGCTGAGCAACAGCCGCGGGCCGGAGACGCTCTCCGACCTCGTCGCGGAGCTCGGCCCGCTCGCCCGGGCGGCGACGGCGGAGGAGGCGGCCGCGGCCGGCGAGATCGTCGTCGTGACGGTCCCGTTCACCGCCTACCGGAAGGTGCCGGTCGAGCCGCTGCGCGGCAAGGTCGTCATCGACACCAACAACTACTACCACGAGCGTGACGGCCACATCCCCGAGCTCGACGACGAGTCGACGACGGTGAGCGAGATGCTCCAGGAGCACCTGCCCGAGTCGAAGGTCGTCAAGGCCTTCAACAACATCAACTTCGCCCACCTCGCCGAGCTCCCGCGTCCCGCCGGCAGCCCCGAGCGCTCCGCCATCCCGATCGCCGGGGACGACGCCGCCGCCAAGGAGCAGGTCACCGCCTTCATCGACTCGCTCGGCTACGACGTCGTCGACGCCGGGCCGCTCGCCGAGGGCTGGCGCTACCAGCGCGACACCGCGGCCTACGGGATGGTCTTCGTGAGGCCCGGGACCACCTACCCCGACTGGACCGCCCAGCCCGCACCGGTCGCCGTCGTCGAGGAGGCGCTCGCCGCCGCCCGGCGCTACCGGGACATGTAGCGGCCGTCCCTCACATTCCGTCCGGTCCGGCCGATGGTCAAGGCATACCGGCAGACCGCCGGCGGACCGGACGGAGGTGGCGGCGTGACCGCAACGGTGGACCAGCAGGCCCCGGCGCAGCGTCCCAGCTCGTGGCGGGACAAGGTCTTCGCGCAGTACGAGACCGACCAGGCGCGGCTCCGTGTGCTCCTCGCGGAGGACGCGGAGGAGCACCTGTAGGACCTCAGCGGGCGCCGAGCAGCTCCTCGAGGGTCGCGACCCGCACCTCCTGGGCGGCCTGCCGCGCCACCTCCTCGTCGAGCGTGACGAAGGCGTCGGCCTGCAGCCGGGTGAGCGCGACGTACTCCGCCGTGCCCGTGTCCTCCCACGACATCCGCTCGGCCACGTCCCAGGCCGCCCGCAGCAGCACCCGGTCGCCCAGCACGCGGATCCGCAGGCTGCGGACGTGGTCGAAGCACGCCTGCGCCTCCTCGCGGCTCACCTGCCCCGAGCGGGTGCAGCGGTACAGGAGCGAGAGCAGCTCCGAGCGCAGGAGCGTCGGCGCCACCAACTGCGCCCCCTTGCCCGGCCGGACCGCCCCGAGGCCGAGCTCGAGCGCGACATCGGCACCGATGACGTAACGCGGCATGGCACTCCCACTCCCTCCACGGAAGTGCCCGCTATTTCACCGTATCCTGCGCCTTCCCGCCACCCGGGCCGCGGTCCCAGTCGCCCGTCGCGGGGACGACGAGCGGCGTGTGCGAGACGGGGTCGTCGATGACGACGCAGGGCAGGCCGAAGACCTCCCGGACGAGCTCCGCCGTCATGATCGACGACGGCGCACCGCTCGCCACCACCTCCCCGTCCTTCATGACGACGAGGTGCGTCGCGTAGCGCGCCGCGTGGTTGAGGTCGTGGAGGACGGCGACGATCGTGCGTCCCTGCCGGTGGAGCTGGGTGAACAGGTCGAGGAGCTCGATCTGGTGGGCGATGTCGAGGAAGGTCGTCGGCTCGTCGAGGAGCAGGATCTCCGCCTGCTGGGCCAGGGCCATCGCCACCCACACCCGCTGCCGCTGCCCGCCGGAGAGCTCGGCGACGAGACGGTCGGCCAGCGAGTCGGTGCCGGTCGCCTCCAGGGCCTGCCACACGGCGTCGTCGTCCTCCGCCGTCCACTGCCGCACGAGCCGCTGGTGGGGGAAGCGGCCGCGGGAGACGAGGTCGGCGACGGTGATGCCGTCCGGGGCCTCGCTGCTCTGCGGCAGCAGCCCGACGACGCGGGCCACCTCCTTGGACCGGTACTCCCCGAGCGCGCGGCCGTCGAGCACGACCTCCCCGGCCCGGGGCCGCAGGACGCGCGCCAGGGCCCGCAGCAGGGTCGACTTCCCGCACGCGTTGGGCCCGATGATCGCCGTGAAGGACCCGTCGGGGACGGCGACCGACAGGTCGGTGGACACGGTCCGCCGCTCGTAGGCGAGGGTGAGGTCGCGGGCGGCGAGCCGCGCGCCGGGAAGGTCGGTCACCGTCGTCGCACCTCGATCATGAGCAGGGCCAGGAGGTAGATGCCGCCGCCCACCACCGTGACGATCCCGACCGGGACGCCACCGCTGGGCAGGGCGTGCTGGGCGACGACGTCGGCCCCCAGCATGACGAGCGAGCCGGTCACGGCCGCCGGGAGGAGGGGCAGGCCCGCGCTGCCGGTGAGGCGCCGCGCGATCTGCGGCGCGGCGAGCGCGACGAAGGCGATGGGGCCAGCGGTGGCCGTGACGACGGCGGTGAGCGCCACACCGCCGAGGACGAGCAGCAGCCGCGCCGGCTCCACGCGCAGGCCGTGGGCGCGGGCGGCGTCGTCGCCGAGCTCGAGCTGGCGCAGGGAGGGGGCGAGCAGTCCGAGCGGCGTGAGCAGCGCGAGGGCGAGGAGGGCCGGGACCAGCTCGTCCCAGCCGACGAGCGAGATCGACCCGGCGCCCCAGATCGCCGCCGCCATCGCCACCTCGGTCTCGGCCCGCAGCAGGAGGTAGGTGTTGACGGCGTGCAGCGCCGCCGTCACGGCGATGCCGACGATGATGAGCCGGAAGCCGAGGATCCCGCCGCGGTAGGCGAGGATGTAGACGACGACGGCGGTGGCCAGCCCGCCCACCAGCGCACCGACCGTCGTGGACAGGGCGGCGGTGCCCGCGACCGTGAGCACGACGAGAGCGCCGGTGTAGGAGCCGGTGACGAAGCCGATGATGTCGGGGGAGCCGAGCGGGTTGCGGGTGAGGGACTGGAAGATCGCCCCCGAGACGCCGAGCGCCCCGCCGAAGACGACGGCGGTGAGCACCCGCGGCAGACGCCACTCGACGACGATCTCGTGCGCGAAACCGGCGCCCGGGTCGAGTGCCGCCCGCACGACCTCGACCGGTGAGAGCGGGTAGTCGCCCAGCCCGAGGGCGAGCAGCGCGAGGAGGACCGTGACCACGGCGAGCACGGCGGTGACGGCGACCTGGCGGCGCGGCACCCGGCGGGCGCTGCCGGGCATCCCCACGGTCCGCGCGCGGTGCGCCGCCCGCGGCGTCGTCACGCTCACAGCCCGCTCACCCCGCGGCGGCGCACGAGCGCGATGAGCACCGGGGCGCCGAGCACGGCGGTGACGATCCCGGCGGGCAGCTCCCCGGGCAGCAGGACGACGCGCCCGACGACGTCGGCGGACAGGAGGAGGATCGGGGCCAGGACCATCGTGTAGGCCATGATCCACCGCTGGTCCGGGCCTGCGATCCACCGCGCCACGTGCGGGACCATGAGGCCGATGAAGGCGATCGGCCCGGCGATCGCCGTCGCCCCGCCCGCCAGCACGGTGATGACGAGGACCGACAGCACCCGCACGAGCGGCAGCCGCGCCCCGAGCGCGCGCGCGAGGTCCTCCCCGAGTGCGACGGCGTTGAGGGAGGGGGCCAGCGCGAGGGCGAGGACGAGGGCGGCCACGAGGAACGGGGCCAGCGCGGTGAGCGCTGTCGCGTCGCGCCCCGCGAGGGAGCCGGACTCCCAGGCCCGCATCGCCTGGAAGCTCGCCGGGTCCGCGAGCACCATCGCCGAGGTGATCCCGCTCAGCACCGCCCCCAGCGCGACGCCGGCGAGCGTGAGCGTCACCGGGCGGGCGCCGGTCCGCAGCGAGGAGCCGACGGCGTAGACGAGGACCGCCGCCGCGAAGGCACCGCCGAAGGCGAACCACAGGTAGCCCCACACGCTCGTCACCCCGAGCACCCCGACGGCGATCGCGACGGCGAAGGCCGCGCCGGCGTTGACGCCGAGGATGCCGGGGTCGGCGAGCGGGTTGCGGGTGAGGGCCTGGATGAGCGCCCCGGCCACGCCGAGCGCGGCACCGGCGGCGAGCGCGATCGCGGTGCGCGGCAGCCGCCCGTCGAGGACGACGGTCGTCTCGACAGGGTCGGGGTTGGTGCCGAGCAGCGCGCCGAGGACGTCGGCCGGTGCGATGGCCCGGGAGCCGACGGCCATGCTCGCCACGAGAGCCAGCAGGAGGACCGCGAGGGCGGCGAGCAGCCACAGGGCGCGGGTGCGTCCGCGCCGGGCCCGACCAGGGCCCTGCGCTGCCGGGCTCTTGACCAAGGTCCGCACGAGTACTTAGGTTAGCCTCACCTACGTGCCCGGTGGACCACCGGGCGACTTCCTCCGAGAGGCCACCATGCCCCGACGCCGTCCTGCCGCGCGAGTCCTGACCGCGACACTCCTTCTGTCCCTCACCCTCGCCGCGTGCGGGGACGACGGCGGCTCGCAGGAGCCGGAGGGGCAGACGACGCCGGCGACGACGGACGGCGCCTTCCCCGTCGTCGTCGAGACGGCGTTCGGGGACGTCACCGTGGAGGAGGAGCCCGAGCGGGTCGTCGCGCTCGGCTGGGGGGACGCCGAGACGGCGCTGGCCCTGGACGTGCAGCCGGTCGGCGCCTCGGACTGGCTCGCCTTCGGCGGCGAGGGCGTAGGCCCGTGGGCCGAGGGTCTGTACGACGAGGCCCCGGAGATCATCGAGACCATGGAGCCCTCCTTCGAGGCGATCGCCGCCCTCGAGCCGGACCTCATCCTCGACGTCAAGAGCTCGGGCGACCAGGCCCGGTACGACCGCCTCGCCTCGATCGCGCCGACGATCGGCGTGCCCGAGGGTGGTGAGAGCTACCTCACGACCACCGAGCAGCAGCTCGAGATGATCGCCGCGGCGCTCGGCAAGCAGGAGGAGGGCGAGCAGCTCCTCACCGGGCTCGAGGACACCTTCGCCCAGGCCCGCGCCGACCACCCCGACTGGGAGGGGCGGACCGCCACCGCGGCCACCCTCACGTCCGAGGGCTGGGGCGCCTACGTCGAGGGCAGCGAGCGGGTCGACTTCCTCGAGAAGCTCGGCTTCGTGCAGAACCCGCAGATCGCGGAGATGGAGCCGGACGCGTCCGGTTTCTCCGTCTCCCTGTCGGCCGAGCGCCTCGACGCCCTCGACGCCGACCTCGTCGTCGCCTTCCCGATCTTCATCGAGACGAGCGAGATCACCGAGGACCCGATGTTCCAGCAGCTCCCCGCCGTGGCGGACGGCCGCGCCGTCGTCATCGACGGGGACCTCGCCTCGGCCTACTCCCTCGGCACGGTCCTGTCCCAGCAGTACGCGGTCGAGCAGATCGTGCCCATGCTCGAGGAGGCGCTCACATGACCCAGGTGCTCCAGCGGACCAAGGCCGTCCGTCCGGCCTCCGCCCGCGCCACCTACGCCCGCGTCGTGCGCACCGAGCGCGTGTGCCCGAGCTTCGTGCGCGTCGTCCTCACCGGCGCCGACGACACCCTGGACCGCACCTTCGTGCCCATGGGCTACGACCAGTGGCTGCGGCTCTTCCTCGCCGCCCCCGGTCACGAGCTTCCCGTCCTGCCCGACGGCGGACCCGAGGGCTGGTACAGCCGCTGGACCGGGATCGACCCGGAGATCCGCGGCTCGGTGCGCAACTACACCGTCCGCGCCGCGCGCCCTGGCCCCGGGGGCGGCTGGGAGATCGACATCGACTTCGTCGTCCACACCGACCCCGCCACCGGTGAGGTCGCCGGTGTGGCGGCAGCCTGGGCGCTCGCCGCCAAGCCCGGCGACGTCGTCGGCGTCCTCGACCAGGGCAGGTTCTACGCGACCGAGCCGGTCCGCGGGAAGTCCGTCGTCGTCGTCGACGAGAGCGGGCTGCCCGCGGCGGAGGGGATCGCCCGTTCCCTGCCCGACGACGAGCGCGCCGTGTTCATCCTCGAGGTGGCCCACCCCGAGGACCGCCGCCCGCTGCCGAGCTTCGCCAGCACCCGGGTGCGCTGGGCCGTGCGCGAGCCCGGCGCCCAGCCCGGGGACGCGGCCCTCAGCCTCCTGCGTGAGGAGCGGCTGGAGCCGGACGACTACGTCTACGCGGTCGGTGAGAAGGCGCTCGCGCTCGGCGCGCGCCGCTGGGCGCAGGGGGCCGGCCTGCCGAAGTCGCGGGTCGACTTCTGCTCCTACTGGCGGCGCTGAGCCGACTCCAGGGCGGCGGCGCGGGCGGCGTGCGCGTCGGCCAGCGCGAGCTCGCCGTTGATGCCGATCCCCGCTCGTGAGCCCAGCTCGGCCGCGCCGAGCACCTGGCAGGACAGGTCGACGACGTTGCCCGCCGCCCACACGCCCGGCACCGAGGTGCGGCCCTCGTCGTCGGTCTCCAGCGCCGTACCCATGTCGCTCGTGACGGTGCGGGCGCCCAGCCCGGTGAGCACGGCGCTGTTGAGCCGGAACCGCGGGGCGACGAAGACGGCCCCGCACGCCACCCGGGTGCCGTCGTCGAGCACGACGGCGAGGGTGCCGCCCTCGCCGTCGACCAGCTCACGCGCCCGGCCCGGCACCACCCGCACGTCACGGGCGGCGAGGAGCGTGGCAGCGTCGTCGTCCACGGGGCCGGCGTCGTGGGTGACGACGGTGACGTCCTCGGACCACTGCCGCAGCAGCAGCGCCTGGTGGACCGCGCCCTCCGTGCTCCCCGCGAGGACGACGAGCGGCCGGTCGCGCACCTCGTAGCCGTGGCAGTAGGGGCAGTGCAGGACCTCGGACCCCCACCGCTCGGCCAGGCCGGCGACGTCGGGCAGCTCGTCGACGATCCCGCTCGCCACGACGACCCGGCGGGCCCGCAGGTGGTGGCCCCCGGTGAGCTCCACCCGCAGGGACGGCGGGTCGGCGCCCTCGACGACGACGGCGCTCGCCTCGTCCGCGACGACCTCCACCCCGTAGCCGCTCACCTCACGGCGGGCGACGGCGAGGAAGTCCGCCGGCGCGGCGCCGTCGCGGGTGAGGAAGCCGTGGAGGGCGGCGGAGCAGGCGTTGCGCGGGCTGCCCGCGTCCACGACCGTGACGGAGCGGCGGGCGCGGCCCAGGACGAGGGCGGCGGACAGACCCGCCGGTCCCGCGCCGATGACGACGACGTCGCGGGTCTCGGGAGCGGTGGAGGCGTCATCCATCCCCATACTGTGCGGCCCGTCGCGGCGGGCGGCATCCCGCGACGGGGCCGGCCGGCCGTCCTAACCTCGATGGAGTGACCCGCCTGCGCCTCTCCCTCCTTGACCGCTCCCGCACCCGGGCCGGTGAGGAGCACGCGGCGGCGCTCCGGGCCACGGTCGGGCGCGCGCAGCGGGCCGAGTCGCTGGGCTACCACCGGTTCTGGGTGGCCGAGCACCACGCGGTGCCGGGGATCGCGAGCGGTGCCCCGGCCGTGCTGGCCGCGGCGGTGGCCGCCGCGACGAGCCGCATCCGGGTGGGCTCGGGTGGTGTCATGCTCCCCAACCACCGGCCGATCGTCGTCGCCGAGCAGTTCGCCATGCTCGAGGCGCTGCACCCGGGGCGCATCGACCTCGGGGTGGGGCGGTCCCTGGGCTTCACGGCGCCCGTCCGGGAGGCGCTCGGTACCACGCGGTACGCGCCGGAGGCCTTCGCGGCGGACCTCGCGGCGCTGCGGGACTTCCTCACCGGGCACGGGCCGGTGACCGCGATGCCGGTCGTCGCGGAGCCGCCGCCCGTCCTCGTCCTCGCCACCGGGAGCGGCCTGGAGGTCGCGGCGCGGGCCGGGCTGCCCGTCGTCGTCGGCGGGCCGGCCCTGTCCACGGACGACGGCGCGATCGCCCGCTACCGGCGCGAGTTCCGGCCCACCGAGGCCTGCCCCGAGCCCTACGTCGTCATCAGCCTCGAGGTCATGGTCGCCCGCACGACCACCCGCGCGCGCGACCTCCTGCTCCCCGAGGCGTGGGCGATGGCGGAGTCGCGGACCACCGGGGCCTTCCCGCCGCTGGAGCCCGTCGAGGCGGTGCAGCGACGGCAGCCGACGGACAAGCAGCGCGCCACCATCGCGGGCTTTCTGTCCTCGGCGCTGTACGGCACGCCCACCGCCGTCGGGGTGTCGCTGGCGGCGCTCGCCGAGCGGACCGGGGCCGACGAGGTCATGGTCTCGACGTCCACCTATGACCGCGAGGAGCTCGCCCACGCCGACGCCGCGCTCACCGAGGCGGTGAACGCGGCGTAGCTCACCACAAGCGCCACAGCCGGATTCCGCCCCCACCCATGCGCCGACAGCCGGATTCCGCCCCCCATGCGCCGACAGCCGGATTCCTCGCGGAGAAATCCGGCTGTCGGCGGTAGGGGACTGCTGTCGTCGGTAGGGGGACGGGGGCTAGCTGGGGTTCTCGACGTCGCCGCGCCAGCCACCGCTCTCGACGCCGCGCGTCTCGATGAACTCCTTGAAGCGGGCGGCGTCCGCCTTGACCTGGCGGGTGTCGAAGCCGAGCGCGGAGCCGACCTTCTCCTTGGCGTCGGAGGGCTCCCAGTCGATCTGGATCATCACGCGGGTCGTCGTGTCGCTGAGCCGGTGGAAGGTGACGACGCCGGCGTGCTGGACGTCGCCGCCCACGCTGCGCCACGCGATCCGCTCGTCCGGGTGCTGCTCGGTGATCTCGGTGTTGAACTCACGCCGCTGACCACCCACGGTCGTCACCCAGCGGTTGAGGGTGTCGGTGATCTGGGTGATCGACTCGACGCCCTCCATGAACTGGGGGAAGGACTCGAACTGGGTCCACTGGTTGTAGGCGGTGCTCACGGGAACGTCGACGTCGATCGACTCTTGTACCTGGCTCATCTCGTCCTCCTGGAGGTCGGTGACGGTGGGTGTCCTGCCTACCAGCGCCCCCGCCGGCCTGCCACCGGGCGGCTCAGCGGCGGGCGCGGCGACGGCGCACGAGGGCGCCCGAGGCCCAGCCGACGAGGAAGATGAGGAGCAGCACCAGCCACATCGGTGCGCCGACGCTGACCCAGAACAGCTCGATGCGGACCTCGCCGCGGTTCTGCACGACGAAAGCGATCGCCAGGACGGCCAGGGCCAGGCCCACCCACGTCGAGGGCTCCACGCGCCCGGTCCGCTCGGTCTCGGTGTTCCGCATGGTCGGTCCTTCCGCTCGGCGAGAGTCCCACTGTGCCCGGTGCCGCGCGGTCGGGCGAGCGGGGCCAGGGAGACGCGGCGGCGCGGTTAGCCTGCGGGCATGTCCACCCTGCCTGCCGCGCCGTCACCGTCCCCGTCCCCGCGCGGGCCGGTGAGCGGCTCGGTGTGGCGTGCGCCGGGGATGCCGCTGCTCGTCGCGATGACCGTCCTCGCCTTCTCCGGCTACGCCGCCCTGCTGCCCGTCGCCCCGCTGTGGGCGGTCCACGGCGGCGCCGGCTCCGTCGGTGCGGGCCTGGTCAACGGCGTCCTCATGCTCTTCACGGTCCTCACCCAGCTCGTCGTGCCCACCGCCCTGCGGCGCCTGGGCTGGGCGCCGGTGCTCGCGGCCGGGATGCTGCTGCTCGGGCTGCCGTCGGCCGCCCTCGGGCTCAGCGACGGCCTGCTGCCCGTGCTCGTCATCTCCGCGGTGCGCGGACTCGGCTTCGGCGTCATCACGGTGACGGGCAGCGCGCTCGTCGCCGAGCTCGTGGGCCCCGAGCGGCGGGGCGCGGCCATCGGTGCCTACGGGCTGTCGATCGCCGGACCGCAGGTGCTCCTCCTGTCCGCCGGGCCGTGGATCGTCGAGCAGCTCGGCTACGGGCTGGTCTTCGCGCTCGGGGTGCTGCCCGCGCTCGGCGTCGTGCCCGCCCTCCTCCTCGCGCGGCGGCTCGAGCACGTCCCGGAGGCGACGGAGCGGGCGCCCTACCTGCAACTGCTGCGCCCGATGGCCCTCCTGCTCGCCGTCACGCTCGCCGGCGGGGCGCTCCTCACCTTCATGGCCCAGATGAGCAGCAGCGCCGCCCTCAGCACCGTGGCGCTGCTCCTCCTCACCGTGACGGCCGCGGTCGCGCGCTGGCGGGTGGGGGCCCTGGCCGACCGGTTCGGCCCCCGGCCCTTCCTGTGGCCCCTCGTCCTCCTCACGGGCGCCGGCATGGCCGTGGTCGCCTGGGCCGTGCGCGACCCGCAGGCGACCGCCGTCGTCCCGCTCCTCCTGGGTGCCGCCCTCGTCGGCGTCAGCTACGGCGGCCTGCAGAACCTCACGCTCGTGCTGTCCTTCCGCACGGTGAGCCGCCCGCACTACGGCTCGGCCAGCGCGGTGTGGAACATCGGCTTCGACGCCGGGACGGGACTGGGCGCCGTCGTCGTCGGGATGGTGGCGGCGGGCAGCTCCTTCACCACGGCCCTGCTCGTCGCGGGGGCCTTCTCCCTCCTCACCCTGCCGCTGGCGCTGCTGCGCCGCGGCACCGGGGAGGGCTGAGCCGCTCGGCGTGCGGCCCTCCCTCGCCCGCCCCATGCTGAGGGACGTCGAGAGGAGAAGGCGTGACGCAGACCACCACCGGGCGTGAGATCGAGGACGGGCGCGTGAGCGTCGTCGTCGTGAGCCGCAACCGACGCGAGGAGCTGCTCCAGTCCCTCGCCCGGCACCGGGCCCCGGTCGTCTACGTCGACAACGCCTCCACCGACGGCAGCGCCGACGCCGTCAGCGAGCACTTCCCGGACGTCGAGGTCGTGCGTCTGGCCCGCAACGCCGGCGCCTACGGGCGCACCATCGGCGTGCGGCGCGCGCGCACGCCCGTCGTCGCCTTCGCCGACGACGACTCGTGGTGGGCGCCCGGGGCGCTCGCGACCGCGGCCGGGTACTTCGCGGCGCACCCGCGGCTCGGACTCGTCCAGGCACGCATCCTCGTCGGTGCCGGGGAGCGGCTCGACCCGACGTGCGCGGAGATGGCCGCCTCCCCGCTGCCCGGTGACCCGGACGTGCCCGGCGCCCCGCTCCTCGGCTTCATCGCGTGCGGCGCGGTCGTGCGGGTGGAGGCCTTCCTCGAGGCCGGCGGCTTCGACGACGTCGTGCGCTTCCCTGGCGAGGAGGAGCGCCTCGCCCTCGACCTCGCAGAGCACGGCTGGCACCTCAGCTACCTCGACGACGTCGTCGCCCACCACCACCCGTCGCCGGTCCGCGGCCCGGCCGACGCCCGCCGTCGTGCGCTCGCCCGCTCCGCGGTCCTCACCGGCGCCATGCGGCTGCCCAGGCGCGACGCGCTCACGCGGGTCCGGCGGACGGTGGCGGCCGGCGCCGTCCAGCGGGCCGGGGCGAGGGACGCGCTCGCGGACCTGCCGGCCGCGCTGCGCCGTCGTCGCCCGGTGTCGGACCGGGTGGCCGCGCAGGCGGCGATGCTCCGCCGCGCACCCGTGCCGGCCAGACCAGGACACCGAGAGGGAGGACAGCGATGAGGGCAGTGCAGCGCAGCGGCCGTGCGGTCGTGACCGGAGGGGCGGGGTTCCTCGGCAGCCACCTGTGCGAGGCCCTGCTCGACGACGGCTGGCAGGTCGTAGCACTGGACAACTTCCTCACCGGGGCTGCGGGGAACGTCGCGCACCTGGCGCAGCGGCCCGGCTTCGAGCTCGTCCACTGCGACGTCACCGAGAACATGCACGTGCGCGGCGACGTCGACCTCGTCCTCCACTTCGCCTCGCCCGCCTCGCCCGTGGACTACCTCGAGCTCCCCATCGAGACGCTGCGCGTGGGGTCCGTGGGCACCGAGCGGGCGCTGCGCCTGGCGCGGGACAAGGGCGCCCGGTTCGTCCAGGCGTCGACCTCCGAGGTCTACGGCGACCCGCAGGTCCACCCGCAGCCGGAGACCTACTGGGGCCACGTCAACCCGATCGGCCCGCGCGGCGTCTACGACGAGGCCAAGCGCTACGCCGAGGCCCTCGTCACCGCCTACCGCGGCGCCCACGGCGTGGACACCGGGATCGTGCGGATCTTCAACACCTACGGACCGCGGATGCGCCCCTACGACGGCCGCGCGATCCCCACCTTCATCCGCCAGGGCCTCGCCGGCGAGCCGCTGACCGTGGCCGGTGACGGCAGCCAGACCCGCTCGGTCTGCTACGTCGACGACCTCGTCGCCGGGATCCTCGCCCTGGCCCGCAGCGGCCACCCCGGGCCGGTGAACATCGGCAACCCGCAGGAGCGGACCGTGCTCGAGATCGCCGAGGCAGTCGTCGCCGCGACGGGCGGGCGCTCGCGGATCGAGTTCGTCGAGCGGCCGGTCGACGACCCGGAGGTCCGGCGTCCCGACACGACGCTCGCCCGGACCGAGCTGGGCTGGGAGCCGCGCGTCTCGTGGGAGGAGGGCCTGCAGCGGACCGTCGACTGGTTCGCCGCCGCCCTCGCCAGGTCGGCCTGAGCCCGGGTCAGAAGAGCGTCGGCCCGGCCGGGAGGAACCCCTCGCGCTCGAGCAGGCGTGCCTTGACCACCAGCCCGTAGCGGAAGCCCCCGAGGCTGCCGTCCGAGCGCAGCACCCGGTGGCACGGGACGAACAGGGCGGCGGCGTTCGCCGCGCACGCTGCGGCGGCCGCGCGGACCGCTGCCGGACGCCCCGCCCGTGCCGCGTACTCGGTGTAGGTGATCCGCTCACCCGCGGTGACCGTGCGCAGCACCTCCCACGCGTGCGCCTGGAAGCTGCCCGACCGCTGACGTACCGGTACCCGGCCCGGGGCCGCGAGGTCGCCGTCGTAGTAGGCGACGACGGCGGTGAGCGCCTGGTCCAGCGCGTCGCCGTCCGCGGGGTCGGGTGCCGGGCGCAGCGCGGGGTGCACGAGCGGGAGCAGGGAGGCGACGTCGTCGGTCCACCCGGAGGCGAGCACGGCGTCGGCGTCGGTGAGCACGGTGAAGGCGCCGTCGGGGGTGGCCACGGTGCCCCAGCGCGCGGCGCTCATCGCGCCCCTCCAACGCGGGTGGCGCCCGCCGCCTGCCACAGGTGCAGGGCGGCGTAGGAGCGCCACGGGGCCCAGCTGGCGGCGCGCTCCGCGAGGACCCGGTGCGCGGCGGGCCCCGGGAGGCCCTCCTCGAGCACGCCGAGGGTGCGCGCGCCGGCGACGAGGGCGACGTCCCCGGTCAGCCAGGAGTCCGGGTCCCCGAGCACGCGCATGGTGACGTAGGCGGCGGTCCACGGACCGATCCCGGGCAGGGAGAGCAGCTGCGCCTGCAGGATGTCGGGGGCGGCCCCGACGTGGAGGTCCAGCTCTCCGTCGGCGAGTGCGCGGGCGGCGGTGAGAACCGCGGTCACGGACCGGGCCGGCAGTCGCAGCGGCCGGTCCGGGTCCGGCGGTGCGCCCGTCACGGGGGCGGGCACGTGCGCGACGATCTGCGCCGGGGTGGGGAACAGCCGGTCGAGACCCGGCACGGTGGAGGCGTAGGGGGAGCCCGCCACGGCGGTGAGGCGGTTGAGGTGGGTGCGCGCGGCGGCGACGGAGATCTGCTGCCCGACGAGCGCCCGGACGAGGAGCTCGTGGGGGTCCACCGCTCCCGGAACCCTGATCCCGGGCGTGCGTCCGACGAGCGGGGCGAGTGCGGGGTCCGTACTCAGGGCCGCGGCGACGGCCACCGGGTCGGCGTCGAGGTCGAGCATCCGGCGCACCCGCGCGACGACGGTGGCGATGTCCGCGACGGAGGTGAGCTCCAGCCGCGCCCGCAGCTCCCACCCCCGCGGGGAGGGGGTGGCCACGAGCTCGACGGCGCCCGGCCCGTGGGGCAGCGTGAGCGTGCGGGCGTACCGCACCGGTCCGCCGTCGGGCGCCTCGGCCACCTCGACGCCGGTGACGGCGCGGGCGGCGAGGAAGCGGAACACCCCGCGGGCGTCGAAGGGCTGGCGCACCGGCAGGTCGAGCTCCAGCCGGACCGGGGCTGCCTCGGTGCCCGCGCTCGTGACCGGAGCCGGGCCGGCGGCCTCCGACCGCGCCCGCAGGTCCCGCGGGGTGGTGGCGAAGACCTCGCGCACCGTGTCGTTGAACTGGCGCAGGGACGCGAAGCCCGCCGCGAAGGCGACGTCCGCGATCGGCAGGGCGCTGCCGACGAGCAGCGCGCGCGCCGTCTGGGCCCGCCGGGCCCGGGCGAGGGCGAGGGGCGCAGCGCCGAGCTCGGTGACGAGGAGCCGGTGGACGTGGCGCGGGGTGTACCCGAGCCGCGCCGCGAGCCCGTCGACACCCTCGCGGTCCACCACGCCGTCCGAGATGAGCCGCATGGCCCGCCCCGCCACGTCCCGGCGCAGGTCCCACTCGGGGGTGCCGGGTGCCGCCTCGGGCAGGCAGCGCTTGCACGCGCGGAAGCCGGCCGCGTGGGCGGCCGCCGAGGTGAGGTAGAACGTGACGTTCTCCTGCCGTGGTGTCCGCGCCGGGCACGAGGGCCGGCAGTAGATGCCGGTGGAGGACACGGCCGTGAAGAACTGGCCGTCGAACCTCGTGTCGCGGGCGGCGATCGCCCGGTAGCGCTCCGCGAAGAGCGGGTCACCCGGCGCGCACGCCGAGCGCGCTGGCCGCGTGGTGCCCGAGCGGTCACCGGTGGGTGTCATGGGCCCAGTACAGCGCCTCGCAACGAGCGCGTCTGGCGGTTTTCGGACCTGGCCGTCGGTGGCGGTGCCGGCGGCGGGCGTGACCTCCCCGGTTCTCCTCATCCCACCGTGCTGCGAGGGGGGAGCTCGGAGGAGAACCGGGGAGGTCAGCGGGAGGGGTGGAGCGCCAGGAGGTCGGACGTCGCGGCCGCCACCTCGTCGACCGTGATCGCGGCCAGGGCCGGGTCGAGCTCCGCGGCGTGCGGGTCGCCCGTGCCGTCGCCGTGCCACAGGACGACGTGCCGCTCGGTGTCGAGGGCCGGGCCCCACGTCGCCGGCGGGGTGGGGCCGAAGAGGAGGACCGAGGGCGTGCCGACGCCCGTCGCGACGTGTGCGACCCCGGTGTCCCCGCACACGAGCAGACGGGCGCCGGCCACGAGGGTGGCCAGGCCCGGGACGTCGTGCTCGCCGGCCACCGACCGGCCGACGTCACCGGCCACCTCCGCGCACAGCTCCGCCTCCGCCGGTGAGCCGGTGACGAGCACCCGGTGCCCGTCAGCGCTCAGCCGCCGGGCCAGCTCCCGCCAGCGCTCCACCGGCCAGCGGCGCGACCCGGACGCCGCACCGGGGTGGAGGAGCACCGCGTCCGCGATGCCCTCCGCCGGCTCGACCGGCAGCCGCACGTCCTCCGGCCCGCACTCACCGCCCGCGGCGGTGAGGAGGCGGCACCAGCGCGCCACCTCGTGCTCGTCCGCGCGGAACTCCGGGGCGACGTCGTCGGCGGAGGCGGGGTGGCCGGCCTCCGGGCTGGCGAAGGCGACGAGCCGGGACGGGCGCGTCGCCGCGAGCAGCCGGTGGCTCTGCGGGCCCCGGCCGTGGAGGTTGACGGCCACGTGGCCGGCCGCCCCGCCCACGGCCAGCGGCTCGTCCAGCCCCGTCGTCGGCACGACGGCGTCGACCAGCCCGAGCCGGACGAACCACCCGCCGATCCCCTCGGGACCGGCGAGCACGACCCGCCGGCCCGGCCACGCCCGCCGCACCCCGCGCAGCGCCGCGACCCCGGTGAGCGCGTCACCGAGACCGAGCGCCCGCAGGACGAGGACGTCGCCGGGCCCGAGACCGGCTAGGGCCACGACGGCTCGCCGGACGCCATGACGAGCATCTCGCGGATCTCGCTTCCCACCGGCTGCTGCAGCGCCATGAGGACGGCGCCGGCGGTGCTGTCCGGGTCGTTGAGGTCCTGGTTCGGGCCGGGCTTGAAGCGCTCGTCGCGGCCGTCGAAGAAGGCCGTGCGCATGCCGCCGGGCACGAGGCAGGTGACGCCCACCCGCCCGGCGTACTCGGCGGCCAGCGCCTGGGAGAAGCCGCGGATCGCGAACTTCGAGGCGGAGTAGGCCGTCGCAGCGTCGGCGCCCTTGAGGCCGAGCGTGGAGGAGACGGTGACGACGGTCCCGCGGCTCTCCTCGAGGTGGGGCAGGGCGGCGCGCACGACGGCGACCGTCCCGAGGAGGTTGACGTCGATGACCCGCCGCCAGTCCGCGGGGTCGATGTCGAGGATCGGCCCGCACGCGTCGGTCCCCGCCGCCGTGACGACCGCCGTCGGCGGGCCGACCTGCTCGACGAGCGAGGCGACCGCCGCGGTCGCCGCGTCCCAGTCGCTGAGGTCCGCCACGACGTGCGGCACGTCGACCGACGGCGCGACCCGGGCGATGACGGCCGGACGGCCGCCCGCCGCCCTCACCGCCTCGACGACGGCGGCCCCCAGGCCGCCGGCCCCTCCGGTGACGTAGACAGTTCCGACCTCGCGCAGCTTCACCCTGCTCCTCCCGTTGACCGTGCGTGCTCCGCGGCCTGGGCGGCCTGCTCGGAGCGGTTGATGATGGATGTCGTCGACCGGCCGCCCAGGTAGGGCAGCAGGACGACCCGGCCGCCGTGCGCCTGCACGACCTCCGTCTCCGGCAGCGGCCTGCCGCCGTAGTCCCCGCCCTTGGCCCAGATGTCGGGCCGCAGGTGGGTGAGCGTGCCCCGCGGGTCGTCGTCGTCGAAGACGACGACGGCGTCCACGCAGTCCAGCGCCTCGAGCACCTTGGCGCGGTCGGCCGCGGGCACGACCGGCCGGCCGGGCCCCTTGAGGCGGGTGACCGACGCGTCGGAGTTCATGAGGACGACGAGCCGGTCACCGAGCCGGCGCGCCGCCTGCAGCGTCGCGACGTGGCCGGCGTGGACGATGTCGAAGCAGCCACCGGTCGCGACGACCGTCGCCCCGTCCCCGCGCAGCCGGGTGGCCAGCTCGCGCAGGGCGTGCGGCTCCGCCTTGAGGACGCCGCCGCGGTCGGCGGGCGCCTCGGGCGCCTCGATGGGCTCGCCGGTGGGCTGGCGGCGGCTGCGGAAGCCCTCGGCCCCGCCCGCGGCCACCCAGGCCGAGGCGTCCGCGACGGCGGACGCGACCGCCTCGGACAGCAGCGCGCCGGACGCCAGCGCGCTGGCGGCGCTCGCGGCGAAGCGGTCGCCCGCACCGCAGGGGTCGCCCCCGTGGGTGGCGACGGCGGGGACGTAGCTCGTCTCGTCGTCGTGCGCGGCGAGGAAGGCGCCGTCGGCGCCGGCCGTCACGCACACCCCCCGGGTCTGCCACGTGGTGCGCAGCGCGGCGGCGGCGACGTCAGCGGGCGCGTCGGGGCGCTCGACGGCGGCGCGGGCCTCGCTGAGGTTGGGGGTGACGAGGGCCGCGCCGGGCACCGGGGCGCCGCCACGGGGGTGGGGGTCCCACACGAGCCGGGTGCGGCGGGCGGCGTCCGCGAGCAGCTGCCGGAGCCCGGGGTGGTGGGTGGTGCCGGCGCCGTAGTCGGAGACGAGGACGGCGTCGGCGCTCGCGAGCACCCGCGCGACCTCCTCGAGCGGGAGGTCGTCGCCGGGGCTGCCGGGGCCGCCGTCGTCGACGCGGACGAGGGACTGGCCGCCGCTGCGGATGCGGGTCTTGCGGCGGGTGGCGCCCTCGTGCGGCAGGCGCAGCACCGTGAGGTGCTCCTCGAGCTCGGCGACGAGACGGTCACCGTGCTCGTCGTCGGCGATGGGCGCGACGAGGGTGACGCGGCCGGTGCACAGGAGCGCCGCGAGGCCCGCGCCGCCCGGGCTGTGGCGGGTGGTGCTCACGTCGAGGACCGGGACGGGGGCGTCGGGGGACAGGCGCGTGACCCCGCCGTCGACGTCCGCGTCGAGGACGACGTCCCCGACGACGACGACGTGCGGCGCGGAGGAATCCGGCTGTCGGCGCATGGGGGGTGCGGCGGGAGCCTCCCCCTCACGGGGCACCTCTCCCTCGCGTGGCACGTCCGCCTCCCGCCGAGAGCCGGATTCCTCCGGACGCTCTTCGCGCCGAGAGTCGGATTCCTCCCCGACGCCGAGATGGCGGTCGAGGGCGGCGCACAGGGCGTGGATGGCGACGAGGTGGCCCTCCTGGATCGCCGCCGTCGAGGGGGCGTCGACGCACAGCGCGTCGTCGCACAGCTCGGCGAGCGGGTTGGGCGCCGGGCCGGTGAGTCCCCAGACGGTGAGTCCGAGCTCGCGGGCGCGCTCGGCGGCGCGCAGCACGTTGGGGCTCTTGCCGGAGGTCGACAGGAGGACGAGGACGTCGCCGGGGCGTCCGTGGCCCTCGACCTGCCGGGCGAACATCTCCTCGGCGCCGTAGTCGTTGACGATCGCGCTCACGCTCGAGGACTCCGAGCACAGCGAGATCGCCGAGAAGGAGCGGCGGTCGTGGAGGAAGCGGCCGACGAGCTCGGAGGTGAGGTGCTGCGCCTCCGCGGCGCTGCCGCCGTTGCCCGCCGCGAGCAGGCGCGCGCCGCCGGGCAGCCGCTCGGCGAGCTCGGCGGCCCACTGCTCCACCGTGCCGGCGTGGTCCTGGAGGAAGGTGAGGGCGGTCTCGAGCTCGGCCCGGTGCTCGTCGATCCAGTCCTGGGCGCTCATGCGGTCGCCGCCTTCCGTGGTGTCGTAGTGCGGGCGGTGCGGACCTCGGCGTAGGCAGCCTCGGTCGCCGCCGCCACCCGCTCCCAGCTGAAGCGCTCCTCTGCACGGGCGCGGGCGGCCTCGCCGTAGCGGGCCCGCAGGTCCGGGTCGACGAGGAGGCGGGTGATCGCCGCGGCGAGCGCGTCGGGGTCGCGCGGGGGGACGAGGGCGCCGGTGCGGCCGTCCTCGACGGAGTCGAGCAGCCCCCCGACGGCGCTGCCCACGAGCGGGCGACCGCAGGCGGCCGCCTCGAGCGGCACGATCCCGAAGGGCTCGTACCAGGGGGTCGCGACGACGATGTCCGCCGAGCGGATGAGCGCCGGCACCTCGGTGCGTGACGCGGAGCCGACGAATCGCACCCGGTCGGCCACGCCGAGCTCCTCCGCGAGGGCGTGCAGGCGCCGGGCCTCGGGGTCCGTGCGGATCTGGGACTGGTCGGGGCCGCCGGCGACGAGCAGCTCGACGTCGGGCAGCAGCGGCAGGGCGGCGACGACCGTCTCCACGCCCTTGCGCTCGACGAGCCGCCCGAGGGACAGCAGCCGGAAGGGCTGGTCGCCGCGCGGGGGGCGGACCTCACCGTCGGGGCTGAAGAGCTGGACGTCCACCCCGCAGGGCACGACGCGCACCCGTGACCGGTCGACGCCCATCGCCTCGAGCTCGGCGACCTCGTCGCTGCACGTCGCCACGACGAGGTCCGCCTCGGTGGCCACCCGCGTCTCGGCCTCCACCCGGCCGGCGGGGCTCGTGTCCTTGGCCCCCTGGTGGCGGCGCTTGACCGTGCCGAGGGCGTGGAAGGTGTGGACGACCGGCACGGGCACCTGCGCGGCCGCCTCGAGCGCGGCCAGCCCGGACATCCAGAAGTGGGAGTGGACGACGTCGGGCCGCTCACCGTCCGCCCAGCGGCGGGCGAGCCACCGGCCCAGCTCGGGCATGTAGGGCAGCAGGTGGTCCTTGGGCAGCACGCGCGCCGGACCGGCGGGGACGTGGACCACTCGCACACCGGGTAGCATCTCCACCTGCTCGGGCAGCTCGGGGTCGTCCCGGCGGGTGTAGACGGCGACGTCGTGTCCCCGCCGGGCGAGCGCGGCCGCGAGGGCGGCCACGTGGACGTTCTGCCCGCCGGCGTCCTCACCGCCGAGCGCCGCCAGCGGGCTGGCGTGCTCCGACACCATCGCGATCCTCATCGGACGACCTCCTTCAGCAGTGACTGCCAGTCCGCGAGGAAGCGGACGGCGGAGAAAGCCTCGGTGGCGTGGCGGCGGGCGGCCTGCCCGCGCTCCCGCGCCTCGGCGGGGTCGGCGAGCCAGCGCAGCGCCGCCTCCTCGAGCACCCGCGGGTCCGCGGACACGACGCCGGCGTCCGCGGGGACGGCCTCGGGGGCCGCCGTCGTCGCCAGGGCGAGGACCGGCAGGCCGATCATCATCGCCTCGATGAGCGAGAGCCCGAGCGAGGTCCACCGGTAGGGGTGGAGGTAGGCGCGCTGCCGGCCGAGCAGCGGGTGCATCTCGGACTGGCGGACGTCCTCGCGCAGGTGCCCGGCCAGGTGCGGGGCGTGCTCCTCGAGCGCGGCCATCCCCATCCCGTACACGGACAGCGGGACGGTGCGGGACAGGTCGAGGACGACGTCGGTGCCCGCCACCCGCCACCGGCGCACCGGCTCGTTGACGACGACGCCGACCCGCTCCTCCTCGCCGGTGTACAGGTACCCGGGGTCGAGGACGCCGTGGTCGATGACCGTCGTCGGCGCGCGGCCGCAGTCCCACACGAGCGCGTTGAAGTGGGTGACGTGGACGACCGGGATGTCGTCGCGGTCGGCGAGGGGGTGGCGGGTGCGCACGGCGTCGCCGTTCGGGGTGTTGTGCTCGACGTAGACGGCGGGCACGTCCCGGCCCGGGCGCAGGCCGGTCCACTCCTCGAAGAGCGCGATCTCGTGGGGCCGCTGGAGGACGACGACGTCGCAGCCCTCCTCCCGCAGCTGGGCGGGGCTGAGCTCGCGGGCGTTCGGGGGCCAGTCCCACGTGCGCGCCCGGCCCAGGCCGTCGGGCCCGCGGTCGGGGAGCACCGGGATGAGGTACTCGTCGGGACCGGTGACGAAGGGGGTCAGCCAGGACCCGTGGACGTGCCAGACGGCGACCTTCACGCCATGACCTCCTGGGGGACGAGGGACGCGACGGCGTCCACGACCTGCTGGGGACGGATGCCGGTGAGGCAGGGGTGGCCGGGCACCGGGCACCCCCGGGCGCGGGTGCCGGCGCCCTCGTCCAGGTCGAGGTCCCCCGCCTCGTCCAGCTCTACGCCCCCGTCGTGACCACGGACAACGTCGACCAGTACATCGACTCGGCCTTCGAGTCCTG
>NZ_CBCOOR010000028.1:0-43140 GCF_965111665.1 Georgenia sp. Marseille-Q6866 | reverse complement strand
TGACGATGGCTTGGGCGCGGGGCCAGTCGATGAGGCCTTGGTCGAGGAGCTCACCGGTGGGTTCGAACATGCCACCGAACGCGCGGCCGCAGGTGGCCATCTTGACCGCGGCCTGCTTGGTGATCCGCAGCCGCATCGACAGCTCCTGGCCCACGACGCACTCCCCCCGGGTGCGGCCGGGGACGTCACCGGGCCAGGTGGGGTTCACGGAGTCACGCTCGGCGAGGACGGCGGCGGCGCGGGCGGCCTGGGCCGCGGACCACGCTTCCACGCGCTTGTGCGCGGCGACGACCTCGACGAGGGAGAAGTCGTCCACGTCCTCGGGATCGATCGCCGCGAGCAGCGTGGCCAGCCGCTCGTTCGGGGCCAGCGGCTCGAGGTAGTCCCCGAGGGCGCCGGGCTGGGGGAGGAGCTCCGCGAGGAGGCTGCCGGGCCACCCCGCTGGCTCCTCGGCCGCCGCTGCCGGCGGCCGGGACTGCGCCTGACCGGGACCGGGCGTCGGGTCGGAGGGTGTGGGGGCGGCGGTCTGCTCCGGCCGGCTGACGGGCCGGAACACCAGACCGGCGAAGTCAGGGGAGAGGACCTCCGCGAAGGCGGTTTTCGCGATCAGGAGCGAGCGGTCGCCGTCGTCAGCGGCGTCTGTCCCGGCTGTCTTAATTGCCATCGCGGTCACCCCCTTCCTTGCACTATGATATCGAACACACGTTCGAACGACAAGGGATGTGGACGGCGACAACTGCGCCACCGACAGGCGGGCCGGCATGCTCGTTCCTACACTCGCTCCCATGGCCGAGGTGCGAATCGGCGTGTCCGGGTGGAGGTACGCACCCTGGCGCGGAGACTTCTACCCTCCCGGGCTGGCCCAGCGCCGGGAGCTCGAGTACATCGGCCAGACCTTCCCGACCGTCGAGCTCAACGGCTCCTTCTACTCCCTCCAGCGGCCGGAGTCCTACGCGCGCTGGCGCGAGAGCACGCCGCCCGGCTTCACCTTCGCGGTCAAGGGCGGCCGGTTCATCACGCACTTCAAGGCGCTGCGTGACGTCGAGGTGCCGCTGGCCAACTTCTTCGCCTCGGGCGTCCTCGCGCTCGAGGACCGGCTCGGCCCGTTCCTCTGGCAGCTGCCCGCCCGTCAGCAGCTCGACCTCGACAGGGTCGCCGGCTTCCTCGAGGCGCTCCCGAGGAGCACCACCCAGGCCGCTCTCCTCGGCGAGCGGCACGACGCGCGCCTGGACGGGCGCGCCTGGACGACGACGGACACGGACCGGCCCCTGCGCCACGCCCTGGAGGTACGGCACGCGAGCTTCGCGGACCCGGCCTTCCTGCGGCTGCTCGCGGAGCACGACGTCGGCCTCGTCGTCTCCGACGGCGGGGAGACCTGGCCCGTGTTCGAGGACGTCACGGCGAGCCTCGTCTACGTGCGCCTCCACGGCGCGACCGAGCTGTACGTGAGCGGCTACGACGAGCCGGCGCTCCGGTCGTGGGCCGCGAAGGTGAGGGCCTGGCACGAGGCGGGCCACGACGTCGTCGTCTACTTCGACAACGACGCGAAGGTGCGGGCGCCCTTCGACGCGCTCGCACTCACCGACATGCTCGCGGACATCGCTGAGCGCCCCGCCGCCACGGTCGGCACACTGGGTGGATGATCAGCGACCGTCTCGCCCGTGAGCTCGAAGCCGCCGGACTGCGCTGGGACCCCGCGCCCGGCGACCGGTTCCGCATCAAGGCGGAGGAGCTCTCCGAGGACGTCTTCATCCTCTCCCACATGGTCATCGAGGCCCGGACGTACGACACCGGCACCGTGCTCAACTTCAACGGGACCACCGAGTGGGCGCTGGACAACGTCGACCAGGACGACGCCCTCTGGCTGCCCCGCGAGGACCAGCTGCGCGAGTACCTCGGTGGCACGTTCCGCGGCTTGGAGCGGGTGGACGGCGAGTACGTCGTCACGACCGCCGGCCCGGACGGGGCGGCCACCACCCACCGCGCCGCCGACGTCGAGGACGCCTACGCCGCCGCGCTCCTCGAGCTCGTGGAGCGCGCGGTCTCGGCGTAGCGCACGGCCCGGAGCCCTGGCAGGGGGCTCCGGGCCGTGGATCGTGGGGTCAGTCCGTGAGGCTGACCGTGACACCCCCGGAGAACATCGAGTCGTGCAGCTCGATGGCGGCGGGCTGGGCGTCGGCGGGGATGTCGAAGACGACGATGCCCTCGACCGAGTTGCCGGGGTTGATGTCGTTGAGGAACGTCTCCGAGTCGTCGAGGTAGATGGCCGCAGACCCGTTGGCGGAGTGCTCGCGGCCCTGGTCGTCGACGAGCGTCTGGTTCCCACCGCTGAGCATCTGCGCCTGGTCCCCGATGTTGCTCACCGTCATGTGGACGAGCACGAACTGGCCCTGCGCCTGCTCGCTGAGGAACTCGTCGCCCACCTCGCTGACGCCCGTCTCGACCTCGGTGACGGTGAACTCGAACTTGCCGTCACGCACCGGGTCACCGATGCCCGCGGCGTCCTCGGCGGGTTCCGCCGCAGGCTCGTCCGGCTCCTCGGCGGGCGCGTCCTCGGCGGGCGCGGCGTCGTCGGCCGCCGGCTCGTCGGCCGCCGGCTCGTCGGCCGCCGGCTCGGCAGCCTCCTCCGCGGGCGCCTCCGACGCGGTTCCCGACGGCGGCGCCTCCTCCTCGCCGCCACCGAGCGCGGTCCCTGCCACGGCGAGGACGACGAGCACGAGGATCGCGGTGAGGATCTTGTGCCGGGCGAACCAGCTCTTCTGCTTCGGCGGCTCGGGCACCTGCGGCGCGCCGGGGGTGGCGTAGGCGCCGGGGCCGTGCGGGAAGGTCTGGCCGTCGGTGTGGTTCATCGTGTCCTCCTGGGTGGTGGGGCGTGTGACCACCAGCGAACTTGACCGGGCGCCGTCGCCACATCGGCCGACTGCCTACCGTTCCCCAGCCGATCGGCCAGGCCTGCGCAGGGCGACACTGGCCGGTCGGCGGTGCCGGTGCGGCGTGAGCGTTGAATACGGTGTGCCCATGGAGCAACGTGCGCAGGTCCCGGCGCGGCCTGCGCCGTGGTGGCGCACCGTCCTGTGGGGCACGCTGTGCGCGTTCCTGTCGCTGATGAGCTTCGTCTTCTCCGAGACCGGCCAGCGCGCGGAGGACGGCGCGGTTCTTCTCGTGCTGCTCGGGTTCTTCACCTCCCTCGGCCTCCCGCTGGTCCTCCTGTGGCGACGACGTGCGCCCTACGCCGTGACACTGACCGCCGCCGCCACCGCGGTGGTGCTGCCGGTGGGGAGCTGGACGGCGCTCGTCGCCCTCGGGTCGCTCATCTCCCGCAGGCGCGGGCGCGACGTGTGGTGGACGACGGCGGCCGTCGCCGTGGCCACGGCCGTGACCGTGGTCCGGGACGCCGCCGGGCGCACGTCGGCCTCCTCCCTGATCAAGACGTTCCTCGCGCCCGCGGGAGCCGAGCCCGGCACCGCGGTCGCGCTCGGGTGGTGGGTCGCGCCCCTCTTCCTCGCGCTCGGCATGGCCGGAGCGGTCGGCGCGGGGCTCGCCGTCCGCGCGAACCGGCAGGCCGCGGTGTCCGCCGGCCGGGTGAGCGCCGCCGAGCAGCGGACCGACCGTCTGGACGACCAGCTGGCCCGCCAGCGCGAGCGCGAGCGCATCGGCCGGGAGGTCCACGACGTCCTCGGCCACCGGCTCTCCCTGCTCAACCTCCACGCCGGTGCCCTGGAGGCCCACGCACCGCCCGACGGCCAGCTCCGCGAGAGCGCCCGCCTCGTCCGCGAGGGCGCGGCGAAGTCGATGGCCGACCTGCGCTCCCTGCTCGCCATGCTCAACGAGCCGCTGAGTGCCGAGCCCGCGGAGCCGGACCTCTCGCTCGTCGACCTCCCCGCGATGATCGGCGAGACCGTCGACGCCGGGCTCCCGGTGAGCTCCTCGGTGTACATCGACGGCGCCGAGCGGGCGGACCCGGCGCTCGCCCGCGCGGTCTACCGCATCGTCCAGGAGCTGCTCACCAACGCCCGCCGGCACGCGGAGGGCCGGCCCGTGCGCCTCGACGTCACCGGCAGCCCGAGCGCCGGCATGCACATCGACGCCCGCAACCCCTACGAGCCCAGCGGGCACGCCGGGGGCGGGCAGGGCCTGCGCGGCATCGCCGAACGCGTCGAGCTGCTCGGCGGTGACCTCGCCTACGGCCTGGACGACGACGGCCGCACCTTCCGCGTCACCGTCCGCCTGCCGTGGCGCGAGGCGGCCGTCTGACCTGCGCCGCCTACGATGACGGCATGCCCGAGGCCCACCGCATCCTGCTGGTCGACGACGACCCGCTCGTGCGGACGGGGCTCCGGCTCCTCCTGAGCAGCGACCCGGCCCTCGAGGTCGTCGGGGAGGCTGGTGACGGTGACGAGGTCGTCGAGGCCGTCCAGCGGCACGCGCCCGATGTCGTCCTCATGGACCTGCGCATGCCCCGCCTCGACGGGATCGCGGCGACACGCGCGGTGCGGGCGCTGCCGCGGGCACCGCACGTCATCTCCCTCACCACCTGGGACGTCGACGACGCCGTGCTGCGCAGCCTCGAGGCGGGTGCCGAGGGCTTCCTCCTCAAGTCCTCCTCGCCCGCGGAGATCATCGGGGCCGTCAAGGCCGTCGTCGCCGGCGACGCCGTGCTCTCCCCCCGCAGTACCCGCCAGGTCCTGGACCACTACACGCGCGGCGGCGACGGCCACGCCCGCCAGCAGGCACAGGCCGCGATGGCGGCGCTCACCGAGCGGGAGCGGGACGTCGCCGTCGCGGTCGGCCAGGGGCTGAGCAACGCCGAGGTCGCCGCGCAGCTCTTCGTCTCGGCCGCCACGGTCAAGGCGCACCTCGCCACCATCCAGACCAAGCTCGGGGTCCGGAACCGTGTCCAGGTCGCCGTCCACGCCGAGCGTGCCGGTCTCCTCCGAGCCGCCCGCGACCACTGAGGCGTTCGCCACGACGTCGTGACCAAAGCGTGACATTCGGTGACGTGCGGGGTTAGTGTCGCCGGTGTCCCGCGAACCCTCCGCGCGGGACTCTCGGCCGGCTCCCCCCTCCCGCCGCCGTCCGAGGACGACGACCCAGCGGCGGGGTGTGCCGTCGGTCGGGCGCCGACGAGCCAGGGGGGTGAGAAGGGCCAGTCGTGGCCGAGCCGTCGTCCCACCACACCGTGTCGCGAGCCGAGCGTCTCGTGCAGCGCCTGCGACCGCACGAGCGGGTCGCCGCGCCGCTCCAGCGCCGCTACCGGGCGGGCCTGGGAGGCGCGCTCGCCGTCGTCCTCGTCGCAGGGGCCAGTGCCGCCGCCGTCGTGGACGACGATGCCGCCTCCGCCCGCGCCGACCTCGCCGCCCTCGGGCTCGAGACCGGTCACGGCGTCGCCCCCGGCATCTCCGTCCCCGGTTCCGCGGACCTCGAGCTCGCGCCGATGGACGTCGACGTCGAGCTGAGCAAGGACGACATCCAGGACCTCCCCGACGTCGTCGCCGCCATCGAGGCGGAGGAGGAGGCCGCACGCCAGGCCGCCGCCGCCCGCGAGGAGGCCGCCGCGGTCGCGAGCCGGTCCGCCAGTCGCGTCGGGGCACCGGCCGCTGAGTCCGGTGGAGACTCCGGCGAGGAGCCCGACGACGCCCCCGCGGCCGCCGTCTCCGTCGGGCAGGGCGGCGAGCGCGGCGCGATCGGCGCCATGCTCAACGACTTCCGCGCCCAGAACGGTATGCACACCCTCGGCAGCGACGCCACCCTCGACCAGGTCGCCCAGGGCTGGGCCGAGTGGATGGCCAGCAACCAGACCCTCCAGCACAACCCGAGCTACCGCTCGCAGATCGGTGGCGGCTGGTCGGCGTCCGGGGAGAACATCGTCCGGAACACCGGCGGCGCGTCGATGTCCTCCAGCGCCATCACGAGCTGGATGGTCGACTGGTGGAAGAACTCCAGCGTCCACCGCGCCAACATGCTGAACGGCAAGTACACCCACGTGGGTGTCGGCTACGCCATGGGCTCGGGCGGCCCCTACGCCGTCCTGCTCTTCGGCGGCCGCTGAGCCCACGCCGTCTCACCGCGCGCGGCGACGAACCCCCCGCTTCTCACGCGCTGAGATTTCGCCCGACCCCCCGGTTACACGGCGGCGGTCCCCCTCCACGCTGATGGTCAAGCGTTCAACCGAACGCTCGACCGTCGCCCGAGAGGACCGCCTCGATGAGCATCTCCCATCGCCGCACGCTCGCCGCAGCCACCGCTGCCGCTGCGACCCTGGTCCTCGCCGCCTGTAGCGGCAGCCCCGGGGCGACGAGTGAAGCAGCCGCCGACGACGGCGCCCCCCGCCAGGGCGGGACCCTCACCTTCCTCGAGTACCAGTTCCCCACGTGCTTCTACGCGGGCGGCTCCGGCTACTACCCGGTCGCCACCGTCCTGAACCAGATCGCCGACAAGCTCACCTTCCAGGACCCCGAGACCCGGGAGATCCACCCGTGGCTCGCCGAGTCCTGGGACGTCTCGGAGGACGCCACCGAGTACGTCTTCCACCTGCGTGAGGACGTCACCTTCTCCGACGGCACCCCGCTGACCGCCGAGCACGTCGCGGCGAACTTCGACCACCTCGGCCTCGGCGACGAGGAGCTCGGGCTCGCGAGCCAGGAGTTCGTCTCGAACTACGCCGGCTCCGAGGTGCGCGACGACCACACGGTCGCCTTCACCTTCGACGCGCCCGTCCCCGGCTTCCTCCAGGCGACCTCCGTCGTCGGCGCCGCGATCGTCGGCCCCGCGACCTACGAGCTGCCCTACGAGGAGCAGTGCCAGCTCGAGAACGTCGTCGCGACCGGTCCGTTCACCGTCACCGAGGTCGTGCCCGAGCAGGAGTACACGCTCACCGCACGCGAGGACTACGACTGGGCGCCCCCGCACCAGGAGCACCAGGGCCGCGCCTACCTCGACGAGATCCACATCGTCGTCACCCCCGAGGACTCCGTGCGCATCGGCGCCCTCACCTCCGGGCAGGCCGACGCGGTGCGCTCTGTCCAGGCCTACGACGAGCCGACGGTCAAGGCGGCCGGCTACGAGCTGTACGCCCCGCAGACCAACGGCGTCAGCCCCCAGATCGCGCTGCGCCCCGACAACCCCGTCCTCACCGAGCTGCCCGTCCGGCAGGCGCTGCTCAAGGCGACGGACACCGGCGCGATCGTCGACACGCTCTTCACCGAGAACTACCCGGTGGCCACGTCACCGCTCAGCTCCGGGGCCACCGGCTACACCGACCTGTCCGACACGCTGACGGCGGACCCGGACGAGGCCAACCGCCTCCTCGACGAGGCCGGCTGGGAGCGCGGCCCCGACGGCATCCGCACCAAGGACGGGCAGCGCCTGGAGCTCACGACGATCGTCGGAGCCGTTTTCCCCCTCGGCCAGGAGACGGCCGAGCTTGTCGCCCAGCAGTGGGAGGCGATCGGCGCCAAGCTCCACATCGAGCTGCCCGACCCCGCCACCGCCGTCCAGCGCCAGCAGGACCCGGCGGACGTCGGCGTCCTCATCAGCCACGTCGGGCGCGTCGACCCCGACGTCCTCTACAGCGCCTTCCACAGCAGCCAGCGCGACTACCTCGTCTCCACCGACGAGACGCTCGACGGGCTCCTCGAGGAGATCACCTCGCTGCCCGGCACGGAGGAGCGCTACGCCAAGGCCGCCGAGGTCCAGGAGTACCTCCTCGACAACGCCCTCACCATCCCGCTGTACGACATGCCGCAGACCTACGCCGCCGGGCCGCACGTCCACGGCCTGGGCTGGGAGCCGGTCGGGCGCCTGCGCCTGTACGACACGTGGCTGGAGGAGCGGTGACCGCCCGCTACGTCGCGGGACGGGTGGGCCAGGCCCTCGTCGTCCTGTGGGCCGCCTACACGCTGTCCTTCCTCCTCCTCGGCGCGCTGCCCGGGGACGGGATCCTCATCAAGTTCGAGAACCCCGAGCTCGGCCTGTCCGCCGACCAGGTCGCCGCGATCCGCGAGTACTACCGCGTCGACGACCCGCTCCTCCTCCAGTACGTCCACGCCCTGGCGGGGACGCTGCAGGGGGACCTGGGCTACTCCGTCGAGACGGCCACCCCCGTCCTGGACCGCATCTCGGCCGCCCTGCCGGCCACGCTCCAGCTCGCGTCCCTGGCCTTCGTCGTGGCGGCCGCCGTCGCCGTCGTCCTCGCCCTCGCGGCGAGCTACGCCCGCAGCCCGTGGCTGCACAACACGATCACGGCAATCCCGTCGCTGTTCGTGTCCGTCCCGGCGTTCTGGCTCGGCATCGTCCTGCTCCAGGTCTTCTCCTTCCGTCTCGGCTGGGTGCCGGTCATCGGGGCCGAGGGCTGGCAGCAGCTCGTGCTGCCCGTCCTCACCCTCGCCGTCCCGGTGAGCGCGCCGCTCGCCCAGATCGTCCTGCGCACCCTCGACGACGTCGCCACCCGGCCCTTCGTCCACGTCGTCGAGGCGAAGGGCGCCTCGCGGTGGTGGACGCTGAGCCGGCACACCGCCCGCAACTCCCTGCTGCCGGTGCTGACGATCAGCGGGCTCCTCGTCGCCGAGCTCATCGCGGGCTCGGTCGTCACCGAGTCCGTCTTCGGCCGCGACGGGCTGGGCCGGCTCACCAACCTCGCGGTCGCGGCGCAGGACCTGCCGGTGATCCAGGTGATCGTCCTCGTCGCGGCGCTCGCCTTCGTCACCGTCAACCTCGCCGTCGACCTCCTCTACCCCGTCCTCGACCCGCGCCTGCGGAGGGTGAGGACGACGACGGCGCCCTCGTCCGCCGTCGTCGCCTCGCCCGCCGTCGCCAGCCCGCTGGAAGGAGCCCGGCCATGACCGCGACGACCACCCGAGACCCCGCGGCGCCCACGACCCCCGTCTCGCTCACCCCGGAGCTCGCACCCGTCGCGCGCCGCCGGCGCCGCGCGGTCCCGGTCGGCCTCGTGCTCGCCTGGGCCGTCATCGCCACCGTGCTCCTGTGGGCCGTGCTGCCCGGGGTCCTGGCACCCTTCGACGCGTACTCGAGCGTCGGCGCAGGGCTCCAGGCCCCGGGCGGCGAGCACCTCTTCGGCACGGACGCCAACGGCCGCGACCTGTTCTCCCGCGTGGTCCACGGCGCGTCCGAGTCGCTGTCCGGCGCCCTCGTCGCCGTGGCCGTCGGGCTGACCGCCGGCACCCTGCTCGGGGTCGTCGCCGGCACCGTCGGCGGGCTCGTCGAGGAGGTCCTCATGCGGGTCGTCGACGTCCTGCTCGCCATCCCCGGCCTCCTCCTCGCGCTCACCGTCGTCGTCCTCCTCGGCCCGGGCACCGTCAACGCGGCGCTCGCCGTCGGTGTCGGCGCGGTCGCCGGCTTCGCCCGGCTCGTCCGCGCGGAGGTCGTCCAGGTGCGTGCCACCGAGTACGTCGAGGCCGCCTACGGCAGCGGCGGGCGCGTCCTGTCGGTGCTGTGGCGCCACGTCCTGCGCAACTCCCTGCGGCCGGTCGTCGCGCTCGCGGCGATGCAGCTGGGCACCGCGATCCTCGCGCTGTCCACCCTCGGCTTCCTCGGCTACGGCGTCACCCCGCCGGACCCGGAGTGGGGGATGATCATCGCCCAGGGCCGTGACCTCCTCGCCGCCGCCTGGTGGGTCACCACCCTGCCCGGGCTCGTCATCGTCGCCGTCGTCCTCTCGGCGAACCGGGTCAGCCGCTCCCTGGGGAGCGAGCGATGAGCCTCCTCGACGTCCGCGACCTCTCCGTCACCTACCGCACCCGCCGCGGTGAGCAGCACACCGCCGTCGACGGCGTGAGCCTCACCGTCGCGCCGGGGGAGGTCGTGGCGGTGGTGGGGGAGACCGGCTCGGGCAAGACGACGACGGCGCACGCCGTTCTCGGGCTGCTCGCCCCGGGAGCGACGGTCACCTCGGGACAGATCCTCCTGCACGGCACGGACATCCGCGGCTGGTCGGACCGGCGGCTGCAGGACGTGCGGGGGCGGCGCATCGGTCTCGTGCCGCAGGATCCCGGCAGCTCCCTCGACCCGCTGCGGACCGTGGGCTGGCAGGTCGCCGAGACCCTGCGGGTGCACGGGGAGCGGGACGAGGCCGCGGTGCGGGCCCGGGTGGCCGAGCTGCTCGAGCGCGTGGGCCTGCACGGCCCGCGCGTGGCCGGCGCGTACCCGCACGAGCTCTCCGGCGGCATGCGTCAGCGGGTGCTCATCGCCGCGGCGCTCGCGCTCCGACCCCAGCTCCTCATCGCCGACGAGCCGACGAGCGCCCTGGACGTCACCGTCCAGCGGCGCATCCTCGACCTGCTCGACGAGCTGCGCGCGCAGGACGGCACCGGCGTCCTCCTCGTCACCCACGACCTCGCCGCGGCCGCCGAGCGCGCCGACCGGATCGTCGTCATGCAGGGCGGGCGGGTCGTCGACTCCGGGACGGCGAGCGAGGTGGTCGGCGCTCCGCGCAGCGACTACACCCGGCGCCTCGTGCGTGACGCGCCGGCGCTCAACCCGGCGCCGCTGCGCGCCGCCCCGCCGGTGCCCCCGCCCGGTGCCGTCCCCGCGGTCGAGCTGCGCTCCGTCCGCAAGGACTTCACCGGCCGCGGCGGGCAGCACGTGCGAGCCGTCGACGACCTCAGCCTCACCGTGCCGGCCGGGACGACGCACGCCGTCGTCGGGGAGTCCGGCTCGGGCAAGTCGACGACGGCGCGCATCCTGCTGGGCCTCGAGACGGCGACGGCGGGGACGGCGCTCGTCCACGGCACCGACGTCGCCTCGCTGCGCGGGGAGGCGCGCCGCCAGTGGCGCCGCCAGGTCCAGCTCGTCTACCAGAACCCCTTCGGCTCGCTCGACCCGCGGATGACCGTCCTCGACATCGTGGCCGAGCCGCTGCGCAACTTCCGGCTCGGCAACCGGCGCGAGCGGGCGGCGACGGCCGCGGCGCTCCTCGAGCGGGTCGCCCTGGGACCGGAGCTGCACGGACGGCGGCCGCGCGAGCTCAGCGGCGGGCAGCGCCAGCGCGTGGCGATCGCCCGGGCGCTCGTGCTCGACCCGGGCGTCGTCGTCCTCGACGAGCCCGTCTCCGCCCTCGACGTCAGCGTGCAGGCGCAGATCCTCGACCTGCTCGCCGAGCTGCAGCGCGAGCGCGGCCTCACCTACGTGTTCATCTCCCACGACCTCGGCGTCGTCCGCCAGGTCTCTGACACCGTCACCGTCATGCAGCGCGGCCGCGTGGTGGAGAGCGGCACCACCGCCGAGATCTTCCACGCCCCGCGCAGCGAGTACACCCGCGAGCTGCTCGACGCCGTCCCCGCGGCCCACGCCACCAGGAGAGAGTCATGACCCACGTCCTCGACCACACCCGCGCGCCGGAGGTGAGCGCCGACGTCCTGCGCGAGCTCGCCGGGATCCCCGCCGGCAGCGCCGTGGACGCGCTGCGCGACCTGCGGCCCGCCGCGCGGGAGAACGCGCAGCTCGCCTACCGGCTGCTCTTCGCCCCCGACGACGACGGCGGGGTGTCCGTCCTCGACCGGCTCGCCGTCGCCCTCCTCGTGGCGGGCCTGCACCGCGACGAGCGGGCGGTGTCCCACTACCGGCGCGCGCTGCTGGCCGCCGGAGGGTCGGACGCGCTCGCGGCCACGCTCGTGGCCGAGGCCGGGACCGCCGCCGTCACCGGCCCGGCCGGCACCTACCGAGAGCCCGGGCTCGCCGCGGAGTCCGTCCCCGTGGCCGGCTACCGCGTGATGGCGCGCGAGGTGCTGGGGGAGCGGCTGTCGGCCGCCGTCGAGCACGCCCGGCTGCTCGTCCTGCACCCGCGGGACGCCCGTCCGGACGCGCTCGAGCGCCTCGCCGCCGCCGGCTGGACCGCGAGCGGGACCGTCATCCTGTCCCAGCTCGTCGCGTTCCTCACCTACCAGCTGCGCGCCGCCGCCGGCCTGTCCGTCCTCCACGTCACCCCGGGAGCCCCGCGATGATCCACCACCACCCCGACCTCGACCGTCCCGAGGCCTTCACGCGCGAGCCCCTGGGCTGGGTGCCGTGGCTCGAGCCGCTCGCCAAGGAGGAGCTCACCGAGCGCCACTACGCGGGGCTCGTCGAGCCGGCGCGGGCGGACTTCGCCTACTTCCGGCTCCTCGCCCGGGACCCCGAGCTCCTGGGCGCACGCACGCGGCTGGACAACGACATCTTCTTCACCGAGGACGGCGGCCTGCCGCGGGCCGAGCGTGAGCTCGCGGCGGCGGCGGCCTCCCGCGTCAACGGCTGCGTGTTCTGCGCCTCCGTCCACGCCCGCGCCGCGGCCCGGCTCTCCGGACGTCCGAAGGACGTCGACCGGCTCCTCGACGAGGGGACGGGCGCCGAGCTCGGGGAGCGCTGGGAGGCGATCGTCGCCGCCGCCGAGGCGCTGACGGCGACGCCGGTCCGCTTCGGGCCCGCGCACGTCGAGCGGCTGCGGGCCGCGGGCCTGGGCGACGACGAGATCCTCGACGTCATCGGGGGAGCCGCCTTCTTCAACTGGGCGAACCGGCTCATGCTCTCCCTCGGGGAGCCCGAGGTCCCCGCGAGGAGGCGGTCATGAGCCGCCCGCAGCTCGGCTTCTTCACCCGGGTGCTCGACGACGCCCCGCCGGCCGAGCGCTACCGGCTGGCGCTGGAGCAGGTCCGCGCGGCCGAGGCCGCCGGCTTCGACGCCGTCGCCGTCGCCCAGCACCACCTGGACGGCCGCGAGGGCGGGCTGCCCTCGCCCCTCCTCCTCCTGGCCCACGCGGCCGCGCTCACCTCCCGGGTGCGGCTCACCACCGGCGTCGTCACCCTCGCCCTCGAGGACCCGGTGCGCGTGGCGGAGGACGCCACCGTCCTCGACCACCTGAGCGGGGGACGGGTGGAGCTGGGTCTCGCCTCGGGCGGCTCACCGGGTGCCTTCGCGGCCCTCGGCCTGGACTTCGCCGACCGGCACGCGGTGTTCGCGGCCAAGCTCGACCGGCTCGAGGCCGCCCTGCGGGGGGAGCCGGTCGCGGAGGGGCGGGCGCTGTACCCGCCGGCGGGAACGCTCGCCGAGCGCCTGTGGATCGGCACCTTCTCCGAGCCGTGGGCGGTGGAGGCGGGGCGGCGCGGCCACGGGCTCATGCTCTCGCGCACACAGCCCCGTCCGGCGGAGGAGCCCGGCCTGGCACTGGGCCCCCTCCAGCAGCGGCTCGTCGACGCCTACCTCGAGCACCTCCCGGCTGGGGTCGAGCCCCGGGTCAGCGTGGCCCGCACCGTCGTCGTCACCGACGACGAGCGGCGGGCCGCCGAGCTCGCCGAGACCGGCCTGCGGAGGGTCGCGCCCCTCGTCGAGCGGATGACGGGCCGGCCGGCCGTGGGCCTGTCCACCGCCGAGCTCGTCGCGGCGACCGACTCGCACGTCGGGACGCCCGGCACCGTCACGGCGGGGCTGCTCGCCGACCCGGCCGTCGCGCGGGCGACCCACCTGTCCTTCCAGGTCCACTCCGTCGACCCGCCCCACCGCGAGGTGCTCCGCTCGGTGGAGTTCCTCGCGCGGGAGGTGGCGCCGGCCCTGGGGTGGAGACGAGCCGCGACCCCGTCGCTCGTCAATGTAAGTTGACGGATCGGTGGGCGTCAACCTAGGGTGACGACGTGGCTACCGAGGAGGTCCCGATGAGTGCTCTCGCCCAGGCGGTCGACGACGACGGCGACATCTTCGCCGCCCTCGACGCCCTCGTCGCCCTCCGTCGGCAGGCTGACCGGCGCGAGGCGGTGCTCGTGCGCCGGGCGCGCGCGCAGGGGATGACGTGGGCGGAGATCGCGTTCCTGCTCGGCGTGAGCAAGCAGGCTGTCCACAAGAGGTACGGCGGCTCGCGACGCGAGGCGCGCCGCACCTCCTGACCCCCCTGCCCGGGCGCGGTCGGGAGGTTCAGTGGAGGACGACGACGTCGCCGGCCCGCGCCGAGCGGTAGGCGGCGTCGACCACGGCGATGGACTCCCGCGCCTGCCGCACCGTGTAGTCCGGCACCCGCCCCGCGACGAGCGAGTCGACGACGTGACGCAGGCACCGTTCGAGCGCGACCGTACCGGCGTCGGCGACGAGGGCCGAGGGGCCCCCGGGCCCGACGACGTCGATGCACGGCTTGTCGTCGTCGGCGACCGCGTGCCCGTGGGAGCCGAGGAGGCGCAGGGAGCTTGCGGTCGGCGTCGCGCCGGGGGTGTAGGGCACCCGCCCGAGGGTGACCGTCGCCGTCACGCCGCGGTCGAGGAGAAGGCTGACGACGGCGGTGTCCTCGACGTCGTGGGTGGCGTGGAGCTCGGAGAAGAGGGTGCCGGTCAGGGCGTGCACCTCGAGGACCGGCAGGCCGGTGAGGTAGCGGATCGCGTCGGTGCAGGAGCCGAGGAAGCTCAGCACCTCCCCGCCGCCGGACAGCGCCGGGTCCAGGGACGAGGTGCCCGTCGACGCCGCGGCACCGGAGGCGAGGAGCTCCATGTCGATGTGCCGGGGCAGGCCCACGTGCCCGGCGTCCACCCAGGCGCGCGTGCGCCGCAGCGCGGTGGCGTGGGTGCGGTTGACGACGGCGCAGACGCGCCCGGTGCGCTCCGCCGCCGCCAGGAGGGCGTCGGCGTCGTCGAGGGTGGTCGCCACGGGCTGGTCGACGAGGACGTCGACACCCCCGAGCAGGGCTGCCAGCGCCAGCCGGGCGTGCCGGACGGGCGCACCCGACACGAGGACGAGGTCGACCCGGGAGGGGTCGAGCACCTCCTCGACGTCCTCGGTGTACCGCACGCCGGCGTGACCGGCCGCGGCGCGAGAGTCCCCACGGACCAGCTCGGGCGCCGACGGCTCCTCGGCGACGGCGACGAGCTCCACGCGCTCGTCCTGCCCGAGGATGCGCAGGTGGTCCGCGGCATGGCGCGCCGAGGACAGGACACCGATCCGCAACGTCACAGGAGCTCCTCCACGGCAGCACGGGCGCCCACGGCCGGGTCGCCCTCGATCTCGGTGACATGGACCCGCCGGCCGGTGACGAGCGAGCGCTGGGCGGCGAGGGCACCGGCGAGCGCGGCCCGGGCCTGCGACGCAGTGACGGTCGGCTCGGCGGCACCGGCGACGACGTCGGACCAGTGCCGGAGCTCCTCGACCAGCGCTCCCTCGAGCGACAGGGGCGAGGCGGGTTCGGCGTCCGAGTGCAGCCCGGGCTCCGTGTCGGCCGAGTGCCGCAGGGTGCCCTCCGTCCCGACGAGCACGACCCGGCGCAGGGTGTCACCTTGGCGCCGCAGGGCGTGGCACAGCTCGAGGGTGGCGAGCCCGCCGTCAGCCGTCCGCAGCTGGACCTGGAAGGAGTCGGGCGACTCCATGTCCGGGGAGAAGGTCCGCATCCCGCGGGCGAAGACCTCGGTGGGGGCGGAGCCGAGCACCCAGGTCGCGACGTCGACGATGTGCACGCCGGTGTGCACGGGGTGACCGCCCGACATGGCGGGGTCCAGCTTCCAGCTGCGCCAGCCGCCGGCCCAGGCGTGGCCGGTGTACCAGCTGACGTGGAGCAGCCGGGGGGAGCCGATGAGCCCGCCGCGGACCGCGTCGGCCAGCCGCGAGACGACGGGCTCGAAACGTGCCGTCTGCCCGACGGTGAGGCTCGAGCCGGCGGTCGCCGCGACCATCGCGTCGAGCTCGGCGAGCGTGAGTGCGGCGGGAGCCGCGACGTGGACGTGCTTGCCCGCGTCGCCGGCGGCGATCGTCCACCGGGCGTGGTCGGGCGTGGCGGTGACGACGTCGACGGCGTGGACGGCGGGGTCCGTCACCGCGGCGTGGACGTCGGTCGTCGCGCGGGCGCCCACGATGCCGGCCAGCTCCTCCGCGCGGTCGGGGTCGGTCCCCGCGACCCACGCGACGCGCAGCCCGGGCACCTGACGCAGCGCGAGCAGGTGCTCGCGGGCGAAGGCCCCTGTGCCGACGACGGAGACGAGCGCCGTCATGCCGCGCCAGCCCTGAGTGCCATGTCCTGACCTTTCACCGGTGAACTGTCGCGCTCAGCCTAGGTCGTCGCGCACCGGACGGCCCGTCCGGCCCCGGATCCGGTGTCCGGCCCGAGCCGCGACCGACCGTACAGTTCGTGCCGACAGCACCGTTCCTGCCCGACCGACACAGCCGCCGCACGACCGCGCCGGCACGAGAGGACCAGCGTGAGTGACGTCGTCGTCGGGGTCGACCTCGGAGGCACGAAGACCGCGGCCGCGCTGGTGAGCGCCGGCGGTGCGGTCGGGCCCGTGCGGTCCGTGCCGACCCCCGCCCAGCAGGGTTCCGAGGCGGTGCTCGACGCCGTCGCCGGGCTCGTGCGTGAGGTTGTCGCCCACGGCGGCCCCCTCACCGCCCAGGACGGCACGACAACGGAGCTCTCCGGGCCCGTCGCCGTGAGCGGGCTCGGGGTCGGCACCGCCGGCGTCGTCGACACGACGACGGGCACGGTCCTCTCGGCCACCGACGCCATCCACGGGTGGACGGGGACCGACGTGCGCGGCGGGCTCGGTGCCCGCCTGGGCGACGTCGTCGGCGAGGGCACCGTCACGGTCGAGAACGACGTCGACGCGCACGCCGGCGGTGAGGTGTGGCTCGGCGCCGCGGCCGGCGCGGCCAGCGTCCTCATGGTCGCCGTCGGCACGGGGGTGGGGGCGAGCGTCGTCCTCGGCGGCCGCCCGCTGCGCGGAGCCCACCACGTGGCGGGGGAGCTGGGCCACCAGCCCAGCCCCGACGCCGCCGGGCTGCGCTGTGGGTGCGGACGCCCCGGGCACCTCGAGGCGCTCGGCTCCGGGCCGGCCCTCCACCGCCACTACCTGCGCCTGGGCGGTGACGCCGCCGTCGCCGACACTCGCGAGGTGTGCGCCCGCGCCGCGGCCGGGGACGCGGTCGCCGAGCGCGCCGTGCGGGAGTCCGCCCGCGCCGTGGGCCGCTCCGTGGCCGGTGTCGTCACCGTGCTCGACCCGGCCGTCGTCGTCGTCGGTGGCGGCATGAGCCAGGCCGGGCCGCTGTGGTGGGCGCCCATGGACGCCGCCCTGCGCGCCGAGCTCATCGAGCCGCTCGACGACATCCCCGTCCGCCCCTCCACGCTCGGCCCGGTGGCCGCCGTCCTCGGTGCCGCCCGCACCGCCCTCGCCACGCGCGACTGAACCCCGAAGGAACCCCGTACGTCCGCGATCCTCGAGGGCCTGCCCGCCGACCGCCCGACGACCATCACCAGCTGGTTCTACGAGGCGGTGACGGCCGGGTAGCAGGCGCCCCCTGTGGATCGCCCGCTCGCGCCGCGGCCACTCCTGCCACGATCGAGTGGTGGCAGGTGCTGACAGTGCGGCGGTGAGGGAGGACCATGGGCGCCATGACGGTCATGCCGCGCACGGGCGAGGAGTGGACGGTCGATGACCTCGACCGGATCCCCGAGGACGGCCTGCAGTACGAGCTGCTCGACGGGCTCCTCCTCGTGACCCCGGCCCCGGTGCGGGCGCACCAGCGCGCCGTCGGCAACCTGCACCTCCTGCTGCGGGCCACCTGCCGGCCCGGCTTCGAGGTGCTGCTCGCGCCCTTCGACTGGCGCCCGGACCGCCGCACCTCCCTGCAGCCCGACCTGCTCGTCGTCCGCGACGACGACCCCGGCACGAAGAACGTCAGCAAGCCGCTCGCGCTCGCCGTCGAGGTGCTCTCGCCGTCCACCCGACGCAAGGACCACGTCCTCAAGCGCTCGAAGTACGAGGACGCCGGCGTCGAGTCGTACTGGCTCGTCGACCCGCAGGAGCCGGCCGTCATCGCGCTCGACCTCGTGGACGGCCGGTACGTCACGGCCGCCGAGGTGACCGGTACGGGCACGGCCCACCTCCGGCGGCCCTTCTTCGTCGACGTCGTACCGAGCGCGCTCGTCGCGCCCCCGGCGTAGGTCAGACCCGCGCGTACCTCGCGCGACCGAAGGAGTACACCCCGTAGGCGGCGATGCCGAGCCCGACGACGGTGAGGAGTGCCTTGCCCAGCGGCAGCTCGAGCAGGGCGCGCAGGGCGCCGTCGAGCCCCTTCGCCTCCTCGGGGTCGTTCTGCACGGCCGCGACGACGAAGAGCGCCCCGACGATGCCCAGCGCGATGCCCTTGGCGACGTACCCGACCCTGCCGGCGACGGTGACCGCCCGCCCCGGGTTCTCCCGCAGGTCCTCGAGGAACTTCCGCCGCCAGCCCTTGACCACGTGGTAGCCGCCGACGACGACGACGCCCAGGCCCACGAGGCCGACGGCGACCTGCCCGAGCGGGTGCTCCATGACGCGTGCCGTGATGCTCGTGGTCTGCTCGTTCCCGCCGCCGCCCGAGCCCTGCCCCGTGGCGGCACGCGCCGCCAGGGCCGTGAGGACGAGGTACGTCACCGCCTTGCCGGCGGACTTGAGCCGGTCCTTCGCCTCACCCGTGGCCACGGCGGTGGCGACCTGCCACAGGGTGAGGAGCGCGAAACCCACGACGATCACCCACAGGAGGAAGCCGCCCGCGGTGCTCTCGCCGAGCTGTTGCAGGGCACCGGACTGGTCGGCCGACTCCCCGGAGGAGCCCACGCCCAGGGCGAGGCTCACCGCGGTCCAGCCGAGGACGAGGTGGAGCACCCCGCTGGCCGCGTACCCGAGCCGGGCCCCGGTGGTGAGCACGGGGTGGTCGTCGAGCTCTGCTGCGGTACCGCGCACGGTGTTCATGGCCTCAGCGTGGCAGCGGCGCGACCACCGTGCACGACGGCGTCGCCCGGCTCGCCCGGCAAGGGTCGGAGGTCCCCGCGCCGCGCGCCCTGGCCGGGATAACGTGGCCCGGTCCCCGGTCTAGGAGCACCGATGATCCGCCTCGCCGTCCTCAACGCCGCGACGAGCCCCCACCGGCTCGGCAACCACATCACCGACTGGGTCCTCGACCGGCTCGGTACCAACCGCGCCTTCGCCATCGACCGCATCGACCTGCGCGACGTCGGCCTGCCGCTCTTCGACGAGCCGGACCTGCCCCGCTACGGCCGCCACCGCCACGAGCACACGCGGCAGTGGGCGCGGCGCATCGACGCCGCCGACGCCTTCGTCGTCGTCAGCCCCGAGTACAACCGCGGCTACTCCGCGCTGCTCAAGAACGCCCTGGACTACCTCGTCCAGGAGTGGGCCTTCAAGCCGGTCGGGATCGTCAGCTACGGCTCGGGGATGTCCGGCGGGCTGCGCGGTGCGGAGGCGCTGCGCACCGTGCTCGGCGCCCTGCAGATGTACCCCGTGCGCGAGATGGTCGTCGTGCCCTTCGTCACCGAGGCCGCCGTCCGCGAGGGCACGCTGGAGGCCTCCGCGGGGATGGTCGAGGGGATGGAGCTGATGATGGACGCCCTCGTGCGGATGGACGCCGCGATGCACCTGCTCCGGGCCCCGGACGAGGAGCTGGGCGACCAGCAGGGGGAGCAGACCGGCCGTGACGGCGGCGAGACACGCTGGCAGCCGCGCGATTCCGGGACGGACGCCGGGTGGAGCGCGACGAGCGCGCTGGAGCGTCCCCCGGGCTTCGTCTGAGGGCCCCGCGGGCGGGTCACTTCCTCCCCACGCGCCCCACGAAGCGGACAGATCCGCAGAGACACGCCGAAATCTCGGCGCGTGAGGGCGACAACGGGCGCTCCGACGCCGTAATGTCTGCCCCGTCGCACCCATCAGGGTGTGCACGCCGACTGAGAGAGGGATTTCATGTCCGTCAACCGCACCGAGCTCGTCGCCGCCGTGGCCGAGCGCTCCTCGCTCACCAAGTCCCAGGCCGACGCCGCTCTGTCGGCGCTGCAGGACGTGCTCGTCGAGTCCGTCAGCAAGGGCGAGGCCGTCAAGATCACCGGCCTCCTCGCCGTCGAGCGTGTCGAGCGCGCCGCGCGCACCGGCCGCAACCCGCAGACCGGCGCCGAGATCCAGATCCCCGCCGGCTACGGCGTCAAGATCTCCGCCGGGAGCGCCCTCAAGAAGGCCGTCTCCAACAAGTGACGTCCTAGCGACATCACCGCAAGGCGGGCAGGACGAGTGATCGTCCTGCCCGCCTTGCTGTGTCCCGGCGGCCCGGGCGCGCCGACCTCCCCACCTGTCCTCCGGCCTCCCACCTCCGCCCCGCCCTCGACGAGGAGAACCGGGGAGCTCGGCCCCGAGAGCCAGACGTGCGCTCCCGTCCACGGGCCGGGAGTCCCTGCCGTGAGCAGTGGGGTCACCTAGGCTGGAGCGTGGTGCGCCCGCACCACGTCGCACGCAGAGGAAGAGGTGTCCGGTGGAGGTCGTCATCACGTCCGGTGCGGAGGAGAGCGCCCGGCTGGCCGCGGACGCCATCGAGCAGCTGCTCAGCCGCAAGCCCGACGCCGTCCTCGGCCTGGCCACGGGATCCACCCCGCTGCCCACGTACGACGAGCTCGTCCGCCGGCAGGAGGCCGGGCGGATCAGCTTCGCCCGGGCCCGCGGCTTCACCCTCGACGAGTACATCGGCCTGCCCGCCGACCACCCGCAGCGCTACCGCAACGTCATCGAGCGCGAGCTCGTCGGCCGCGTCGACTTCGCCCCCGACGCCGTCACGGGCCCCGACGGCCTGGCCGAGGACCTCCAGGCGGCCGCCGAGGCCTACGAGCGGGCGATCGCCGAGGCCGGTGGGGTGGACCTGCAGATCCTCGGGATCGGCACCAACGGGCACATCGCCTTCAACGAGCCCGGCTCCTCCCTGGCCTCCCGCACCCGGGTGCAGCCGCTCGCCCCCCAGACCCGCAGCGACAACGCGCGCTTCTTCGACGGCGACGTCGAGGCCGTGCCCCGCCTGTGCTTCACCCAGGGCCTGGGCACGATCATGGAGGCCCGCCACCTCGTGCTCATCGCCACGGGCGAGGGCAAGGCGCCGGCCGTCCAGCAGCTCGTCGAGGGCGCCGTCAGCGCGTCGTGGCCGGCGACGATCATGCAGCACCACCCCCACGCCACCGTCCTGCTCGACGAGGCCGCTGCCAGCCTGCTGGAGCGCGCGGACGACTACCGCGAGGCCTACGCCGCCAAGCCGCAGTGGCAGGGGATCTGAGCCACCAGGTGTGACCGCCACGGCACACCGGGCCACCGGGACCCGGGCCGGAGGACGACCTAGACTGGTCGGCATGAGTTCCACCGAGCCCCCCAGCAGCCCGAGCGAGCCGTCGACGTCGTCGGGAACGAGCGTCCTCGAGCGCGAGGAGCTCCGCGAGCACGAGGCCGGTGACAACGACCGCTACGCCCACTACGTGAAGAAGGACAAGATCATGTCCTCCGCGCTGTCGGGCCAGCCGGTCGTGGCGCTGTGCGGCAAGGTGTGGACCCCGGGCCGGGACCCCAAGAAGTACCCCGTGTGCCCCACGTGCAAGGAGATCTACGAGGGCATCCAGGGCGGCGGGTCCGGCTCCGGTGGCGGACGGTTCGGCGGCTTCGGCCGTGGCGGCCGCGGCGGAAGCGGAGAGTGAGCGCCGCACCTTCGCGCAGGCCGGTCACGACGACGACGCAGGGCACCCCTGCGGCCGTCTCGACCGCTGCCGCCGAGCACCTGCCCCCCGCCTACCCGGCGCGGGCGGCCTGGGGGACGGCGTCGCGCCTGCGCGCGTGGCAGGCCGAGGCGCTGGAGCGGTACCTCGCCGACGACCCGCGTGACTTCCTCGCCGTCGCCACCCCCGGCGCCGGCAAGACGACCTTCGCGCTCCGGGTGGCCACCGAGCTGCTCTCGCGCGGGGAGGTCACGGCGATCACGGTCGTCGCCCCCACCGAGCACCTCAAGGGCCAGTGGGCCGAGGCCGCGGCGCGCGTGGGCATCCAGATCGACCCGGCCTTCCGCAACGCCCAGGAGCGTCACGGCGCGAGCTTCGACGGCGTCGCGCTCACCTACGCGCAGGTCGCCGCGAACCCCGACCTGCACCGCCGGCGCACGACGAACGAGCGCACCCTCGTCATCCTCGACGAGGTGCACCACGGCGGGGACGCGCTGAGCTGGGGCGACGGCATCCGGCTCGCCTTCGAGCCCGCCCGCCGGCGCCTGGCCCTCACCGGGACCCCGTTCCGCTCCGACACCGCCGCCATCCCCTTCGTCACCTACGAGCGGGACGCCGACGGCGTGCGCCGCTCGCGGGCGGACTACTCCTACGGCTACGCCGACGCGCTGCGTGACGGCGTCGTGCGGCCGGTCATCTTCCTGTCCTACTCCGGGCAGATGCGCTGGCGCACCCGCGCCGGTGACGAGGTCAGCGCCGCCCTCGGTGAGCCGCTGACCAAGGACCTCGTCGCGCAGGCCTGGCGCACCGCGCTGGACCCGAAGGGCGACTGGGTCCCCGCCGTCCTCGCGGCCGCAGACCGCCGCCTCACCGAGGTGCGCCGCGGCGTCCCCGACGCCGGCGGCCTCGTCATCGCCACCGACCAGACCAAGGCCCGCGCCTACGCGCGCGTCCTCACCGAGATCACCGGTGAGAAGCCGACAGTCGTCCTGTCCGACGACGACGGCGCCTCCGCCCGCATCGACGAGTTCGCCGCCGGTGAGCAGCGGTGGATGATCGCCGTGCGGATGGTGTCCGAGGGCGTGGACGTGCCCCGCCTCGCCGTCGGCGTCTACGCGACCTCGGCGGCCACCCCGCTCTTCTTCGCCCAGGCGATCGGCCGCTTCGTGCGTGCGCGCCGGCGCGGGGAGACCGCCTCGGTTTTTCTCCCGAGCGTGCCGGTGCTCCTCGAGCTCGCCGCCCAGCTGGAGGTCGAGCGGGACCACGCCCTGGACCGGGTCCTCACCTCCGAGGAGAAGGGCGACTTCTTCACCCCGGAGGACGCCCTCGTCGCGGCCGCCAACCGCGAGGACAAGGCCAGCGACGACCTCATGCTGCCCGGCTTCGAGGCCCTGGACGCCCAGGCCTCCTTCGACCGGGTGCTCTTCGACGGCGGTGAGTTCGGCACGGGGGCGGAGGTCGGATCCATCGAGGAGGAGGAGTACCTCGGGCTGCCCGGGCTCCTCGAGCCCGAGCAGGTGCGCTCGCTCCTCAAGGCGCGCCAGGCCGACCAGGTCAAGTCCCAGAAGCGGCAGGCCGCAGCCCGCGCCCAGCGGGAGGAGAACTCCGGGGTCTCGGACCACAAGCGGCGCGCCGCCATGCGCAAGGAGCTGTCCGGCCTCGTGTCCGCGTGGTCGCGGCGCAGCAACATGCCCCACGCGATCGTCCACAGCGAGCTGCGCAAGGCGTGCGGCGGCCCCGAGGTGCCCCTCGCGAGCATCGAGGAGCTCGAGGCGCGCATCGCTCTGCTCCGCAACTGGTTCGTCGGCCGCAAGTAGTCAGCCGAGGTCCCACAGCAGCCGGAAGTGGACGGGGCCCTGCACGGGCAGGCCCACGTCGCTAGGTTGGACGCCATGCCCCGCGCGACGACCGCCTTCCTCACCGACCGCTACGAGCTGACGATGCTCGAGGCCTCCCTCCAGTCCGGTGCCGCGCACCGGCGCAGCGTCTTCGAGGTCTTCTCCCGGCGACTGTCCGGCGGGCGGCGCTACGGCGTCGTCGCCGGCACCGGCCGGGTGCTGGACGCCATCGCCGACTTCACCTTTTCCGGCGCCGAGATCGACTGGCTGCGCGAGCAGGGCGTGGTGAGCGGCGAGACCCTCGACTACCTCGCCGGCTACCGCTTCGGCGGGGACGTCCTCGGCTACGGGGAGGGGGAGTGCTTCTTCCCCGGCTCACCGGTCCTCACCATCCGCGGCACCTTCGCCGAGGCCCTTCTCCTCGAGACGGTGGTGCTCTCCGTCCTCAACCACGACTCCGCCGTCGCCGCGGCCGCCTCCCGCATGACGACCGCCGCCCACGGGCGCCCGTGCCTGGAGATGGGGGCCCGGCGCACCCACGAGGAAGCCGCCGTGGCCGCCGCGCGAGCCGCCGTCGTCGGCGGTTTCGTCGCGACGAGCGTCCTCGAGGCGGGACGCTCCTACGGGATCCCGACGATGGGGACCGCCGCCCACTCCTTCACCCTCGTCCACGACGACGAGGAGGCCGCCTTCGACGCCCAGGTGCGGGCGATGGGGCCGGGCACCACGCTCCTCGTCGACACCTACGACGTCGAGCGCGGGGTCGAGCTGGCCGTCGCGGCCGCCCGCCGTCACGGCGGCGAGCTCGGTGCGGTGCGTCTGGACTCCGGCGACCTCGTGGCCCAGGCCTTCACCGTGCGCCGCCAGCTCGACGCGCTCGGCGCGACGACGACGAGGATCACCGTGACCTCCGACCTCGACGAGTACGCCATCGCGGCCCTCGGCGCCGCCCCCGTCGACTCCTACGGGGTCGGCACGAAGCTCGTCACCGGCTCCGGGCTGCCGACGGCGGAGCTCGTCTACAAGCTCGTCGAGCGGGAGGGCGCGGACGGGCAGATGTTCGACGTCGCCAAGGCGTCCGCGGCCAAGGCGACCGTCGGCGGCTTCAAGGTCGCCGGGCGCGTCTTCGAGAACGGGGTGGCGCAGGAGGAGCTCGTCGTGGGCTGCGACGACGAGGCCTCCGGTGCCCGCGTGCTGGCCGAGCACGGCGCCCGGCCCCTCCAGCTGCCCCTCGTCACCGGGGGCATCATCGCCGACGAGCACCGCGGCCCGGACGCCGTGCGCGCCGCGGCGGAGCGCCACGTCGCCTCGCGCGCCGCGCTGCCCTACGAGGGCTGGCGGCTGAGCGAGGGGGAGCCGGCGATCCCCACCCGTCACGTCCTCGGCTGAGCGCAGCTTTCCCGTTCAAGATGCCGAGGTGAACAATCTCCGCAACGATTGGGGCCACTGCGGTGCCGGACAGGTACCGGAACGAAGGGAGCTCGTATGTCCTTGTGGCTGATCCTCATCATTGTGGGCGTCATCATGCTCATCATCGGCGTGGCCGTCGAGGCTGCACAGATCCTCATCTGGATCGGTGTCGCCATCCTCGTGATCTCGCTGATCCTCTCGCTGGTGGGACGCGGCAAGAACAGGGTGTAGCGCCCGGCCAGCGGTCCTCCAACCGCTCGTCACAGGTGTACCGAGGCCCGGCAGGAAGGTTCCTGCCGGGCCTCGCCGTGTCCGAGGTCATGGGCGCGACTGTCCCCGCTCGTGCCTAGGCTGGGTGCATGACGGTCACGACACCACACCCGGCTACCGTGCCGGTGGAGACGCAGCAGGAGGAGCGCCGCCCCGCGCGCCCCTGGCGCACCATCGTGTGGAACGACCCGGTCAACCTCATGAGCTACGTGACCTACGTGTTCCGCACCTACTTCGGCTACTCCCAGGAGCGTGCCCACCAGCTCATGCTCCAGGTCCACCACGACGGCCACGCCGTCGTCGCCGAGGGCGCCCGCGAGACGATGGAGGTCCACGTGACGGCGATGCACTCCTACGGCCTGTGGGCCACCCTCGCCCCCGAGGGAGAGGGCTGAGGTGCGCGCCTTCACCGCCGTCCCCGGCGGCTACGCCTGCGTGCTCGAGCGGGCCGAGCTGCGGATCATCGCGCGCGTCACCGCCGACACCTGCGAGCTCCTCGGCCTGCCCCTCGACCCCGACGACGACGCCGCTCCCGACGTCGACGGCTCCCCAGCGCCGTCGACGGACGAGGAGATCCTCGCCTCTCTCGACTGGGACCCCGCCGCGGGGCAGACCCCGCGCGACCCGGCCCTGGCCCGCCTGCTGCCCCCGGCGAGCACCGACGACGACGAGCTCGCCGCCGAGATGCGCCGCCTCACCGAGGGCTCGCTGCGCGCGACCAAGACCGAGCAGCTGCGGGTGGTGCACGATGCCCTCGTGGCGAGCACCGGCCTGGTCGTCGTGCGGGCGGGGCAGGAGCGGGCGTGGCTCTCCGCGCTCACCGACCTGCGTCTCGTCCTCGCGTCCCGGCTGGGCATCGAGACCGACGAGGACGCCGAGCGGGTCTACGAGCGCGCGGGCGCCGGGGAGCCGCAGACGCCCGCGGACGAGCTCGACGCCGCGCTCACCAGTCTCTACGCGGCGCTCACGTGGTGGCAGGAGTCACTCCTGGAGGCCATGTCGGGCGGGCCGTCGTGACACTACGCTCGGGCAGCGTGAACGACGCACCGATCGGTGTCTTCGACTCAGGTGTCGGAGGCCTCACGGTCGCGCGTGCGATCCTCGACCAGCTGCCCCACGAGTCGATGCTCTACATCGGGGACACGGCGCACACGCCCTACGGCCCCAAGCCCATCGCCGACGTCCGCGCCCTCGCGCTGGACGTCATGGACCGGCTCGTCGCCTCGGGGGTCAAGGCCCTGGTCATCGCCTGCAACTCCGCGTCCTCCGCCGTCCTGCGCGACGCGCGCGAGCGCTACTCGGTGGGCGGCGGCGTGCCCGTCGTCGAGGTCATCCAGCCGGCCGTGCGCCGCGCCGTCGCCGCCACCCGCAGCGGGAAGGTCGGCGTCATCGGGACCCGCGCGACCATCGAGTCCGGGGCCTACCGGGACGCCTTCGCCGCCGCGCCGCACCTGGAGCTCACGATGAACGCCGCCCCGCGCTTCGTCGAGTTCGTCGAGCGGGGCATCACCTCCGGACCGGAGGTCCTCGAGGCGGCCCGCGAGTACCTCGAGCCGGTGCGGGCGGCGGGCGTGGACACACTGGTCCTCGGCTGCACCCACTACCCGCTGCTCACCGGCGTCATCTCCTACGTCATGGGCGAGGAGGTCACGCTCGTCTCGAGCGCCGAGGAGACGGCCAAGGACACCTACCGCACCCTCGTCGCGCACGACCTCGAGCGGGACCCCGCCGCCCCGCCGCCGGAGCACCGCTTCCTCGCGACGGGCGAGGGCGCGAGCTTCTCCCGGCTGGCCCGCCGGTTCCTCGGGCCCGAGGTCGACCGCGTCGACAGCGACACCGAGCTGGAGGTCACCGCATGAGGCTGACGGTCGTGGGCTGCTCCGGGTCGATGTCCGGCCCCGACTCCGCCTCCTCCTGCTACCTCGTCCAGGCCGAGGGGCCGGACGAGGACGGCACCACGCGCACGTGGAGCATCCTGCTCGACCTCGGTTCCGGCGCCTTCGGGGCGCTGCTGCGGCACCTGGACCCGGCCCGGCTGGACGCCGTCGTCCTCAGCCACCTCCACGCCGACCACGTCGTCGACATGACCGGCCTGGAGGTCTACCGCCGCTACCACCCCGCCGGCGCCCTCGGGCCCGTGCGGGTGCTCGGCCCGGCCGACACGCCCCAGCGGATCGGTGCGCTGACGATGGAGGACGACCTCAGCGCCCTGGACGCCTCCTTCACCTTCGCCGCGCACACCCCCGGCCAGGCGGTGAGCGTGGGGCCGCTGCGGATCGAGTCCGTCCCCGTCGACCACCCCGTGCCGGCGTTCGGCGTGCGGGTGACCGGCCCGTCCGAGGACGGGAGCCGGGAGGTGGCGCTCGCCTACTCCGGGGACAGCGACACCTGCGACGGGCTCGTCGAGGTCGCCCGCGACGCCGACCTCTTCCTCTGCGAAGCCGCCTTCCAGGAGGGCCGCGACTCCGTCCGTGGCATCCACCTCACCGGCCGGCGGGCCGGTGAGACGGCGACGCTCGCGGCTGCCCGGCAGCTCGTCCTCACCCACCTGCAGCCGTGGACCGACGCCGAGGTCGTCCGCGCCGAGGCCGCCGAGACCTACGGCGGCCCCATCGAGCTCGCCGCCCCCGGCGCGGTCTGGACCCTGTAGCCCCACCCGACTGACGGCCGACTCGGTCCGCCCACTCCGGTGCTCCCGCTGACCTCCCCGGTTCTCCTCGTCCCAGGCTGTGCGGAGCGGGGAGCTGGGAGGACAACCGGGTAGGTCGGCGCGTGCGCCGAGAGCGGAACACGTCCGTTCCCCTTCCGTGGCGCCGGCCGGCGCTGTTGGCTACGGGGATGAGACGCGTCCTCGTCCTCGGCGGCACGGCCTGGCTCGGCCGCGAGGTGGCCAGGGCCGCCACGGCGGACGGCGCCGAGGTCGTGTGCCTCGCGCGGGGGACGTCCGGTGACGTGCCCGACGGCGCACGCCTCGTCCGTGCGGACCGCACCCGGCCCGGGGCGTACGACGACCTCGACGGCGAGTGGGACGCCGTCGTCGAGCTCGCCTACCAGCCCGCGCTCGTGGGCCCGGCCCTCGAGGCGCTCGCCGACCGGGCGGCCCACTGGACCCTCGTGTCGAGCATCTCCGTCTACGCCCGCCACGACGAGCCGGGTGCCGACGAGTCCGCCGAGCTCGTCGAGCCCACCGACCTCACCGACTACGCGCACGCCAAGGTCGCGGCCGAGCGCGCCAGCACCGAGCGCCTCGACGGCCGGCTGCACGTCGTGCGGCCCGGGCTCATCGCCGGGCCGGGCGACCCGAGCGACCGCTTCGGGTACTGGCCGGCCCGCCTCCTGCGCGGTGGCCGTGTCCTGGTCCCGGCCCCCGCCGGGCAGTTCGCCCAGGTGGTCGACGTCGCGGACCTCGCGGCGTGGGTCGTCCAGGCCGGACGGGCGGGGACGACCGGGACGGTCGACGCCGTCGGGGACAGTCACGCGCTCGCCGACGTCCTCGCGGTCGTGGGCGAGGCGGCCGGCTTCACGGGCGAGCTCGTGCCGGCGGACGACGCCTGGCTGCTCGCCCATGACGTGCGGTACTGGGCCGGTCCGCGCTCGCTGCCGCTCTGGCTGCCCGAGGACCACGCCGGGCACTCGCGGCGCAGCAACGCGGCCTACCTCGCGGCCGGCGGCCGGGTGCGTCCGCTCGGTGACACGGTCGACCGCGTGCTCCGCGGCGAGTCGGCGCGCGGGCCGGGTCGGGAACGACGGTCCGGGCTGACCGCGGCCGAGGAGGCGGAGCTCCTTCGTCAGCTGGCCGGTGACGGCTGAGCGGCTACCACGGGACCCGGACTCCTGCACCTGTGCACGTCGTGGACGCGAGTCACGGCCCGCCGCCGGGTGTCGTTAACCTGAGCCCCATGATGCAGACCTCCTCACCGGACGAAGCACGGAGCAACGCCCGCCTCGACATGCCCGACGACCTGCGCGCCGACGTGCGCACCCTCGGTGCGCTCCTCGGGCGGGTCCTGCGCGAGGACGGCGGCGAGGAGCTCTTCGCCGACGTCGAGCGCCTGCGCGAGCTGGCGATCGGCGCCGTCGAGGACACCGACGGCGACGGCCGCCTCGCCGAGGCGCAGGCCCTCATCGACTCCTTCACCGTCGAGCGCGCCGACCAGGTCGCCCGCGCCTTCACCTGCTACTTCCACCTCGTCAACCTCGCCGAGGAGTACCACCGGGTCCGCGCGCTGCGCGCCCGGGAGGACGCCACCCCGCGGGCCGACGCCCTCGCCGGTGCCTACGTCCAGCTCGCCGCGGAGACCTCCGAGGAGGAGGCCGCGCGCCGCCTGCGTGAGATCGAGTTCCACCCCGTCCTCACCGCCCACCCCACCGAGGCCCGCCGTCGCGCCGTCTCCGGCTCGATCCGCCGGATCTCCGAGCTCGTCGCCGAGGCCGACGACCCCCGGCTCGGCGCCAACGGCCGGCTGCGCATCGAGCGCCGGCTCCTCGCCGAGATCGACACGATGTGGCGCACCGCCCACCTGCGCGAGACGAAGCCCTCGCCGGTCGACGAGGTCTTCACGGCGATGTCCGTCTTCGAGGCGACCCTCTTCGAGGTGCTGCCGCAGGTGTACCGCCAGACCGACGACTGGCTGCTCGGCGAGGAGCGCGGCCTCGCCGCCCCGCGCGCGACGCCCTTCGTGCGCCTGGGCAGCTGGATCGGCGCGGACCGCGACGGCAACCCCAACGTCACCGCCAAGGTCACCCGGCAGGCCGCGGCCATCGCCGCCGAGCACGTCCTCACCGCGCTCGAGCGGGAGACCGCCCGCGTGGGCCTGGCGATGACCCTCGACGAGAAGACCACTCCGCCCTCCGCCGAGCTCACGGCCCTGTGGAGCACCCAGCGCCAGCTCTCGGAGGAGGTCACCGCGCAGGTGGCCGCCCGCTCCCCGCGCGAGCCGCACCGCCGCGTCATGCTCGTCGCCGCGGCCCGGCTGGCCGCCACGCGCGAGCGTGACGCCGACCTCGCCTACTCCGGCGCCGAGGAGCTCCTCGCGGACCTGCGCGTGGTCCAGGACTCCCTGCGCCAGGCCGGCGCCCTGCGCAAGGCCCACGGCGACCTGCAGAACCTCATCTGGCAGGTCGAGTCCTTCGGCTTCCACCTCACCGAGCTCGAGGTCCGCCAGCACTCCAAGGTGCACGCCCAGACCCTCGCGTGGATCGCGGACCCGGAGTCGATGCCCGAGCCGAGCGTCGACCCCGAGGAGGTCCTCGAGACCTTCCGCTCCATCGCCGCGATCCAGCGCCGCCACGGCGTGGACGCCTGCCGCCGCTACACGGTGTCCTTCACCCGCAGCAGCGAGGACCTCATCGCGGTCTACCGCCTGGCCGAGCACGCGCTCGGCTCCGCGGAGGCGGCGCCGCTCCTCGACGTCGTCCCGCTGTTCGAGACCTTCGACGACCTCCAGAACGCCCCGCGGATCCTCGAGGAGATGCTCGAGGTCCCGCAGGTGCAGGCCCGCCTGGAGAGGACGGGCCGGCGCATGGAGGTCATGCTCGGCTACTCCGACTCCGCCAAGGACGTCGGCCCGGTCTCCGCGACCCTGGCGATCTACACCGCGCAGGAGGAGATCGCGGCCTGGGCGCAGCGCCACGACATCCGCCTCACCCTCTTCCACGGCAAGGGCGGCGCCCTGGGCCGCGGTGGCGGCCCCGCCAACCGCGCGATCCTCGCCCAGCCGCCGCACTCGGTGGACGGCCGCTTCAAGCTCACCGAGCAGGGTGAGGTCATCACCGCCCGCTACGGGGACCGCGCGATCGCCGCCCGGCACATCGACCAGGTCGCCGCCGCCACGCTCCTCGCCTCCGCCCCGTCGACCGAGAAGCGCAACGCCGAGGCCGCCGAGCGCTTCGCCGGCCTCGCCAGCACCCTGGACGAGCGCTCGCGCGAGCGCTTCTTCGACCTCATCCACGCCGAGGGCTTCGCCCCGTGGTTCGCGCAGGTCACCCCGCAGGAGGAGGTCGGCCTGCTGCCGCTCGGCTCCCGCCCGGCCCGCCGCGGCCTGTCGGTGGAGTCCCTCGAGGACCTGCGCGCCATCCCGTGGGTCTTCGCCTGGACCCAGGCGCGCATCAACCTCACCGGCTGGTTCGGCCTCGGCTCCGCGCTCGCCGCGGTGGGTGACATCGAGCAGCTGCGCACGGCCTACCGCGAGTGGCCGCTGTTCAACACGCTCATCGACAACGTCGAGATGTCGCTGGCCAAGACCGACCGGCGCATCGCCCGCCAGTACCTGGCCCTCGGGGACCGCGAGGACCTCGCCGGCCTCGTGCTCGAGGAGCTCGACCTCACCACCGAGTGGGTCCTGCGCATCACCGGCCACGAGTACCCGCTCGAGGGCCGCCGCGTGCTGGGCCGCGCGGTGCAGCTGCGCAACCCCTACGTCGACGCGCTGTCGCTCATCCAGCTGCGTGCCCTGCGCGCGCTGCGCACGGAGAACGGCGAGGCCCGCACCGAGGAGGAGCTCGCCGAGATCAAGCGCCTCCTGCTCCTGTCGGTCAACGGCATCGCCGCCGGCCTCCAGAACACCGGCTGACCCCCACCCCCCCCACTCCGCATATGCGCGAAAACTGCGGCCTCTGAGCTCGGCGGGCCGCAGTTTTCGCGCATATGCGGTTAGGGGGCGGGTGGGGTGGCGGCGTTGAGGAGGGCTTTGGTCACGGGGGCCTTCGGGTCTTGCCACACCTGGTCCACCTTGCCCTCCTCGACCACCCTTCCGTCCTGCATGACGACGACGGCGTGACACACCTGCCGCACCACCGCGAGGTCGTGGGACACGAGCACGAGCGCGGTCCCGGTGCGCTCCTGGAGCTCCACGAGGAGCTCGAGGATCGCCGCCTGGACGGTGACGTCGAGGGCGGAGACGGGCTCGTCGAGGACGAGCACCTCCGGGTCGGCCGCCAGGGCACGGGCGATCGCCAGGCGCTGGCGCTGGCCGCCGGACAGGGCCCGCGGCCGCCGTCCCAGCGTGCCGGCGGGCAGCCGCACGAGCTCGAGCAGCTCGGCGGGCGTCCGGTCGCTGCCCGACGCCCGGATCGCCGCGCGCAGCACCCGGCCCGCGCTCCAGCGCGGGTCGAAGGAGCCGAGCGGGTCCTGGGGGACGAGCCGCACGAGGTGGCGCCGCGGACGTCGCCGGCGCTCGGGCAGCTCGCTCCACGGCTCCCCGGCCAGCTCCACCCGCCCGGCGTCGGGCTGCTCGGCGGCGACGAGCATCCGCGCGAGCGTCGACTTCCCGCTCCCCGACTCCCCGACCACGCCCACGGCCTCGCCGCGGCGCACGACGAGCGAGACGTCGTCGAGGGCGGCGACCGACCCGCCGCCGGGCAGCCGGTAGCGGCGGTGCAGGCCGGTCGCCCGCAGCCCCTCCCGCCCCGCCTCGGCCAAAGGTGGCCTGGCACCGCGCGGGACGGCGTCGAGCAGGGCACGGGTGACCTCGTGGGCGGGGGTGGTGAGGACGACGCCGGCCGGTCCGGACTCGACCACGCGTCCGCCGTCGAGCACGACGACGTCGTCGGCCAGCCGCGCGACGGCACCGAGGTCGTGGCTCACGAGGAGGATCGCGGTCCCGGCGTCGCGCAGGCGCCCGAGCATCTCGAGGACGCCCTGCGCGACGGTCGCGTCCAGGGCCGTGGTGGGCTCGTCGGCGACCAGGAGCGCCGGCTCGGAGACGATGGCCGAGGCGATGAGGGCGCGCTGGCGCATCCCGCCCGACAGCTCCCCCGAGCGCTGCGCCGCGCGGACCGCCGGCTCGTCCAGCCCGGCGGCGGCCAGCGCCGCGAGCACCCGCTCGTGCCGCTCGGCGCGCCCCACCCCGCGCACCGCAAGCGACTCGCCCACCTCGGCGCCCACGGTCCGCAGCGGGTCGAGGGACTGCAGGGCGTCCTGGAGCACGAGGCCGACGTCCTGCCCGCGCAGTGCCCGCCACTGCCGCTCGTCGGCGCCGCGCACGTCCCGCCCGGCCACGGTGAGGCGCTCGGCGCTCACCCGCGCGGGCGCGCCGCCCTCCCCGGCCAGGCCGACGAGGCTGCGGGCGAGCACCGACTTCCCGGCACCGGACTCCCCGACCACGGCGAGGCAGCGTCCGGCCTCCAGCCGCAGGTCCACCCCGCGCAGCACCTCGCCCACCCCGGGGAAGGCGACGGTGAGGCCGGCGACCTCGAGGACGGTGCTCATGAGGGGGCCACCGCGCTCAATTTCCGCCCGAGCATCGTCAGTGCCGCCGCGGTCACCGTGATCGCCAGCCCGGGCGCCACGGTGAGCCACCACGAGCTCGTGATGTGGAGGCGCCCGGCGTTGAGCATCGCGCCCCACTCCGGGGAGGGCGGCAGGGCGCCGAGGCCGAGGTAGCTCAGCGCGGAGACCCAGACGATCGCCTGGCCGATGCCTAGGGTCGCCACCGCCACGAGCGGCCACACCGTGTTGGGCAGGACGTGGCGGACGAAGGCCGCGGGCGCCGAGACGCCCTCGAGCCGGGCCGCGCCGACGTAGGCGCTCTGCGCCACCGCCTGCGCCCGGGCGCGCAGGATCCGCGCGTAGCCGGGCGCCGTCGCCAGCCCCACCGAGATGACCGAGGGCCCCACACCCGCGCCCAGCACCGCGACGAGCAGCAGCGCGAGCACGAGGCTCGGCAGGGAGAAGAGCACCTCGATGACCCGGCTGAGCAGGCCGTCGAGCCACCGCGGTCCGAGCGCGGCGCCGAAGCCGAGCACCACCCCGAGGGAGAGCCCGATCGCCGTCGCCAGCGCCCCCACCCCGAGGGACTGGCCGGCGCCGTGGACGACGCGCGTGTACACGTCGCGTCCGGACGCATCTGTCCCGAGCGGCGCGCCGGCGCCCGGCGGCTGGTAGGCGTCGGCGGGGGCGACGGCAGTCGGGTCGCCGGGCGCGAGCAGCTGCGGCCACAGCGCGGCGAGCAACACGAGGACGACGACGGCGGCACTCACCACCCCGCCCGGGCCGAGCACCTGCCACGCCCGCGCCGTCCACGCGGGCGCCGTGCGCCCCACCGTGGCGGTCACGAGACCACCTGACCCTGCGGGGCGCTGCGCACGGCCTCGACGCGGCCGCGCAGCCGCGGGTCGACGACCCGCTCGAGGACGTCGGCCACCGACATGACGACGACGTAGCCGAGGGCGATGACGAGGACGACGCCGATGACGACGGGAACGTCCCGCGAGTGGGTCGCGTCGATGAGGAGGCGGCCCAGCCCGGGCCGGCCGAAGAGCGTCTCGACGACGACGGCGCCGGACAGCAGCGAGCCGAAGGCCCAGCCGGACAGCGCGATCGCCGGCAGCGCCGCGTGCCGCAGCGAGTGGCGCCACAGCACGCGGCCCTCGGAGGCGCCGCGGGCGCGGGAGGTCGTCGCGAAGGGGGCGGTGTGCGCCTCCTCCAGGCCGTCGCGCATCACCTGGCCAAGGAAGCCGGCCACGGGCACCGCGAGGGTGACGGCGGGCAGGAGGAGGGAGCGTAGCGAGCTGTCGCTGCTCGTGGCGGGCAGCCAGCCCAGCCCGCCGGCGAAGACGGCGATGAGCACGGCGCCCAGCCAGAAGTGCGGCATGACCGAGGCGACGACCTCCGCCCCGCGCAGCAGCCCCACCGCCCGGCGGGCGACCCGCCCACGGGCGAGGACCGCCGCCGTCGCCACCGCCAGCGCGATGACCCAGGCCAGCAGCAGTCCCAGCGCCGCGAGGACGAGCGTGCCGGTGAGCTGGTCGCCGACGAGCTCGGAGACCGGCCGCCGTCGGGCGTAGGAGTCCCCGAGCTGGAAGGTGACCGTGCGCGCGAGCTGGAGGAGGTACTGGACGAGGAGCGGCTCGTCCAGGGAGTACTCCTCGCGGACCCGGGCGACCGCCTCCGGGCTCGCCTGGGAGCCGGGACCGCCGAGGATCGCCTCGGAGGGGTCCCCGCCCGCCGAGCGCAGCGCGAAGAAGACGACGGTCGCGACCACCCACGCCACGAGCGCCGCCGCGGCGAGGCGCCCGAGGAGCCAGCGCAGCACGGTCATCGGGCGGCCCTCAGGAGGTGAGCCGGGCGTTGACGAAGGTCGGGGTGGACACGGTCCCGAGCGTCGTCACGCCCTCCACCCCGCGGGTGAGGAAGTGGTTCTGCTGGTCGTACAGCGGCAGGATGTAGTAGCCCTCGAGCACGCGGCGCTGGGCCTCCTCGTACAGGTCGGCGCGCTGCTCCGGGTCGGTGATCCGGGCGGCCTCGTCGAGGAGGGCGTCGATCTCCGGGTCGGTGACCTGGGAGAGGTTGGCGAAGTAGCCGCTGGGCGCGGGGACCGTGCCGTCGGAGTGGTAGAGCGTGCGCAGCACGTCCGGCCCCACCTTCGTGTACGGGGCGCTGACGGCCTCGTAGGTGTTCTCCCCGCCGCCCTCCGGCGCGGCGAGGGCGCCGTACCAGGCGGACAGGTCGAGCGGGGTGAGGACGACCTCGAAGCCCACGCGCCTGGTGTTGGCCTGGACCTGCTCGAAGAGTGCCTGCTCGGCGGCGACGGACTGGTTCGTGCTCACCGGGAAGCGGACGGTGAGACGCTCGCCGTCGCGCACGCGGTAGCCCTCGTCGTCGACCTCGGTCCAGCCGGCCTCGTCGAGGAGCCGCTCGGCCTCCTCGAGGTCGGTGACGAAGAGCGAGGGGTCGCTGTAGCCCATGGGCTCCACGCTCGACAGCGGGGAGTGGGAGCGGGTGGCGACGCCCTGGTAGAGCGCCTCGATGCCCGGGTCGACGTCCGCGGAGTGGACGAAGGCCTGGCGCACCCCCGCGTCGTCGAAGGGCGGCTGGGAGGAGTTGAGCTCGATGCGGTTGACCGAGCCGGGGCGCGGGGCGTCGATGTGGGTGATGTCCTCACCGGCCTCGGCGGAGACGATCGCCTCGGGCTCGGGGTTGTCGATGACGTGCACCTCCCCGGACTGCAGGGCGGCCCAGCGGGTGGCGGGGTCGGGGATGAAGCGCCACTCGATGCGCTCGAGGTGGGCGGCGCCGTCGTGGTCCGCCTCGGGACCGTGGCTCGCGTAGTCCTCGTTGCGCTCGAGGAGGACGTGCTGCTGGGGCACCCACTCGGTGACGACGAAGGGCCCGGTGCCGATCGGGGCGGCGCAGTTCTCGTCCTGGCCGCGGGCGATGCCGGCGGGGGACTGCATCGCCGTCCACTGCATCGACAGCGACTCGAGCAGCGCGGAGTCCGGCTCGGAGAGGTGGAGGCGCACGTGGGTGGCGTCCACCGGCTCGACCTCCTCGATCTTCCGCACCCCGAGGTAGCCGGTGGAGGAGGCGGTGTCCGGGTCCTGGAGGTGCTCGATATTCACCTTGACGGCCTCGGCGTCCAGCGGCGTGCCGTCGGTGAAGGTGAGGCCCTCGGCGAGGGTGAGGTCCCAGGTCAGTCCGTCCTCGCTGACCTCCCAGTCGGTGGCGAGCCAGGGCTGGATCTCCCCGGAGGCGTCGCGGCCGACGAGCGGCTCGAGGTACTGGGTGCTGATGAGCGCCTGCGGGTAGTTGCCGCCCACGTGCGGGTCCAGGCAGGTGGGCTCGGCGTCGCCGGTGGCGTAGACGAGCGTGCCGCCCTCGACGGGCTCGCCGCCGCCCGTCGCGGCGTCGTCGCTGTCGCCCCCGCCGCACGCGGCGAGGAGCAGGGACGCCGCGAGCGCGACGGCAGCGAGAGTGGTGGCCTTGGCCATGGGAGCACCGTTCACTCGGAGGTTCTTGGTCTGCGTCCAACAATAGACCTGCGCGGACGACGGCGGACCGTAGGATCTCGGTATGCACGAGGGACGCCGGGCGGGCCGGCCGCGGTCCGCAAGCCGCGAGATGCTCGAGGAAGCGGCCGTCGAGCTGTTCCTCGAGCAGGGCTACGCCGACACCTCCGTGGCGGACATCACCCGCCGCGCGGGCGTGAGTCGGGCCACCTTCTTCAACTACATCCCCGCCAAGAGCGACCTGCTGTGGACCGCCGTCGACGACGCGCTCGGCGCCCTCACCGTCCGGCTGGCGGACGACGACGGCGCCGCGGCCGACCCCGTCACCGAGGCGCGGGACGCGCTGCTCCGCGTGGCCGCCGCGCTCGAGCCGGGCGCCGCGGCACTGGCGTTCGCCAACGCCGAGCCGATGGGCGTGGCCGAGGAGCTCGAGGAGTCGGCGGCGCGGCGCCAGGTCCGGGCCGGTCGCATCCTCGCCGCGTACCTCCGGCGGCGCGGTGTGGAGGAGCTGGCGGCCGAGGTCGTCGGGGCGGCGCAGGCGGGGGCTCTCCTGGCGGCGTTGCGCGTGTGGTCCCGGGCGCCCGTTCCGCGGGCGCCGCTGGAGGAGGTGCTCGCCCGCGCCCTGGAGGTGCTAGCGGCGCCGGGCGCGAGGTAGCCCGGCCGGCGCCGCGACATGAGCGAGGTGTGCGCCGTCCCCGAGCAGGCGTAGGACTCCTGCGAGGATGAGGCATGCGTTCGATCCGCCAGAGCAAGAAGCTGCAAGGTGTCCGCTACGACGTGCGCGGGCCGATCCTCGTCGAGGCTCAGCGCCTCGAGGCCGAGGGGCACCGGATCCTCAAGCTCAACATCGGCAACACCGCACCGTTCGGCTTCGAGGCGCCCGAGCAGATCCTCGCCGACATGGTGCACCACCTGCCGCAGTCGACCGGGTACTCCGACAGCCAGGGCATCTGGTCGGCGCGCACCGCCGTCATGAACTACTACCAGTCGCACGGTCTGCGCGACGTCGGCGTGGAGGACATCTTCATCGGCAACGGCGTGTCCGAGCTGATCTCGATGGTGCTGCAGGCCTTCGTCGACGACGGCAACGAGATCCTCGTGCCGGCGCCCGACTACCCGCTGTGGACGGGCGCCGTGACGCTCGCGGGCGGGACCCCCGTGCACTACCGGTGCGACGAGGATGACGACTGGAACCCCGACCTCGCCGACATCGAGGCGAAGATCACCGAGAACACGCACGCCATCGTCATCATCAACCCCAACAACCCCACGGGGGCGGTCTACAGCGCGGAGACGGTCAGGGGGCTCGTCGACATCGCGCGGCGGCACGACCTCGTCGTCATGGCCGACGAGATCTACGAGAAGATCCTCTTCGAGGACGCCCGGCACCACCATGCGGCGACCTACGCCGGCGACGACGTCCTGTGCCTGACGTTCTCGGGGCTCTCCAAGGCGTACCGCGTCTGCGGCTACCGCGCGGGCTGGGTGATGATCTCCGGACCGAAGGAGATCGCCACCGACTTCCTCGAGGGCCTCACGCTCGTCGCCAACATGCGCATGTGCTCCAACGTGCCGGCGCAGCACGCGATCCAGACGGCGCTCGGCGGGTACCAGTCGATCGAGGAGCTCATCGGCCCGGGTGGCCGCTTCTACGAGCAGTCGATGCTCGCCGACCGGCTGCTCAACGAGATTCCCGGGGTCAGCAACGTCAAGCCCCGCGGTGCCCTCTACTGCTTCCCGCGGCTCGACCCGGCGGTCTACCCGATCGACGACGACCAGGAGTTCGTCATCGAGCTGCTGCGGGCCAAGAAGATTCTCGTCACCCACGGCACCGGGTTCAACTGGCCCACGCCCGACCACTTCCGCCTCGTCACGCTGCCCGAGGCAAGCGTCCTGGAGGAGGCCATCGGCCGGATCGCCGACTTCCTCGCCGCCCGCCGCTGACCACGTACGCCCCGGCCAGGGGTGGTGCGGCCAGCGGGTGGGCCACGCGCGCGGGCCGTCCGGTCACAGGTGCGGGCCTCACCGCGGCAGGCGCCGGGGAGCCGTGAGCGCCCCGACCTCCCGGCGCACCCACCACACCCGCTCGCGGCGCAGCTCCTCCCACGTCGAGTACCGGTAGCGGAAGACGCGCGCCCGCACCCAGGCCGGGCGCTCGCCGTCGAAGGGGTCGTGGGCGAGCAGCCGCAGGGTGGCGGGGTCCGCCTCGAGGAGCCGGTCGAGGAAGGGCAGGAACCACGACAGCTGCGCCGAGGAGCCCAGCGCGAGGAACCACATGCCCCAGTCCAGCCGCAGGTGGTGGGGCGCGAACTGCCGAGGCAGCCGGCCCACCGGCCCCGGCTTCCCGCGGAAGACGTACTCCTCCCAGTCGCCCTCGCCGGGGTCCGCCGCGCGCGTGCCCTCGACGACGACCTCGTCCCGTCGCCGGGTGATCGACCCGAAGGCCCCGTAGGCGCCCATGAGGTGGAAGGCGTTGAACGAGGCGTTCATCCGCTGCCGCCGCGAGAACAGGTTGCGGGCCGGCCACCAGCTGAGGACGAGGAGCACCGCGCCTACGCCGATGACGACGACGGCGAACCACAGCGGCGTCGGCCCGTACGCCCGGTCCGGGGCGAGGGCCGGGACCAGGCCCGAGACGACGTCGTCGCTCACCGCCGAGAAGGCGATGACGATGGTGACCCAGTTGAGCCACGCGAAGTTCCCCGACAGCACGAGCCACAGCTGGGTGACGACGACGACGGCGGCCGCCCACGTCGCGACCGGCTGCGGTGCGAGGAGGAGGACGGGGACGACGAGCTGGGTGACGTGGTTGGCGACGACCTCGACCTTGTGCAGCGGGCCGGGCAGGTGGTGGAAGAACCAGCTGAGCGGGCCGGGCATCGGCTGGGTCTCGTGGTGGTAGTGCAGGGCGGTGAGGTCGCGCCAGGCGGTGTCGCCGCGCAGCTTGATGAGGCCGGCCCCGAACTCGACGCGGAAGAGGAGCCAGCGGAAGGCGACGAGCGTGATCCACGGGGTGCCGACGTCGTCGGAGCCGAGGAAGGCGGCGAGGAATCCGGCCTCGAGCAGCAGCGACTCCCAGCCGAAGCCGTAGAAGACCTGCCCGACGTTGACGACCGACAGGTACAGCCCGTAGAGGACGAGGAACACGAGCATCGGCACCCACGGCGGGCCCTGCTGTGGCAGGCCGACGACGACGGCGAGGGCCAGCAGCAGCCCGGTCCAGGCGACGACGCGCAGCAGCCGGTCGGAGTAGCGCCAGTGGAAGAGGCTCGGGGTCGCACGCGCCGGGACGCGGGCGGTGAAGCGGGGGACGGGCAGCAGGCCGCGCTCGCCGAGCAGGGCCGGGAACTGGCGCAGTACCGCGACGAAGGCGACGACGTACAACAGCGCGACGCCCCGCTGCAGCACGACGCGCGCCAGCCCGTAGTCCTCCGCGACGAACCAGTCCACCGGTGCCTCCCCGCCCATGGAACACCGGCTCGCGGGCACCCGCACGCCTGGGCGTTGGACGCCGCCCATGGAAGCGGTGTGCATACTGTCCACCACGACCACTGCCGGAGGGAGGAGCCCCATGGCCACGCCACTGAGAGACCCGGCGCCGACCCTGGACACGGTTGCCGAACGGGCCGGGGTCTCCCGCGCCACCGCCAGCCGCGTGCTGAGCGGCGACCCGAGGGTCAGTGACCGGGCCCGCGAGGCGGTCCGCACGGCCGCCGCGGAGCTCTCCTACGTCCCGCGCCAGGCGGCCCGGTCGCTGGCCACGAGCCGCAGCGACGCGCTCGCCTTCGTCGTCGCCGAGTCCGGGGAGAAGTTCTTCGCCGATCCGTTCTTCGCCGGGGTGCTGCGCGGGGCGCAGGTCGCGGCGGCGGAGCGACGGCGCCAGCTGCTCTTCGTCGTCGTGAGCAGCGACGACGATCGCGCCCGGCTGGAGGAGTACGCGGCCGGCGGCCACGTCGACGGCGCGATGTTCCTCTCCGTCCACGGCGACGACCCGCTGCCCGGGCGCGTCCACCGGCTCGGGGTGCCCGTCGTGCTGGCGGGCCGCCCGCCGAGCCGCCGCGCCTCCTTCCCCTTCGTCAGCCCGGACAACTTCACCGGCGGCCGGCTCGCCGCGCAGGCGCTGCTCGCCCGCGGCTGCCGCAAGCCGGCGACCATCACCGGTCCGCGTGACATGACCGCGACCAGCGACCGGTTCGCCGGATTCCAGGCGGAGCTCACCGAGCAGGGCGTCGAGCTGCCGGGCTCGCGGGTGGTCGAAGGGGACTTCACGATCGGTGGCGGCTACCGCACCATGCGCGAGCTGCTCGCCACGGGGGAGGAGCTCGACGGGCTCTTCGCAGCGAACGACCTCACCGCCGTCGGTGCGCTGCGGGCGCTGCGTGAGCGCGGCCTGCGCGTGCCCGACGACGTCGCGGTCGTCGGCTTCGACGACGTCCCGATCGCCGTCGACTCCGACCCGCCGCTCACCACCGTCCGCCAGCCCCTCGAGGCGATGGGGCGGCAGATGGCCCGGATGCTCATCGACCTCGCCGACGGCGGGCAGGCCACCTCGGTGACCCTCGACGTCGCCCTCGTCCCCCGCGACTCCGCCTAGCCGCCGCCCCTCCCGGCGCCACCCCCTCGCGCCGAGCGCTGAGTTGTTCCGGCGTGCCCTGGCCCCCGCCGCCGCCCACCCCTCGCGGCGAGCGCTGAGTTGTTCCGGCGTGCCCTCGCCCCCGCCGCCGCCAGCCCCCTCGCGCCGAGCGCTGAGTTGTTCCCCGCGCGCCCCGGCCGTCGGCCGACCTGACTGCTTTGCGTCGCCCTTTCTACTCCTCCGAGGGGGACGGAAAGGGCGCCGCAAGGTCGAGAAGGGCGACCCACGTGGAAGGCGGTTCTGCCCGGTGGGTTGACACGGTGGGCAAGTGCGCGGCACAGTACGTGGAACGTCGTGGAACCGCTTCCATGGCGCCCATCCGTTCCCGCGCCGCCCAGGAAGAGCTGGGGGCACGGACGGGGCGATCAGGAAGGCCTGATCCGCCCGCCGACACCAGCCGGCCACTTCGGCCGGGAGGAGGAGCAATGCACACCAGGAAGTCTGTGGCCGTCATCGCGGCCATGACAGCGGGCGCACTGACGCTGTCCGCCTGCGGGGACAGCGCAAGCAACGACTCGGCCGCGGCCGACGCCAGCAGCGACGGCAAGACGACGCTCACCGTCTCGCTCTTCGGCACCTTCGGCTTCGAGGAGTCGGGCCTCTTCGAGCAGTACATGGAGGAGAACCCCGACATCGTCATCGAGTACGACTCCACCCAGGGCGAGGACAAGTACTGGCCCGCGCTGCAGACCAAGCTCAACTCCGGCAGCGGCACCGCTGACATCCAGGGCATCGAGGTTGCCCGCATCTCCGAGGTCACGGCCAACCAGGCCGACCTGTGGACCGACCTCAGCGAGACCGTGGCCGGCGAGCGCGTCGGTGACTACGTCCAGTGGAAGGCCGACGCCGCCACGACGGCGGACGGCCGCGTGCTCGGCCTGGGCACCGACATCGGCCCGATGGCCCTGTGCTACCGCACCGACCTCTTCGAGGAGGCCGGCCTGCCGAGCGCCCCGGACGAGCTCGCGGGCCGCCTCGGCTCGTGGGAGGACTTCCTCGCCCTCGGTGAGGAGTTCAAGGCCGGCGCCCCGGAGGGCACCGCCTTCCACGACTCGGCCGGTGGCCTGTACAACGCGATCATCTCCACCGAGGAGGAGATCTACCACGACGCGAGCGGTGAGCTCGTCGTCGACAGCAACCCCGCCGTCCGTGAGGCCTTCGACATGGCGGCGCAGGCCGGCCAGGACGGGCTGACCGCCAAGCTCGAGCAGTTCGTCGACCCGAGCTGGGACGCCGGCTTCGGCAGCGGCACCTTCGCCTCGATCGCCTGCCCCTCGTGGATGATCGGCTACATCAAGGGCAAGGCCGGCGACGCCGGTAGCGGCCAGTGGAACATCACCACCCTCCCCGGTGGTCAGGGTGGCAACTGGGGCGGTGCCTACCTCGGCATCCCGGAGGCCAGCGAGAACAAGGAGGAGGCCGCCGAGCTCCTCGCGTGGCTGACCGACGCGGAGCAGCAGGCCGCCGTCTTCGAGAACGTCGGCAACTTCCCCTCCAACACCGGCGCGATCGAGCTCGTCGGTGACACGACCGACGAGTACTTCAACGGCGCCCCCACCGGTGAGGTGTTCACGACCTCGGCCGAGAATGCGCCGACGCAGATCCTCGGCCCGCACGACGGCGTGGCGAAGAACGCGCTCGTCCAGGCCCTGCTGTCCGTCGAGGTCAACGGCGTCGACCCGGCCGCGGCCTGGGAGAACGGCGTCTCCCAGATCCTCAACCAGGTCGGCTGACGACACCCGGTGGGGCGGGCGCACACCGCCCGCCCCACCGGTCCGTCCCTGCCCTGACCAGACGAGAGG
>NZ_CBCOOR010000027.1:0-45353 GCF_965111665.1 Georgenia sp. Marseille-Q6866 | reverse complement strand
CTCCAGGACTGGGGACGCGGCAGTGCCGCAGCGGTGGCGAGGGTGAGCTCCGGCGTGCTCCTCGGGGCCGGGCGTGCGACGGCACGGCCGGGGAGGAGAGGGAGGTCAGCGCCGCAGAGGGCGCGGGAAGGCGGAGGCGGGCTCAGCGGCCCGCGGGGTCAACGCCTCAGGCAGGACAACAACACATGCACGCCGCGGCGCGCTGACACATGCACAGGGCGGTGCTCGGCGCGAGATGCGGCCTGACACTCGTGTGCACGGTCATGGTGGTCCTCCCCAGCTCGCGGCGGACGCCGCGATCGTTCGGGCACGGCGTGCGTGCCCCCGACGTCTGCGACGCTACGTCATGACGCTTGAATGTCCAACCACTCTTCGGCGCCCGTCCCACCCGCTGGGACAGCGCCACCCTCCACCGCCGAGAGCCGGATTCCTCGGGGGAGAAATCCGGCTCTCGACGCGGTTGGGGGACCGGGGAGTGGGTCAGTCCACGTCCTCGTCGACCCAGTCGAAGGTCTTCGTCACGGCCTTCTTCCAGCTGCGGTAGAGGCGCTCGCGCTCGGCGTCGTCCATCGACGGCGTCCAGCGCTTGTCCTCGCCCCAGTTGTCGACGACGTCCTGCTCGCCCTCCCAGAAGCCGACGGCGATGCCGGCGGCGTAGGCGGCACCGAGGGCGGTGGTCTCGGTGACCTTCGGGCGGACGACGTCCACGCCGAGGATGTCGGCCTGGAACTGCATGAGCTGCTCGTTGGCGACCATGCCGCCGTCGACCTTGAGCTCCTTGAGGTCGACGCCGGAGTCGGCGTTCATCGCGTCGACGACCTCGCGAGACTGGTAGGCGGTGGCCTCCAGGACGGCCCGCGCGATGTGGCCCTTGTTGACGTACCGGGTCAGGCCCACGAGCGCACCGCGGGCGTCCGAGCGCCAGTACGGGGCGAAGAGCCCGGAGAACGCCGGGACGAAGTACGCCCCGCCGTTGTCGTCCACCGACGCGGCCAGCTTCTCGATCTCCGGCGCGCTCTTGATGATCCCGAGGTTGTCGCGCAGCCACTGGACGAGGGAGCCGGTGACGGCGATCGAGCCCTCGAGGCAGTACACCTGCGGCTGCTCACCGATCTTGTAGCCCACCGTCGTCAGCAGCCCGTTCTCGCTGTGGACGAGCTCGGTGCCGGTGTTGAGGAGGAGGAAGTTGCCGGTGCCGTAGGTGTTCTTCGCGCTGCCGACCTCGAAGGCCGCCTGCCCGAAGGTCGCGGCCTGCTGGTCACCGAGGATGCCGGAGATCGGCACGCCCGGCACGAAGCCGCCCTCGCGGCCCTTGCCGTAGACCTCGGAGGAGGAGCGGATCTCCGGGAGCATCGACATCGGGATGCCCATGTCGGCCGCGATGTCCTCGTTCCACGTGAGCGAGTCGATGTTCATGAGCATCGTGCGCGAGGCGTTGGTGACGTCGGTGACGTGGACACCGCCGTCGGGCCCGCCGGTCATGTTCCACAGCACCCAGGAGTCGGTGGTGCCGAAGAGCAGGTCGCCGGCCTCCGCCTTCTCGCGTGCGCCGTCGACGTTGTCGAGGATCCACTTGACCTTCGGGCCGGCGAAGTACGTGGCGAGGGGCAGGCCCACGGTCTTCTTGTACTTCTCCGGGCCCTCGTCCCCGGCGAGCTCGTCGACGATCTTCTGGGTGCGGGTGTCCTGCCAGACGATCGCGTTGTAGACGGGCTTGCCCGTGCTCTTCTCCCACACGACGGTGGTCTCACGCTGGTTGGTGATGCCGACGGCGGCGAGGTTGCGGTGGGTGAGGTCGCCTCGCGACAGCGCGATGCTCACGACCTCGCGGACGTTGCGCCAGATCTCGACGGCGTCGTGCTCCACCCAGCCGGCACGCGGGAAGATCTGCTCGTGCTCCAGCTGCCCGGTGGAGTGGATGGTGCCCGCGTGGTCGAAGACGATCGCGCGGGTGCTGGTCGTGCCCTGGTCGATGGCGAGGACGTAGTCAGCCATGTCGTTCCTTTCACGTCGCTGTGGACGGTTCGTTGGCCTTGAGGGTCAGAGGAGCTGGACGGCGGCGAAGCCACCGAGGGCGCCGCCGACGAGCGGGCCGAGGATCGGCACCCACGAGTAGCCCCAGTCGCTGCTGCCCTTGCCGCGGATCGGCAGGAGCGCGTGGGCGATGCGCGGGCCGAGGTCACGGGCGGGGTTGATGGCGTACCCGGTGGGGCCACCGAGGCTGTTACCGATACCGACGACGAGCAGCGCCACCGCGAGCGGCCCCAGTCCCGACGGGGTCTTGCCGAAGGCGACGATGACGAAGAGCAGGACGAAGGTGCCGACGACCTCGGTGACGAAGTTGGCGCCGTAGCTGCGGATCTCCGGGCCGGTGGCGAAGACCGCGAGCTTGGTGGCCCCCGGCGCCTCCTCGTCGAAGTGCCGCTTGTACGCGACGTACATGATGACGGCGCCCAGGATGGCTCCGATCATCTGGGCGAGGAAGTACACCAGCGCGTTGCCGAGCGTGTTGTCGATGGGCTCGAGGCCCAGGTCCTCGTTGCCGGCGAAGAAGGGCTGGTCACCGGCGAGCAGGCCGACCGTCACGGCCGGGTTGATGTGCGCGCCGGTGGAGTAGGCGACGTACACACCGGCGAAGACCGCGAGCCCCCAGCCGAAGTTGATGAGCAGCCAGCCGCCGCCGTTGCCCTTGGTCTTGGGCAGGATCGCGTTGGCGACGACGCCACAACCCAGCAGGGTCAGCATCGCCGTCCCCAGCACCTCGGGGAGGAAGATCAGGGAGAAGTCCACGTTGTCCTCTCTTTCACATGGAGTACCTGACGGCGCGGCGTTGCGACGCCAGGGGTCGGGGATCAGGCCAGGGGCACCATGGGCACGATGTCCTGGGCCTGCTGACGCGCACGCTCTCCGGCGTCGTCGTCGGGTGCCTCCGCCGCGGCCCGCTCGGCCTCGCAGCGCGCGGTGTAGGCGTCGATCTCCGCCTGCCGCCGCTCGTCGTTCCAGCCGAGGATCGGCGCGATGACGTCGACGATCTCCGGCACGGCGGCGAGGCCGCTGTCGCGCACCTCGTAGACGAGGCGGGTACGGCGGACCATGACGTCCTCGAGGTGGAGGACGGCCTCGCGCTCGGCCGCGTAGGCGACCTCGGCGCGCAGGTAGGCGGGGGCGTGCTCGAGGGGACGGCCCAGGTCGGGCTGCTCCTCGACCATCGTCACGAGCTCCTCGAGCATGGAACCGTAGCGGTGCAGGAGGTGGTCGACCATCGCGTGGGACCAGCCGAAGCGGGTGGCGTGCCGCTGGGCGCGTCGTCGCACGGCCTGCAGGCCGACGGCGCCGAGGAGGGGGATGCGCTCGGTGATCGAGGGCAGGCGCTTGGCCTCCTCGCCGAGGGCGAAGTCGACGGCGTCCTTGGCCATCACCCGGTAGGTGGTGAGCTTGCCGCCGGCGATGACGGTGAGGCCGGGGGCGGGGGAGGCGACGGTGTGCTCGCGGGAGACCTTCGCCGACGACGTGCCCTCCTTGGTTCCGGGCTGCAGCAGCGGCCGCAGGCCCGCGTAGGTGCCGATGACGTCCTCAGGGGTGAGGGGCGTCTTGAGGACGGCGTTGGCGTGCTCGATGACGTAGTCGATGTCCGCCTTGGTGGCGACGGGGTGGCGCAGGTCGTGCTCGTAGGGGGTGTCGGTCGTGCCGATGATCCAGTAGCGCGACCACGGGATGATGAACAGGACGCTCTTCTCGGTCTGGAGGATCAGGCCGACGTCCCCGCGGATCCGCTCGCGCGGCACGACGATGTGGATGCCCTTGGAGGCGAGCACGTGCAGGCCGCCGTCGGTGCCGGAGAGCGACTCGGTCTCCTCGGTCCACACACCGGTGGCGTTGACGACGTGGCGGGCCCTGACGTCGAGGACCTCACCGGTCTCCAGGTCCTTGACCTGGGCGCCGGCGACCCGGCCGGAGCCGTCCTTGTGGAGGCCCACGACCTGGGTGCGGTTGGCGGCCAGTGCGCCGTAGGCGGCGGCGGTCCGCACGAGGGTGGTGACGAGCCGGGAGTCGTCGACGCTCGCGTCCCAGTACTGGACGGCGCCCACGGCGGCGTCGTGGCGCAGGTCGGGGAAGAGCTGCTCCATCCGCGAGCGGCTGCGGTGGCGGTGGAGCGGCATCGCGCGCTTCCCGGGGGCGATGCCGGCGAGCGTGTCGTAGAGCGCGATGCCGGCGCCGACGTAGGCGCGCTCCCAGACGCGGTGCTCGAGCGGGTAGAGGAAGGGCACCCGCTTCACCAGGTGCGGGGCGAGGTGCTTGATGAGGAGGTCGCGCTCGGTGAGGGCCTCGTGGACGAGGCTGAAGTCGAGCATCTGGAGGTAGCGCAGCCCGCCGTGGACGAGCTTGCTCGACCAGCTCGAGGTGCCCGAGGACCAGTCCTGGGCCTCGACGATGCCGGTCCGCAGGCCGCGCGTGGCGGCGTCCAGGGCGATGCCCGCGCCGGTCACCCCGCCGCCGATGACGAGCACGTCCAGCGGTTCGTCCCCGCTCATCTCGGCCAGGGCCGAGAGCCGTGTGTCCGCGGTCAAGGTGCTCGATGCCACAGGGGGTCCCTTCGATCGTGCGTCGGCGTTCCCGTCATGCTCCACGGCCCGCGGGAGGCACGCAAGCGAGCCTTCGGCGGGTTGTGCCGTACGTCACTCTAGGCCCTTCGGGGCGGCGCCTCGATGAGATTCGTGCCGTTTCCTCAGGCGTGCGCCGTGGCCACGGGCGGCTCGTAGCGCCCCACGGTGAGGCGCCGCATGACCCACTCGAGGGGCCCGCGCCCCACGAACCGCATCCACAGGGTGCAGACGACCAGGGTGACGACGACGAACCACGCGAGGACGGCGTTGGACTCGGTGAACCAGACGACCTCGTTGCCGAGGATCGCGATCGCGACGATGTGGACGGAGTAGGCCGACAGCGCCATCGCCCCGGTCGCGGCCAGCGGCTGGAGGAGCAGGCGCGCCACCTTCGCGACGGACGGCAGGGCGGTGACGGCGAGGAGGACGGCGAGGACGGCGAGGGTGACGCCGGCGTTGCCGATGAGCTCGAGGGTGGCGTCGGAGTGCGGGTCGGAGCGGATGAGCTGGGCGGCGAGCTCGGAGTCCGGGACGACGGTCTGCTGCAGGTAGGAGCCCCCGCCGTAGCCGACGAGCGCGAGACCGACGCCGGTGACGCCGAGGAACCCCTGGACGGTGGGGGAGCGCAGGTCCAGCCGGCCCACGCACAGGCCGAGGAGCATGTAGGCGATCCACACGAGCGCCGGGTAGTAGCCGGTGAGGACGAGGCCGAGGAGGTAGCTCTCCTCGAGCGTCGTCTCGACCGGCGCGGGCCCGTCGGCGCGGGCGGACAGGAGCAGCGCGAGGAGCGTCGGGCCGACGACGGCCGCGACGGCGGCGAGCACCCCCACCAGCCAGGGCCGCAGCCCGATGAAGGGCGCGACGAGGAGGAAGGTCACCGCGTAGGACGGCAGGATCACCGCCACCGGCGTGCCGAGCAGCTCGAGGAGCAGGCCGATGACGAGGACGACGCCGGCGCGCGTGGCGATGCGCAGCCACCCGTGGGGGAGGGCCGGACCGCGCGGCACCGGGCGCCCGCCGGGGAACAGGGCGATCGACACCCCGGCGAGGACCGCGAACATCGCCGACGGCCGTCCGTCCGCGACGACGAACCACGACGGCGAGTGCAGGCCGTCGGGTCCCGAGTGGCCCAGGTGGGCGACGAACATCCCGATGACGGCCAGCCCGCGGGCGATGTCGACCCCGACGATCCGTTGATTCACGCGCCCAGCGTAGGGCGCCCACCCCGCCCTTGTCGCCGACAGCGCAGTTGCTGCCGACAGCCGGCCCACCTCCCGCCGCCAACTGGATCCCGCCCACCCCTGTCGCCGACAGCTGGATCCCGCCCGCCCCCTTGTCGCCGACAGTGCAGTTGTTACCGACAGCCGGACCTTCACCCCTCTTGTCGACGGCAGCTGGTCGGCGACAAGGGTGTGTGCGGGATCCGTCCGTAACAACTGCACTGTCGGCGACAGCGTGGATCCCGCCCACCACCCTTGGGCCGGCCTAGCTCCCGATCACCCGAGGCGTCCGACGGGCCTGCGCCGTTCCACCGCCGGCGTGGTCCGCTCGCTGCTACCGTCCGCGCATGAGGTCACCGGCGCCGTCGCCGGGGACGATCGGCCTCGGTGTGCTCGTCGTGGGCGTCGTCCTCGCACTGCTCCCTGGCTGGCTCCTGCCGGGGCGGTGGTTCGGGCCCGACGCCGACACCGGCCCGGCGACCCTCCCCACGCGCTTCGCGGACTACTCCTACCTCACCGGCAGCGTCTCAGCCTCGCCGCCCGGCCGCGCGATCGCCGTCTACCAGCACGGTTTCGGCGTCGAGTTCATGGACTTCCCCCAGGCCGTCGTCGCGGGGGCCGACGGCGGTGCCTACCGCCGTCTCGACGTCGCCGAAGGTCGCGGCGCCTCCCAGGACGACCCGGGCCCGATGCTCCTGTCCCCGGACGGCACCCGGGTGGCCGTGGGCCGGTGGCACGCGTCCCGGCCGGACGTCGCCGTCGTCGACCTCTCCACCGGGGACACGGACACGCTCGTCGTGCCCGGTGACGGCAGCGCGCTCCCGCTCGCCTGGTCGACCGACTCCACGCTGCTTGCCTACGTCGTGACCGACGGGCCGGCGGACCCCTACACCGGGTCGGCCCTCTCCGGTGAGCTCGGCCTGCTCGACGTCACGACGGGCGAGGCGCAGCCGCTGCCCGCCGACCTCGACGCGCGGCAGGTCGCCTTCTCCCCGGACGGCACCGAGCTGGCCGTCCACCGGATCGAGCCCGACGACGGCACGCTCAGCGGGCAGGACGGCATCCCGCGGATGGGAGGCGGGACCGTCGACATCGTCGGGCTCGACGGCACGCTGCGGCGGACCGTCCCGATGCCGGAGAACCACTACCTCGACGGCCCGAACTCCTGGTCCCCGAACGGTGCGCTCCTCGCGACCGCCCCGCAGTGGGTGCCGGACTGTGACCACCTCGAGGCGGGCGGGGAGGCGTGGGCGGACTGCTTCAACGCCTACGAGGGGCCCAGCGACGGCGTGGTCTTCCTCGACGCCTCCGGCCAGGACGGCGGCGTCCCGGCGCCGATCCCGGTGGACGACGTGGGCTGGGACGGCGTGCTCGGGTGGACGGCCGAGGGGGAGCCGCTCTTCCTCGACCGGCCCGAGGACCCGGAGTCGGCGGACACCGACCTGTACTGGCTCATCGCGGTCCCGCTCGACGGCGGCGAGCCGCGCCCGCTCAGTGCCGTCCCGGGCGGCGGGAACTACGGGGTTGGTGCCTTCCAGCTGGCCACCGGCCTGCTCCCCGGGGCGGAGGTCCGCGACGCCGACGCCACCGCGCGCGGGCTGTGGCCCACCGGCGCGCGCCTGGGGGCCGCGGTGGCCGGCTCCGCCGTCGCCGCGCTGGCCACCGGAGCGGTCGGCCGCTGGCGGCGGAGGGCGGCGTCCGTGTAGGGCACCCCGCTCTTGCGTCGCACGTCTCCGTCATCCGGCGCCCGTTCCCGCGCGCTCGGAGGAGTGGAAAGGGTGACGCATCCGTCGGCGGCTTGACGAGAACGATTCTCATTCTCTAGCGTGTGAGCCGCGCCTCCCACCTGTGCGCGCCCCGATCGAAGGAGACCTGCCCATGCCCCTCAGCTCGCGCCGCGCACTTCCCGCGCTCGGCCTGCTCGCGACCCTCGCCCTGGCGGCGTGCGGGTCCGGCGACGCCGCCCCCGCCGGCGACCCGACGACCACGCCAGCACCCGACGCGACGACGCCGGGCGGCGAGCCGGTCGAGGTGGCCACGCTCGACCCGCGCGTCGTCCTCACCTACGACGGTGGTGTCATGACGCTGGACACCGGCTCGGGGGAGATCCTCGACGATGCCGAGATGGAGGGCTTCCTGCGCCTCAACCCCGCCGGGGACGGCCGGCACGTCCTCGTCTCGACCACCGAGGGCTTCCACGCCTACGACACGGGCCTGGAGCTCCAGGGCCACGGCGACCACCATCACTACTACGCCTCGGCGCCGTCGCTCACCGACACCGTCCTCGACGCCGACACCCCGGGTCACGTCGTCACCCACGCCGGTCGCACTGCGCTCTTCGCCGACGGGACGGGCGAGGTGCAGATCGTCGACCCGCTCGCGCTCGTCGAGGGCGCGCCGCAGGCGGAGACGTGGACGGCACCGGACGCGCACCACGGCGTCGCCGTCCCGCTGGCCGACGGGGCGATGCTCGTCAGCGTGGGCACCGCGGACGGGCGGACGGCAGCCGCGCTGCTCGACGCCGACGGCGCGGAGCTCGCGACGGGTCCGTGCCCCGGCCTCCACGGCGAGGCGGTCGCCGCCGGCAGTGCCGTCGTCGTCGGCTGTGAGGACGGGCCGCTCGTCCTGCGCGACGGCGAGTTCCACAAGGTTCCGGTCGAGGACGAGTACGCCCGGTCCGGCAACCTCGCCGGCTCGAGCGAGTCCGCCGTCGTCCTCGGTGACTACAAGGTGGACGCCGACGCCGAGCTCGAGCGGCCCGAGCGGGTCGCGCTCATCGACACGCGCGCCGACAGCGTGCGCCTCGTCGACCTCGGCGCGAGCTACACCTTCCGCTCCCTCGCCCGCGGCCCGCACGGTGAGGCCCTCGTCCTCACCACCGACGGCACGCTGCGAGCCATCGACCCCGACAGCGGTGAGCAGATGGGCCAGGTGGCCGTCGTCGAGCCGTGGGAGGAGCCGACGGAGTGGCAGGAGCCGCGCCCCGCGATCGCGTCGGTCGACGGCGTCGCCTACGTCACCGAGCCGGCGGCGAGTGCGCTCCACGCCGTCGACCTCTCGACGGGGAAGGTCGTGCGCACCTACGACCTCCCGCACGTCCCCAACGAGCTCTCCGTCACCACCGGCTTCCCGCCGGCCGAGCCGGCGGCGCCCGCCGAGGCGGACGAGCACGAGCACCACGACGACGAGGACGGTCACGGCCACTGACCCACCTCGGGCGGGCCGCCGGTCGGTGACCCGGCGGCCCGCCGCGGCCCGGGTACCGTTGCCCCCATGCGCATCGCACGGTTCACCACGGGGGACAGCCCCCGCTACGGCATCCTCGAGGACGGCTCCACCGACCTGGTGGTGCTCAAGGGGGACCCGCTGTTCATGCCGGTCGCCACGACCGGTGAGCGCGTCGCGCTCGACGACGTCCGCCTCCTCTCGCCTGTCATCCCGCGCTCCAAGGTCGTCGGCGTGGGCCGCAACTACGCCGAGCACGCCGCGGAGATGGGCAACGAGGTCCCCGAGGAGCCGATCCTCTTCCTCAAGCCCAACACCTCCGTCACCGGACCGGACGACCCGATCGTCGTCCCCGGCTACGCGCAGGAGGTGGACCACGAGGCCGAGCTCGCCGTCGTCATCTCCCGGATGGCCAAGAACGTGAGCGCGGAGCAGGCGCTGGACTACGTCTTCGGGTACACCGTCGCCAACGACGTCACGGCCCGCGCCGCCCAGCGCGCGGACACGACGTGGACACGCGGCAAGGCCTTCGACACCTCCTGCCCCACCGGCCCGTTCCTCGCGATGGACCTCGACGTCTCCGACGTCGCGGTGCGCGCGTGGGTGGACGGGGAGCTGCGGCAGGACGGACGCACCTCCCAGATGGTCCGCGGCGTCCCCGAGCTCATCGCCTACGTCTCGACGATCTTCACCCTGCTCCCCGGCGACATCATCCTCACCGGCACGCCGGCCGGCGTCGGCCCGGTGCGCCCCGGACAGCGCGTGGAGGTCGAGGTCGAGGGCATCGGCCGCTTCGGCAACAACGTCGTCAAGCGGTAGGACGACGACGGCGGCCCCTCCCGGCCCGTCGGCTCACCCGGGGTGGACGCCCGAGGCGAAGAGGTTCAGGCCCAGGGTGCGCGACAGATGCGCCGCGGCGAGCTGGCCGCGCACGCTGGCGCCCGCCCGGTCCAGCCGCGGGGAGTAGGTACCCAGCGCCCCCTTGCCGGGGGCGACCGCGACGATCCCGCCGCCGATGCCCGACTTCGCGGGGATACCGATCTCGAAGAGCCACTCGCCCGACCGCTCGTACATGCCGGTCGCGGCGAGCACGGCGAGGGTGTCCCGGCAGACCTCGGCCGAGACGACCCGCTCCCGGGTCAGCGGGTTGACGCCGCCGTCGGCGAGGGTCGCGCCCATGACGGCGAGGTCGCGGGCGGTCACGCGCAGGGAGCACTGGCGCGTGTAGACGTCGAGGACCGCGAGGGAGTCGCCCTCGATGCGGCCGTAGCCCTCGAGCAGCTGCGCGATGCCGCGGTTGCGGTGGTTCGTCGCCGCCTCGGAGCGGTAGGCGACGTCGTCGAGCTCGAGGGGGCGGCCGGCGAACCGGGAGAGGCCGGCGTGGAGGAGACGCCACTTCTCCTCGGGGTTGTCGCCGGGCAGCAGCGCCGTCGTGGCCAGGGCCCCCGCGTTGACCATGGGGTTCATCGGGTGGCCGCCGTTGAGCTCGAGCGCCATCACCGAGTTGAACGGCAGGCCGGTGTTGTTCACGCCGACGCGCTCGCGGACGGTCTCGTGCCCGTAGGCCTCGCTGACGAGGGCGTAGACGAAGGCCTTGGAGATCGACTGCATGGTGAACTCGATGTCGGCGTCGCCGGCGGTGTGGACGGTGCCGTCGGTGACGGCGACGCAGATGCCGAAGTGCGCGGGGTCGGCCTCGGCGAGAACGGGCACGTAGTCGGCGACGACGCCGTCGTCGCGGGTGCGGTAGCGCTCGTGGACGTCGTCGACCAGCGACCGGATCCGTGCCCGGCCGGGCAGCGAGCCGGTCGAGACCTCCTGGGCCACGCCGGCGACGTCGGTCTCCACGGGCTCGCCGGTCGCGGGGGTGCGGTGTGCGCTCATCGACGACAGATACCAGATCCCGGCCGCGACCGCGCGTGCCGGGTGCACCCGTGTCGCCGGTGCCATCATCGGGGGATGGGCGAGGACCAGGGGTGCGTGTTCTGCCGGATCGTCGCGGGGACTGAGCCGGGGCAGACCGTCCTCGAGACCGAGGACGTCCTCGCCTTCCTTGACGTGCGCCCCGTCTTCAAGGGGCACGTCCTCGTCGTCCCGCGCACGCACGTCGTCACGCTGCCGGACCTGCCCGACGAGCTCGTGGGGCCGTTCTTCGCGCAGGTGCGCCGGGTGACCGCGGTGGTGCCCGGGGCGCTCGGCGCCCAGGGCACCTTCGTCGCGATGAACAACGTCGTCAGCCAGAGCGTCGCGCACCTGCACGCCCACGTCGTCCCGCGGACGAAGGGCGACGGGCTGCGCGGCTTCTTCTGGCCGCGGGCCCGCTACGCCGAGGGCGAGGCGGCCGAGTACGCCGCCCGGCTGCGGGACGCGCTGGGGCCTGGGTAGCTGCTCACGCGGGCTGAAGGAGGATCCAGCCCTCCTGCTCGCACCTGTCGCCCAGTGCGAGGCGGGCCGCCTCGTCGTCCGCGCTCTCCGGGGGGCGCTCCCCGTCCCACACGGTTTCCACCCGGTCGCTGAACGCTCGCACGCCCGGCTCGATCTCCGCCGGGGTATACGTCCGTGCGCGGCGGAGGGAGACGTCAATGATCAGCTCCAGGCCCTGGAGGTCCTGGTACTGGGAGATCCGGTGCAGCTCGACGCAGATTTCCGGCACCGTGGCGACGGGGTAGGGCACATCGGCGAGATCGATGTCCGCGCCGGCGCAGGCCGCGACCAGTTCAGACGGAACTTCCAGCTCAAGGGGGTCGACGAGACCCTCCATCGCCGCGACATCGTCGAGGTGCGCTCGGACGCTCTCCGCGACCATATCGACGTTGGGGATCAGCTCCTCCGGCACACCTTCCCGCGCCCCGTCGAGCGCCGGAAGCACCACCTCGGGGTCGGGGTTGAGCGCCTTGGCGCCCTGCACCGCCGCGTTGAGCTGCGTGCAGGACGAAGCAGAGAGGACCGCTCGGGTGGGCGTGGGCGTGGGCGACGGCTCCGGCGTGGGTGTCGACGTCGGCGTTCCCGGCGCGGCACGGGGTGTCTGTGCGGTGTCCGCAGGAGCATCGTCGGCCGTGTCGGCGCAGCCCGCGACGGCCAGAGCTGCGACCGCGAGCAGAGCCCCGAGGCGTCGTAGCATTCTCACCGAGCTCCTTCGTCGGTCCTGCGCGGCTGTGCCGAGAGTACCGCCGAGCGGCATCCTCCGGTGGCCACCGTCACCGGCGCGGGGCTCAGTGCAGCGCGGCATCCGCGTCGGTGCGGCGGTAGCCGGTGAACCGCACCGTGAGGCCTGCGTGCGTCGGGGCGGCGCAGTACAGGCCGGCCGTGACGTCGGCGCCCGGGTCGAGGTGCGCGACGCGCACGAGCCGGAACGGCTCCTCGTCGGCCCGGGCGCGGATCGTCACCGCGTCCCCGGACCGGCTGGCGCGGATCGTCACGCGGCGGCCGACCCACTCCGGCACCGGGGCGACCGACCAGTCGGAGCGGCCGTGGGTGACGACGGCACCGACCTGGGCGAGGCCGTCGGACTGCTCGACGCCCGTCTTGACCCACTCCTCGTCGCTGACGCGCAGGAACAGGCCCGCCTGGTCGAACTCGCCGTCGAAGTCGAGGAGGAAGTCCACCTCCACCGCCCCGGTGGCGCGCAGCGGCTCGAGCAGCGCATGCTCGGTGTCGTGGACGAAGCCGTAGGCGGTGTGCCGCCACGCGTCGCTGCCCTCGGCGGCGGTCACGTGCAGCGCATCGTCGACGACGACGGCGGAGACGGGCGGCGTCGTCCACGTCCCCTGGCTCAGGAGGTCGGCAAGGCTCATGACGGCACCGTAGCGCCCGGCCGGGGCGCGGTCGGGCGCGGTCTCAGGCGCCGATCTGGGGACGCAGCTCGCGCTCGTAGTAGAAGGCGCGCTGGCGCTGGCCGTCACCGGTGGCGAAGCCGTGGTGCTCGTAGAAGCGCTGGGTGTCGACGTCCTCCTCGTCGACGTTGATCTCGATGAGCGACACGCCCTGGGCGGTCGCATCGGCGATGAGACGCTCGATGATCGCCGTCCCGATGCCCTGGCCGCGCCGCTCGGGCACGACGTAGAGCTCGTCGAGGAGCAGCACCGGCCCGTCGTACCAGACGTTCGGCCGCGAGGTAAGGAGCGCGACGCCCACCGCGGGCTCACCGGCGAGCAGCGCCGTCGTCCGCCCCGCGGGGAGCAGCTCCTCGAGGCGCGCGGTGAGGACCGCGGCGCCGGGGGAGTGGCTGTCGTACTCGACGTTGAAGTCGTGCAGGAGCCGCGCCGCCACCGGCGCGTCGGAGACCTGAGCCCAACGGACGTCCATGGGAGAACGCTACGGAGGTGCCGGGGCTCCCGGCGACGGAATAACTCAGCTCTCGGCGAAGGGGGCGGGGGCGGCGAGGGAGGGCCGGGGCTCCCGGCGACGGAATAACTCAGCTCTCGGCGAGGAGGGGGAGGGGGCGGCGAGGGGGCACGATCCCTCCCGCCGAGAGCTGAGCTGTTACCGGCCGGCCGCGGACGGCGCCGCGGCGCCCTGGGCGGCGGAGGTGGTGCGCGGGAAGAGGTGAGCGAGGACGTCGGCGAGCGTCGCGACGGCGCTGCCCTGCTCGGCGGTCCGGACGACCGCGAGGTGGTTGGACGTCTCGCGCATCCGGGTGAGCGCCGTGTGCAGCGGCATGCTCGCCTCGAGCTCGAAGACGCGCTTGACGAGCGGCGCGACGGCCGCGTCGTCGTCGAGCAGGAGCGTGTCGCGCACGTGGACGACGCCGGTGGGCGCGAGCTCACCACGGGGGCGCACGAGGATCCGCAGGTGCCCGCTCTCCTGCGCCACGCGCTGCACGTCCCCGGCCGTCGCCGTCTCCGGCACGGTCACCGGCGCGGGGTGGCCGGCCACGAGGTCGGCCACGGTGAGGCGGCGCAGGTCCAGCGCGCCGGACAGCTGCGCGGAGTAGGCCACCTCCAGCGCCCCCACGCTCGCGGAGTGCTCGACGAGGTGGCGCAGATCGTCCGGGTTCTGGCCGGCGCCGACGGTCTCGACCGGCTCGACGCCGACCTTGCGCAGGCACCAGTTCGCCGCGCTGTTGAGCGCGACGAGGATGGGCCGGATCGGCACCATGAACGCCCGCATGGGCAGCGCAAGCATCGTCGCGGACTTCTCCGGGTGGGCGATGGCCCAGGACTTCGGCGCCATCTCCCCGACGACGAGGTGGAGGAAGGTGACGATGACGAGAGCGAGCACGAAGCCCGCGACGTCGGCCACCCAGTAGGGCGCCCCGAGGTCGCTGACGACCGGGGTGATCCAGTGGTGGACGGCCGGCTTGGTGATGGCGCCGAGCGCGAGCGTGCACACGGTGATGCCGAGCTGGGAGCCCGCGAGCAGGAGGGTGAGCTCGGTGGAGCTGCGCAGCGCCGCGCGGGCGGCGCGGCTGCTGGCCGCGGCGTCCTCGAGGCGGTGGCGCTTGGCGGCGAGGAGCGCGAACTCCACGGCGACGAAGAAGGCGCTGAGCGCGATGATGACGACGGTCGCGATCGCGACGACCCAGGGGTTGCTCATCGGTCGGTCTCCTCGTCGTCGTTCGCGGGCCGGTCGGCGAGGGTGACCCGCACGAGCGAGGGCACGTGCCGCTCGACGTCCAGGACCTCCACGTGCAGCTGCTTGTCCGGTGGGGGCTCGGGCAGGGCGAGGTGCGCCGGGTCCGGCGGGAGGTCGACGACGACGGCGGTGCCGACGTCGGGCAGCGAGCCGTGGACCTCGATGGCGAGGCCGGCGACGGTCTCGTAGTCCCCGCGGGGCAGGTCGTGGTCGATCGCGCGCTCCACCTCGTCGATGTGGACGTCACCGGCCATGGTCCAGGTGCCGTCCTCCTGCGGGGTGAGCACCGACGTCTCGGGGGAGTCGTGCTCGTCGGTGATCTCGCCGACGATCTCCTCGGCGAGGTCCTCGAGGGTGAGGACGCCGGTGAAGCTGCCGTACTCGTCGACGACGCAGGCCATGTTGTTGCGGCTGGCCGACAGCTCGCGCAGCGCGTCGGGCAGCGCCATCGCGGTCGGCAGGACCAGTGCGGGGCGCTGCAGCTCGGCGGCCGTCGCGTCGTCGGGAACCGTGCCGGTGAGCAGATCGACGAGGTGGACGACGCCGACGACGTCGTCCTCGTCGTCCAGCACCGGGTAGCGGGAGTGGCCGGTCGCCATGAGCGCGCGGACCTCAGCGACGGTCTGGTCGGCGCGGACGGCACCGACGCGGGCGCGGGGGATCATCGCGTGCTCGACGTCCTGGCGGGGGAAGTCGAGGATGCGGTCCAGGAGCACCGAGAGGTCGGCCGGGAGGTCACCGCTGGCGCGGGAGTCGGCGACGATGTGCTCGAGATCGCGGGCCGTCGCGGAGTGCTCGACGTCGTGGACCGGCTCGATGCGCAGCACGCGCAGCAGGGCGTTGGACGCGGCGTCGAAGACCTTGATGAGCCAGCCGAAGGCGGCGAGGTAGAGGTTCGTCGAGCGGGCCAGCCACAGGGCGACGGGCTCGGGCTTGGCGATGGCGAGGTTCTTGGGGAAGAGCTCGCCGAAGAGCATCTGGATGATGGTCGAGAGCAGCAGCGCGAGGACGGTGCCGACGGCGATGCCCACGCCGGTGGGGACGCCGACCCCGCCGAGCGCTTCACCCAGGGCCTGGCCGACGAGCGGCTCCGCGACGTAGCCGACGAGCAGCCCGGTCACGGTGATGCCGAGTTGCGCACCGGAGAGCATGAACGAGGTGCGGCGGGTGACCTTGAGGGCACGCTGCGCGCCCTCGTCACCGGACTCCGCGCGGGCGGCGAGCCGCGAGCGGTCGACCGCCATGTAGGCGAACTCCTGGGCCACGAAGTAACCGGTCACCGCGGTGATGGCGAGGATGACGACGATCCCCAGCAGGAGGGAGAGCACCCAGATCATCGGATGCACCTCCTGATGGCGGTGCGGATGGTCTGGGTGCTGGTACTACAGGATTCGTCCATGGTCCTTCGGAGGCTGGGGTCAGGTAGCCGCCATGCTAGGTGAGCACGGTGCACCAGGCTCAACGCGAGCGCAGGCTCACAGGTTCCCGGGCGCCGGCCCCGTCGCTCAGGACAGGACGTCCTTGGTGGTGAAGCGGCCGTAGGCGAGGGCGCCGAAGACGGCGACGTAGCCGAGCTGGAGCAGCGCGTTGTCGGCGAAGGAGCCCCAGTCGATCGGCTGGCGCAGGAGGTCGGCGAAGCCGAGCCAGTGCTCGCTGAGCAGCCACGGGTGCAGCCAGGCGAGCTGCTCGAGGGAGCCGAGCACCTGGACGACGATCGCGAGCACCGCCGTCGCGGCCATCGCCCCGACCGGCACGACGGTGAGCGTGGAGAGGAACAGGCCCACGGCCGCGAGCCCCAGGAGGGAGACCGTGACGTACAGGGCGACGAGCAGGGCGCGCACGAGCGCCTCCCACGCGCCGATCGTGTCCCCGGACAGGAGGGTCACCGGGCCGACCGGGAAGAGCAGGGCGCCGATGACCGAGCCGGCGACGACGATGCTCAGCGTCGCCGCGAGGCAGAAGGCCGCCGCCCCGGCGAACTTCACGAGGAGCAGCCGTCCGCGCTGGACGGGCGCGAGGAGGAGGTAGCGCAGGGTGCCGAGGCTCGCCTCCCCGGCCACGGTGTCCCCGGCGACGACGCCGACGGTGAGCGGCAAGAACAGCGGGATCGTCACGACGAGCCCGGTGATGGAGACGAACAGGCCGTTCTGGGTGACGCGGTCGAGGAAGGGCGGGCCCTGACCCGGGGCGGGCGGGTCGGAGGCGATGCGCACGACGACGGCGATGAGCACCGGGATCGCGGCGAGCGCGATGAGCATCGCCCACGTGCGGCGCCGCCCGAGCACGAGCCGGAGCTCGGAGGCGAGCAGGGAGCGGCCGTTGCCGCGGGTCTGCGGCTCGGCGGGTGCGGTGTCACTGGGCAACGTCGAAGCCCTCCCCGGTCAGCGCGACGAAGCGGTCCTCGAGGGTGTCCTGCTCGACCTCGAAGCCCCGCAGGCGGACGTCGGCCGCTACGAGCGCGGCGGCGAGGGCCTCGAGGAGCGGCGCCTCGTCGGGCAGCGCGGCGCGGACGGTGGCGGTGCCGTCGGCGCGCGCGACGCCGTCGTCGTCCTCGACGACGAGGCCCAGCCGCGCCAGCTCCGCGCGGGCGCGGGCGGGGTCAGGGGTGAGGACGCGTAGGCGGCTGCGGCCCAGGCCGCGCAGCTCGTCGAGGCTGCCCTGGGCGACGAGGCGCCCGGTGCGCATGACCGCGGCGTGCGTGCAGATCTGCTCGATCTCGGCGAGGAGGTGGCTGGAGACGACGACGGTCGTGCCGCCCTCGGCGAGCGAGCGGACGAGGCTGCGGACCTCGCGGGTGCCCTGCGGGTCCAGGCCGTTGGTCGGCTCGTCGAGGACGAGGAGGTCGCGCGGGCGCAGTAGCGCGGCGGCGATCCCGAGGCGCTGCTTCATGCCCAGCGAGTAGGCGCGCACCCGCTTGTCCCCGGCGTGGCTGAGCCCGACCCGCTCGAGGGCGCGGGCCACCCGCTCGGACCGGGTGGCGGGGGAGGCGTGGCGGTCCGCGGCGTCCAGGCGGCGCAGGTTCGCCTCCCCGGAGAGGAAGGGGTAGGCGGCCGGGCCCTCGACGAGCGCGCCGACGCGGGGGAGCACCGTTCCCAGGCTCCCGGGCATGTCGTGGCCGAGAACCTGGACGGTGCCGGCGCTCGCGGCGGCGAGGCCGAGGACGATGCGGATGGTCGTCGTCTTGCCGGAGCCGTTGGGCCCGAGGAAGCCGAAGACGCTGCCGCGGGGCACGGCGAGGTCGAGGTCGTCGACGGCGAGCTGGCGCCCGAAGCGCTTGGTGAGGCCGTGCGTCTCGACGGCGAGCTCGGTCACCGGCCCGCGAGGTCCAGCAGGTGCGCGGGCTCGACGGCGCCGGCGAGGACCCGGCCGTCGTCGGTGAGAAGGACCGAGAGGAGTGCGGTGGACAGGAGCCGGCCGCCGTCGACCTGCTCGGTGAGCTGGTCGAGCATCGGGTCGTCGGGCACCTCGACGTCCGGCACGACGACGACGGCTCCCCAGCCCTCGCCGAGCACCTCACCCGGCGGGGTGGCGCCGGTGGCGTGCTCCGGGGCGGCGTGGGTGCCGGCGTCGGCGGGCAGCTCGAGGACCTCCTCCTCGACGGTCGCGCCGGCGGGCGCGGCGAAGTCGAAGAGGTCGGCGTCCGGCTCGGAGAAGTCGATGTCGGTGTACTTCGCCTGGAGGGCGGGCTCGGCCTGGCCGCGGGCGGTGACGGTGACGCCGAGCGGGAAGCCGGTTTCGCCGTCGACGGCGATCGTCACCCCGCCCACGAGCGTCTCCTCCGCGCGGGGCGTGAGGGTGAGGGTGTAGGCGTCGCGGCCGGCGACGCGCTCGTGCTGGTCGACGCTGAGCTCGGTGCTCGGCTCGAGCGCCTCGACGGCGCTCGCGGCGAGCTCCTCGGGCGTGGGGAGCGTGCCGGTGGGCTGCGGGCGCTCGCCCTCGTGGCCCTCGGGCAGGACGAGGTGGGTGGCCGCGTTGGCCTCGGAGTCGTAGAACCACGCGTCGTCCTCGGTGACGACGACGTTGCGCTCGGCCAGCGTGTCGGTGTGCTGGAACCGGGCGCCCTGCTCGCCGACGAAGACCCGGCCGGAGTTGTCCCCGGTGAGGAGCTCGAGGGCGGACAGGACCTCCTGCGCGTCCTCGCCGCCCTCGGGCGGGACGGCGCCGGCGGCGTCGTCGAGCTCGGGACCGCCGGGGCCGAGGTCGATGTCGGAGGGGACCGGCAGGCCGAGGTCCGCGCTCGTCTCGAAGGCGCCCGAGTAGGCCCGGACGTCCTGCTCGAGGAGCAGGGTGAGGACGTCCTGCGGCGACTTGTCCGGCAGGTCGACCGCGCCGGCCTGCGAGGTGACCGTCACCGTGCCGGCGACGAGGGCGACGACGGCGCCGGCCGGGAGCCAGCGTTGCCAGGTGCTGCGGGCCATGGGGGTCTCCTCGGGAGTTGCTGCCTGTCTCGACGGTACGCCTGCCCACCGACACGGGCCAGGTCTGCATGTGGAGGTCCGGTGAACACGCCCGGCCGCGCCCAGACCGCCAGCCGCACCCCCGCCCGCCCCCTCCCGCGCCGACAGCCGGATTCCTCCGCCTCCACCCACCGCTCAGCCCGCCGGCGCGAACAGGGCCGCGACGTCGGGCACCCGCCACGCGCGCAGGAGCGCCGGGTGCAGCACGAGCAGGTCCTCACCGGACTCCGCCACGACGGGAGCGGCGTCGCTCGACGTCGAGACGGGAAGCGGGACCCACGACCACTGCCGGGCGTCCGCCGACAGCCACAGCACCGGCCCGACGTACCCTTCCGCCCGCACGGTCCCACCGGCGGCGTACCCGTCGGCCAGCGGGACCACCGCCGTCCGGTGCAGACCCTCGCCGAGCGCGTCGACGCCGCTGAAGGTCGTCAGGTCCGTCGACCTCCACGAGCGCGAGGCCGCGCCGTCGGTGCCGAAGAGAGTGACGCCGTCGTCGTCGCCCAGGCAGCTGAGGAGCCAGGACTCCGTCGTGTCCGCGAGCACCGAGGGGGCCCACGCGCCGTCGACCCGCCGCCAGGCGGTGGCACGCGCCTGCCCTTCGGCGTCATCCATCGACCCCACCGCGACGGGACCGAGCCCGGAGTCGCAGATGCCGTGGACGTCGGAGCCCTGGCCGTCGGGGAAGGAGAACTCGCCGGCCTCCCTCGTCCACTCCACGCCGTCCGGCGAAGCCCAGATCTCCGCCCGCCGCGGGACCTCGCCGGCGCTCTCGCGCTCGGTCTCCAGGGCCATGAGCCAGCCGCAGGCGGTGGCGGCGAGCGCGGCGGGCAGCTGGTCGGAGGCCGCGGTGACCGGCGGGCCCTGCGCCCACGCGCCGCCGTCGTCCCGGCTCCACGTCCTCGTGACGAACCGGCCGCCCGACCAGTGGGCGGTGACGAGGACCGAGCGACCGGTGCGAGGGGCGGTGACGACGATCGGCTCGGACTCCTCGGGCAGGTCGTCGGGTGCCCACTCGCCCGCGACGAGGCCCTCGGTGGGGGAGTAGGAGAACAGGGCACTGGTCGAGGTGACTCGCCACCGCTCCGGCTCCTGGACGAACACGGTCGTGCCGGCCGTCAGCGCGAGCTCGTCGCCCAGGTCCGCGACGGTGAGCTCGTCCGGCTCGGTCTCGTAGGACACGAGCGTGGTCTCGACGGTGTCGATCCCCGTCTCGACGTCCACGACGAACTCCGTCGCGGAGCCACCGCCGAAGCGGCTCACCACCGCTGTCCGGTCCCCCAGCTGCAGGGCGCGGGCACCCGGGCCGAAGCCGAGGGCGGGGGAGTACAGGGCGCTGCCCCAGCTGCCGGCGTCGTTGCGGAGGGCGACGGCGATGTGGAGGGAGGCGTTGTTGAGCATCGCGGCCGCGACGGTATCGCTGCCCGGGTCGTAGGTCGGCTCGGTGAACCACACGTCGGCGCGCTCGCTCGCCCACCGGTCGGGGTCCCATTCCCAGAGCGAGACGATGTCGTCGACGGCCCAGCTGCGGCCGTCCGCGGAGGACCACGCCGCAGGCTTCGTGTACCCGGCGGTGCGCACGGAACCGGTGGCCACGAAGGTGTCACCCGCGGCGACGACGCCGTTGATCTCGAAGGTGTCGGGGCCGATCTCGACCGTCTCGAAGGACGCTCCGCCGTCCTCGGACACGTGGGCCCGTGGCGCGGTGAAGTCCCCCTTGGGGCCGACCGCCGTGATCGCGAGGACGCGGTCGCCGACGGCGGACAGGCCGGACACCGCGAGTCCCTCACCCTCCGCGGGGGCCGGGAGGGCGGCGACGGCGGTGTCCCCGCTGGCGGGGTCGACGACGACGCGCGGCTCCCGCCCCGTCGGCCCCGCGCCGAGAAGGACGACGCGTCCGTCGCTCACGGCGACGTGCGAGGCCGCGACGGCGGCGGCCTCGTCGTCGAGCGCGACCTCCTCCCACGTCGTGCGGTCGGTGGAGGTGAGGAGGAAGGTCCGCGGCACGCCGTCGACGGCGGAGCTCCCGGCGATCGCGGTGAGGGTGCCGTCCGAGGCGACCCGGGCGGTCCCGACGTCGCCCGGGACCGCGATCTCGGCCTGCTCGGACAGCGCGTCGACGCCGGTGCCCTGCCAGACGCCGACGTCCGCCTCGTCGGCCCGGCCGTGGGCAACCGTCGTGACCGCCAGCCGTGGCAGGTCACCGGACTGCGGCAGCACCGACCACTGGCCGACCCGCCTCGAGGTGCTCACCAGCGACTCCGGCAGCGCGAGCTCCTCGAGGACGACGCGTTCCTCGAGCGTGGGCTCGGGCTCCTCCCCGTCACCGCTGCAGCCCGCGACCAGCAGGGCGACCGCCGCCGTCGCCGCAGCCGCCCGGACACGCGTCGTCGCTGTCATGCGTCCCCCCGATCTCTCTCCCGCGGAGCATCCCACCGCGCGCCCGAGCCGTGTTGCGGGGCGAGCCGAACCTGTGGACAACCCCAGGGGGCCGCGAAGAATGCGGCTGTCGGCGAAAGGGGCGGTGCCGGCGGAGGGGGCGAGAATCGGTGTTGACGGCCCGAGCCGGGGCCGGTAGAACGTTCTTCTACATCGATGTAGACAGCGCCCCTCCGAGAGGACACCCGTGCCCCAGTCGTCCGTCGTGCTCCATCCCGAGGTCCGCGTCGCCCCGGTCAACCCCCGCACCTTCGGCTCCTTCGTCGAGCACATGGGCCGCTGCGTCTACACCGGGATCTACGAGCCCGGCCACCCGCGCGCCGACGCCCACGGCTTCCGCCAGGACGTCCTCGAGCTCGTCCGCGAGCTGGGCGTGACGATAGTGCGCTACCCGGGCGGCAACTTCGTCTCCGGGTACCGCTGGGAGGACGGGGTGGGGCCGGCCGAGGAGCGTCCCACCCGCCTGGACTATGCGTGGCGGTCGGTGGAGTCCAACGAGTTCGGCCTCAACGAGTTCATGGCCTGGACGAGGGCGGCCGGCGTCGAGCCGATGATGGCGGTCAACCTCGGGACCCGCGGCATCGCGGAGGCCCTCGACCTGCTCGAGTACGCCAACCACCCCTCGGGCACGCACCTGTCGGACCTGCGCGTCTCCCACGGCGCGGACCAGCCGCACGACATCCGCCTGTGGTGCCTGGGCAACGAGATGGACGGCCCGTGGCAGCTGGGCCACAAGACGGCGGAGGAGTACGGCCGCCTCGCCGCCGAGACCGCGCGAGCGATGCGGCAGTTCGACCCCGGCCTCGAGCTCGTCGCCTGCGGCAGCTCCGCCCGGGACATGCCGACCTTCGGCACCTGGGAGGCGACCGTCCTCGAGCACACCTACGAGCTCGTCGACTACATCTCCGCCCACGCCTACTACGAGCTGCGCGCGGACGACTACGCGAGCTTCCTCGCCTCGGCGGCCAACATGGACACCTTCATCACCGACGTCGTCGCCACCGCCGACCACGTGGGCGCCGCTCGCGGCTCGGCCAAGCGGATCAACATCTCCTTCGACGAGTGGAATGTCTGGTACCAGCGGGACGTCGCCGTCCCGCAGGACTGGACGGTGGCTCCCCGCCTGAGTGAGGACGCCTACACGGTGGCCGACGCCGTCGTCGTCGGCTCCCTGCTCATCACCCTGCTGCGGCACAGCGACCGCGTGACGGCCGCGTGCCAGGCCCAGCTCGTCAACACGATCGCCCCCGTCCGCGCCGAGCCGGGCGGGCCGGCGTGGCGGCAGACGATCTTCCACCCCTTCGCGCAGATGGCCCGGCACGCGCGCGGGCAGGTGCTGCGCGCGCACGTCACCTCCCCGACCATGACGACGGCGCAGCACGGGCAGGTCCCGACGCTCGACGCCGTCGCCACCCACGACCCCGACGGCGGCCGGCTGGCCGTCTTCGTCGTCAACCGGGACCCCGGGGAGGCGCTCGAGCTGCGGGTCCCGCTGGGCGAGTTCGGGCCGGTGGGGGCGGTGGAGGCGCGCACCCTCCACGACCCCGACCTCACCGCGGCCAACACGATGGAGGACCCGGAGCGGGTGACCCTGCGTCCGCACGCGGCGAGCGTGGAGGACGGCGTCCTGGTCTCCCAGCTGCCGCCCGCCTCCTGGACCATGGTCCTCGTCGACCTGTGAGCGCGTGGACCACCGCGGCGGCGGGCAGTCGAGGAGCCGCATGGCGGTGACGATGCGCGACGTCGCCGACCTCGCCGGGGTGTCGGTCAAGACCGTGTCCAACGTGCTCAACGACTACCCCTACATCCGGCCGGCCACGCGGGACCGCGTGCTGGAGGCGGTCGACCGGCTCGGGTACCGCCTCAACACGTCCGCGCGGAACCTGCGCCGTGGTCGGACCGGTCTCATCAGCCTGGCGCTGCCGCAGCTCGCGCTGCCCTACTTCGCCGAGCTGGCCGACGAGATCATCGACGCCGCGGAGGACCACGGGCTGCGGGTGCTCATCGAGCGCACCGGCGCGGTCCTCGAGCGCGAGCGGGAGGTGCTGCGCGACAGCGCCCGGATGGGCGACGGGCTCATCCTCAACCCGCTGGGACTGGGGCAGGAGCACGAACCCGAGCTGCCCGACGACGTCCCGCTCGTGCTCCTCGGCGAGCGCCTCTTCTCCGAGCGCTTTGACCACGTGACGATGCAGAACGTCGCGGCCGCACGCGCCGCCACCACCTTCCTCCTCGAACGCGGCCGGCGGCGGGTCGCGGTGCTCGGCGTGCACCCCGGGGAGGCCGTGGGCTCCGCGGCACTCCGCCTGCGCGGCTACCTCGCCGCGCTCGAGGACGCCGGGATCACGCCGGACTCCCGCCTCCAGGGAGAGGCGACGTTCTGGCACCGGGACACCGGCGCCCGGGCGATGGCGCAGGTGCTCGACGCCGGTGTCCGCCCCGACGCCGTCCTCGCCCTCAACGACGCGCTCGCCCTCGGTGCGCTGCACGAGCTCCGGGCTCGGGGCGTCACGGTGCCCGACGACGTCGCCGTCGTCGGCTGGGACGACATCGAGGAGGCGCAGTACGCGACGCCGTCGCTCACGACGGTCGACGCCGGGCGTCGCTCCATCGCCGAGGCCGCCGTGGAGCGGCTCGTCGCCCGCATCGCCGACCCCGGCCGCCCCACCGAGCTCCTCGAGATGCCCTACCGCATCGTCGAGCGCGGCTCGACAGCGAGCTAGCCCCCGCCGCCCCGCGCGCCGAGAGCCGGATTCCTCCGGACCGAGAAACCCTGCTGTCGGCGAGGGGGAGGGGCCCACACACGGGAGGGGCCCACACGGGGGGCCCACACGGCGAGAGCCGGAATTCTCCGGGCGGAGGAATCCTGCTGTCGGCAACGGGAGGGGCCCACACACGGGAGGGGCCCACACACGGCGAGCCGGATTCCTCCTGGAGGAATCCGGCTCTCGGCGTTACTGGGGGTGGGGCTGGGCTACGCGCCGATCGTGCTGCGGGCGGCGGCGCGGAGGATCGTGCTCAGCTCGCGGGCGGTGAGCACGCCGTCGGCGACGTGCGGGCGCAGGACGTCACCGACGTGGCGGACGAAGGCGCCACGGGTGGCGTAGTCGCCGTCCTCGTCGATGAGGTCGCTGAGGCAGCCGCCCTCGGTCTCGGCGTTGGCCACGCCGGTGTCGACGCCGTCGACGACGACGGTCGCGCGGGTGTCGGTGCACTCGCCCGGCTCCGGCTCCTCCGCCTCGACGACGGTGAAGGTCACCGAGCCCTCGCCGGTGTTGCCGGCGACGTCGGTGGCCCGGTAGTCCACGGTGTGCGCACCGGGCTCGGTCACCTCGACCGGCGCGGTGTACGCGGTCCAGTCGCCGCCGTCGAGGGCGTACTCGACGGTGTCGACGCCGGAGTCGGCGTCGGTGGCGGCGATCGTCACGGTGGCGGAGCCGACGAATGCGCCGTCCTCGTCCTCCTCGCCGGTCACCGTCGCGGAGACCTCGGGGGCGGTGGTGTCGGGGCCGGGCTCGACGTCCTCCTCGGCGACCGTGAAGCTCACGGACCCCTCGGCGGTGTTGCCGGCGACGTCGGTGGCCCGGTAGTCCACGGTGTGCGCCCCGGGCACGCTCACCTCGAGCGGCGCGGTGTACGCGGCGAACGCCGCCCCGTCGAGGGAGTACTCGACGCTCGCGACGCCGGACCCACCCTCCTCGTCGGTCGCGGTGAGGGTGACGGTCGCGGTGCCGACGTAGGTACCGTCCTCGTCCTGCTCACCGGTGACGGCGGCAGTCACCTCGGGAGCCGTCGTGTCCGGCTCCGGCTCGACGTCGCCCTCGACGACCGTGAAGGTCACCGAGCCCTCGCCGACGTTCCCGGCGACGTCGCTCGCCCGGAAGGCGACCGTGTGCTCGCCGGGCTCGGAGACGGTGAGCGCCTCGTGGTAGTGCGTGAGCTCCCCGCCGTCCAGGGAGTACTCGACCATCCCGAGGCCGGAGCCGCCCTCCTCGTCGGTGGCGGTGATCGTCACGGTGGCGGAGCCGAGGTAGGCGCCGTCCTCGTCCTGCTCACCGGTGACGGCGGCAGTGACCTCGGGGGCGGTGGTGTCGGGCTCGGGCTCGACGTCGGGCTCGACGACCGTGAAGGTCACCGATCCCTCGGCGGTGTTGCCGGCGACGTCGGTGGCCCGGTAGTCCACGGTGTGCTCGCCCGGCGCGGAGACGGTGAGCGCCTCGGTGTAGGCGGCGTACTCCCCGCCGTCGAGGCTGTACTCGATCGTGTCGACGCCGGAGCCGCCCTCCTCGTCGGTGGCCGCGACGGTCACGGTGGCGGACCCGACGTACGCGCCGTCGTCGTCCTGCTCACCGGTCACCTCGGCGGTGACGGTGGGGGCGGTGGTGTCGGGCTCGGGCTCGACGTCGGGCTCGACGACGGTGAAGCTCACGGAGCCTTCGCCGGTGTTGCCGGCGACGTCGGTGGCCCGGTAGTCCACCGTGTGCGCACCCGGCTCGCTCACCTGGAGCGGTGCGGAGTACGCGGCGTAGGCGCCGCCGTCGAGGCTGTACTCGACGGTGTCGACGCCGGAGCCGCCGTCCTCGTCGGTGGCGTCGAGGGTGACCGTCGCGGACCCGACGTACGCGCCGTCGTCGTCCTGCTCACCGGTGACGTCGGCCGTGACCGTCGGTGCGGTCGTGTCCGGGTCCGGCTCGCCACCGTCGCCGGTGACGACGAGCTCGCCCCACATGGGGCCGTGGCCGGGGATCGAGCAGAAGTAGCGGTAGGTGCCGGGCGTGAGGGTGACCTCGGCCTCGTAGTAGCCGCCGTTCGCGTCGAAGGGGTTGGCCACGATGTTGAGGTCGACGTCGTGGTTGTAGCCCGGGGTCGAGGTGTCGAAGGTGAGGGTGTGGGGCATGCCGGTCGTGTTCCCGGTGGCCCGGCTGTTCTCGAAGATGATCGTCGCCGTCCCGGCGACGGCGGTCTCGGGTGCCGTGAGGTACTCGGTGACGCTGTTGCCGGCGGTCCAGGTGAGTGTCTGGTCGGCGGCACCGGCGGTCGTGGGGACAAGGGAGAGCCCGGTCAGTGCCGCGAGGAGCGCGACGACGACCCGGCGGAGGACGTCGCGGCGCCGGGTCCGCGGACGGGGTGGGGAGGCGAGCTGGGACATGGGGTGGTTGAACCTTCCGGGTGTGCTGCGAGGGGTGGACCGGTGCGGCGGGACGTGCCCGCCGCACCGGTCCGGGGACGACCTAGGACAGGTCCCGCACGCGGACGTTGCGGTACTCCATCAGGTCGTTGTTGCCGTGGTTCTGCAGGCCGATGAACCCACTGGCGAACTGGCGCAGGTCGGTGGGCGGGTCACCCGCGCGCGAGGACTGCTGCCCCGGCGCGTTCTCCCACTCGTTGATGACCTCGCCGTTGCGCAGGATCGTGTACTGCTGGCCGACGACGCGGATCTCGTAGTCGTTCCACACGCCCTTGTCGGTCGCGCCGGCCTCCTCGAGGGTGTTCGGCGCGAAGTTGTACACCGACCCCGTCTTCTGGGGCTCACCGGAGGGACCGTCGTACATCTGGATCTCGTGACCGCACATGATCGCGACCCAGGCCTCGGACTGGTTCTGGCCGCACTCCGGCTGCTCGGCGGCAGTCGGGTCGGGGAAGCGGACGAACACGCCACCGTTGGCGTACGTGGTGCCCTCGGACACGTCACGGAACTGCAGCTTGAGGGAGAAGTCGGAGAACTCCTCGGCCTCGTACCACAGCATCCCCAGGCCGCCGCGGGACAGGATCGACCCGCTCGGCAGGAGCTCGAAGCTCCCGCCCGGTGCCTGACGCCAGTCCTCGAGGGACGCGGACGTCCCGTCGAAGAGCCAGCGGTAGCCGGTCTGACCCGGCTTGCCGACCTCGGAGCGGGTGGCCCCGCTGCTCAGCTGGGCGCCCTCGCGGCCGGTGATGACCTTGTCGTTCTTGAGCTGGCGGACCAGCTCGTTGACGTGGCGGATGAACGCGCCGTGGGTGTCCCACTCGCCCTCGTCGTTGATGAGGTCGGCGATGGTGCAGCCACCGAGGTCGTCGTTCGCGACGCCCGTGTCGACGTCACCGATCCACACCGTGTCCCGTGCGTCCGGGACGGCGCACTCGATGACGACGGCGGTCTCCACCGTCTCCGTCGTGCCGTCCGCGTAGGTGACGGTGAGGGTGGCGGTGTAGTCGTCGATGCGGTCGTAGGTGTGCTGCGGGTCGGCCTCGGTGGACGTCGAGCCGTCCCCGAAGTCCCAGTGCCACGACACGCCGCCGGAGCGGGAGCCGGTGAACTGGACCGTCAGCGGGCTGCTCTGGACGCTCGCCGCCAGCGCGGTGGGCGCCGGGGTCGCCGGGCCACCGGTGTAGGCGATACGGATGAGCTTCTGGTTCTCGTGCAGGGTGAAGAAGCCGCTGCCGTAGTCGAGCAGGTAGAGCGCGCCGTCCGGGCCGAACTCGGCGTCCATCCAGCTCTGCAGCTGGTTGCCGCCGCCACCGGCGCGGATGATGTGGCGCAGGTCCTCGGCGAAGGCCGGGGGAGCCGCCTCGTCCACACCCTCCGGGTCGGCCGTGATGGCCACCCGGTTGTTGGAGTTGGACTGGTCACCGATGAGCCACTTGCCCTCCCAGTACTCCGGCCAGGCGACGTCGCTGCCCTCGTCCACCTGGGACAGGCGGTAGGTCGGGCCGGACATGACGGCCTGGCCGCCACCGCGCAGGTACGGCTGGGTGTAGGTGACCTCGTCCTCCTCGTAGCTGGGGACGCCGTTCTCGTCACGCGGGAAGACCGGGCCACCGCCACCGGGGGAGTACCAGATCATGTTGTCCCGGGCGTCGGGGATGTCGACGAGACCGGTGTTGCGCGGCGAGGTGTTCTGCAGGTTGTCGCAGTCGTACCAGTCGGTGAGGACGCTGGCGTCCTCGTTGCTCCGGTCACGGTACGGCTGACGGTCACCCATGCAGTACGGCCAGCCCTGGTTGCCCGCCGAGGTGATGATCGAGGCGGTCTCGTACTTGGCCGGGCCGAGCTCGGGGCTCGGCGAGAACGCGTCCGGGCCCACCCACGCGGCGGTCAGCCAGTCGGTGTCGGCGTCGATCTGGATGCGCGAGGGGTTGCGCACGCCCATGACGTAGATCTCCGGGCGTGCCTGGTCCCCGTTGCCCTCGTCCCCCGTGAAGAGGTTGCCCTCGGGGATCGTGTACGTGCCGTCGTCCTCGGGGTGGATCCGCAGGATCTTGCCGTTGAGGTCGTTGGTGTTGCCCGACGTGCGGCGGGCGTCCTGGAAGGAGAGGCCCTTGTAGTCCTGGGTCCAGTTGTTCCCGGAGTAGCCGTCCGAGCCCTGCGAGGAGTTCGAGTCACCCGTGGAGACGTAGAGGTTCCCCGCGTCGTCGAAGGCCAGGCCACCACCGGCGTGGCAGCAGCTGTGGATCTGGGTCTCCCACTCGAGGAGGTCCACCCGCGAGTCGAGGTCGATGCTCGGGCCCTCGGGGTCGTAGGTGAAGCGCGAGACGGTGCGCATGCCCACGCGGTCCTCGGTGTCGATGGACTCGTAGGGCATCCAGTAGACGTAGAGCCAGTTGTTCTCCGCGAAGTTCGGGTCCGGCTCGACGCCGAACAGGCCCTCCTCGGTCTTGACCAGCTCGCCGCCGCTCCCGCGGTTGCCGAAGACGTCGAGCACGGTGAGCAGCGTGACCTCACCGGACTCCGGGTCGTACTGGTGGATGCTGCCGCAGCCCAGGCCCACGTTCTCCTGGTCCCACGAGGGGATCGGGCCGGTGGGGCAGGCGCCGCGGCCGACGTAGAAGACGGTGCCGTCGTCGGTGATCGTCAGGCCGTGCGGCTCGCCGATCTGGTCGAGCGTGCCGGGCGTGTTCGTCGTCGTCAGGCGCTCGATCTCGTAGTTGTCGCCGATCGTGGCCTGGCAGTCCCCGCGCACGAGGCCGGCGGACCACTGGATGGCGCCGAGCACGTGGCTGCGGAACCCGTCCTCGTCCCAGCTGCCGGCGGTGCCGCCCATGCCGGTGTAGAACGAGCGGCCGCCCTCGTAGTCACGGCACCAGGAGATGGGGTGGAACGGGCCGTTGGCGGTGTCGCCGGCGTCGTAGTCCCACTCCTGGACCTGGGCGACGGTGTGGACCTCACCGATCGGGTTGGTGTCCCAGTTGAGCCACTTGTCCGATCGGGTCCAGTTGAGCGGCAGGCCCTCGTTGGCCGGGTGCTGACGGTCGACGACGTTGACGGTCGCCTCGTTCACCGGGATCTCGACCACGGGCGGGTCGATCGACTCGTCGGTGAACAGCAGCAGGTCGGCGAGCTGGGTCGCGGACTCACCCTTGTTCGCCGTGATGTCCAGCTGGAAGTACGTGTACGCCACGTCGTTGTCGAAGGCGTAGGTCTTGCGCTGGAAGCGCTGGGGGAAGTCGTCGCTGCGGGTGTCGAGGTCGACCCACGTCTCGCCGTCGACAGAGCCGCGCAGCGTCCACGTGGCCGGGTCGCGGCCGGCGAAGTCGTTGGCCGAGGTCATGACGTAGTTCGTCACGACGGCGGCCTCGGTGAGCTCGAGGCTGATGGTCGAGGTCCTCGCGAACGAGAGCCACTTGGTGCTCGAGTCGTCGTCGATGAGGTTGACGGCACGCTCGTTGTTGGGCTGGTCGCCGGTCGCCGAGATGGTGGCGACCTCCTCCGGCGTGGGGCGGGCGCCCGCGGGCCGGGCGCCGAGGAGCCCGGTGAACCACTGCGACTCGGGCTGAGCCTTGACGGCATCACGGACCCCGAGGAAGCCTCCGCCGTCGTTGACGAAGTCCTGCAGGGCGCTCTCCTGGGCGCCGTCGAGCTCGGTGCCCTCGGCGGAGAGGAAGACGACCCCGCGGTAGGAGTCGAGGTTCTCGTCGGTGAAGTCGGCCGGGTCGCTGGAGACGGTGACGTCGAAGTCGTTCTCCGCGCCGAGCTCGGCGATCGTGGCGGCGGCCTCGAGGACGGGGTCGTCCTGGGCCTCGGGGTCCCCGTGGAACACGAGGACGTTGACGTCCGCGGCTGTCTGGGCAGCGCGGTTCTTGGCGACGGCGGAAGCTGCTGTGCTCCCACCACCTGGTGCGGCGAGCGCGGGCCCCGCAGACATCGTGAGCATGAGCGCTGCGCTCGCGCTGAGGACTCCGGCCTTCCGGAGCCGCTGTGCCCGTCCGGCTGTGGACGGGCGTGGGTGTGTCGTGGTCAATTCTCCCCCTGGGTGACGAACGGGTGCGGCCGGGCAACGGTGCCGTGGCCGCCGATGTCAGTGGTGGCCGCTCCCTTCGTGGTCGTGGAACCAGTCGATGGACTCCTGCGCGCCGTCGGGCATGCTTCCGTCCGCGTTGCGGACGAGGAAGATGCCGGACATGCCGGCGTCGGAGTGGAACTGGACGTGGCAGTGGTACATCCACGCGCCGGGGCCGACGTCCTCACCGGCGATCACCTGGAAGCCGAAGGAGTCACCGCCGTTGAGGTCGCGGTTGTCGATGATCTGGCTCGAGTCCCGCGGGCCCTCGAGGTAGCCCGTGCGGGTGTTGGCCCAGCGGTGGGCGTGCAGGTGGAAGGTGTGGAACATGTCGCCGTGGCCGATGCAGATGAACTCGACCGTCTCGCCGTGGTTCGCCTCGAACATCGGGGTGTCCGGCGCGAGCTTGTTGTTGATGAGCATCCCGTTGAAGACCACCGTGAACTGACGGTCGGGCAGGATGTCGCCCTGCCGGCGGACGATGAGGCCCCCGTAGAGGCCGGCGGCGACGCCGGCAGTGCCGTGCGGGGTGCCCATCGCGTGGTCGTGGTAGTGCCAGTAGCCGGCGGTGCCCGGGCGCGCCCAGCGGCCCAGCGACCTCTCCCCGGTGGTGCGCCAGACGTACGTGCGCGTCTCGCCCGGGCCGTTGTAGGACCTGTTGAACGGGGACCCGTCGGAGTTGACGTCGTAGAGCACGCCGTGTGGGTGGATGGAGACGTCGCGGTCGGTCGTGTTGACGAGCGTGATCTCCATCGTGTCGCCCTCGTACATCTCGAGGAGCGGCCCGGGGATCGTCGCCTTGCCGGGCTCCAGGCCGTAGCCGGTCTGCCCGTTGCCCAGGTCCTCGACGTACATGGTGATCTGGTGGACGGTGCCCGCCGTGGCGCGTGCGGTGGCGGCCGAACCGGCGGCAGCGGCTGTCGTGCCACGGCCCGTCGCGACCGCCGGAGCGGCGCCCGCGGTGGACCCGAGGGCGGCCACGGAGGCCGGGACGAACATTGCGGCAGCGGCCCCGGCGAGGACGCTGCGGCGTGAGAGCGCACCGTCGGTGCGCGGAGTGGACGTGTCTGTCATGTGGAGGCTCCCGTCGTCTCGACAGACACCTCGGCCGTACGCACCTCGCCGGCAGGACCCCCCGACGACGACGCGTGCGCAGCTGGAGCGAGCGCGTCGTTGCGACTACCGAGGCGTGAGGCATATCACCAAACGCCATGACCCTAGGCCGACTTATGGCGTAGGTCAAGCAAAAGATGAAATGTCAATTGCGAACCATCGATCCGTGCCCGGTTGTCCCGTCAACTTCTGTTCGCGAATCTCCCAAAGGGGCTTGCCAGTTCGGCACAGAGACGATTGACTCCCTCCTGGGGGTTGCCCCGACAGTGATGTCGTCCAGAGGGCAGGAGTGACAGATGGAGTCACGAAAGTCGCGCTCGTCGCACGTCCCGGTGCCCGCACCGGTCGTGCGCCGCCCGTTCCCGGGCACGAGCGTGGAGGTGCCGGCGCATCGACGCGCGGAGCTCTGACGAGCTCACGGTGCCACCCTCGCCATCCACCGCCTCCGTGCGCAGGCCGCCGACGTCGTCGTCGCTGTGCCGGGGAATGTCACCTCACAAGGAGAAACCATGCGAAAGAGAATGACCACGGTCCTCATCGGGGGACTGGCGCTCGCCGGGTTCGGCGCGATCGCTCCGGCCCAGGCAGCGCTGACCACCTTCTGCGACGGTGAGGCGGGCGGCGTCACGGTCCCCGGCGACCTCGTCGTCGGCGCCGGCGACGCCTGCTCGCTGGAGGACACGGTCATCAACGGCAACGTGCGGGTGGCCGCCGGTGCCGACCTCGTCGCCGACGGCCTCACGGTCAACGGCAACGTCACCGTCCAGGGCGAGGGCTACCTCGACCTCGTCAACTCCACCGTCACCGGCAACGTCGTCAACCGCGGCGCCTTCGGCGTGTACCTCGACTACACGACCGCCAACGCCTACACGGCCAACGCCAACGTCAACCCCGACTCCTTCCTGTGGACTTACGAGGCCGACTTCTCCGGCCGCGTCCTCGCCACTGGCGGCTCGGTCCTCCTCGAGAGCACCGTCGCGAACCGCGCGGTCGAGACGAGCGACACCCAGTACACCGACATCCTCGACACGGTCGTCGGGGGCTCCCTCACGGTCACCGGCGCGGACTTCGGTGCGCTCGTCTGTGGCAGCGAGGTCGACGGCCACGCGACCTTCGCCAGCAACGGCGAGGGCGTCCAGCTCGGCGCCGGCGGCGCGCTCGGCGACTGCGAGCTCGGCACGAGCGTGTGGGGCGGCAACGTGACGATCGCCGGCACCACCGGCCACGCCCAGGTCACCGACAACATCATCCGCGGCAACCTCGACGGCACGGGCAACGAGTCCGTGGCCCAGAGCGACAACCGCATCCGCGGTGAGCTCCGTGGCCAGTTCGCCGAGGAGGCGCAGCAGCGCATGCGGATGCAGCTCGAGGCGCCCGCCGCCGAGTCCGGCGCCGAGCGCGAGGTGCTCGAGCAGCTGCGTAGCGAGCGTCTGTCCAAGGCCGAGTCCGTCGCCGAGAAGGCCGGTCCCGCCAACCTCTGAGTGACCCTGGTGCCGGGAGTCGGCCGTGCGCACGCGCGGTCGGCTCCCGGCACTGGCATGTCCGGGCGCGGGAGCGCCGTGAACCGCGGTTCCCGCACATCCAGTACGCGGCGAGCACCGCGGCGTACACCCATGCCCGGAGAGGTCGCGCGGTGCGAGGCTAGCGAGCCAGGGGGACGGGCCCGCGCCGCCGTGCCCGGGGATGTGGGCAGACCTGTCCCCTGGGGTCTCTAGGTCTGTTCGTGCTTGGCGGTGATGAGCTGGCCGTGGCGGGTGTAGAAGTACCAGCGGCCTGCGGCTCGGACGATGGTGATGCCGTAGGCGTGGACCCAGTCGTGGTGGTGCCAGCACAGCAGGATGCCGTGCTCCACGCAGGTGGCCCCGCCGTCGCGGTACCACTGGATGGAGTGGTGGATCTCCCCGACGCCGGGTGGTTCGTCGCAGTCGGGGTACTGGCACCTCTTGTCGCGGGCGGTGATGGCCCGGACCATGTGGGCGGGGAAGATCCGCTGCTCCCGCCCCACGTCCAGCACCGTCGACTCGGGCCCGAACACCACCCGGGACAGCGCCGACTCGCACACCAGGCGGGCGAGCATCGCGGGTGGGATGGGGGTGCCGTCCTCCAGGGTGGCCGGCTGCACCCCGATCATCGCCTTCGGGTCGATGGCCGCGGAGATGACGTGGGTGTCGCCCGGCTGCCAGGTCTCCATCCAGGCCTTGGCCTCGGGCGAGAGAGTGAACAGGTCGCCCTGTGAGCGTCCTGGGTCGCGGGGGCCGGCGGGTGCGGTGAAGGTGGCGTCCTCCCAGAAGCCGGGCTCACCGCCCGGCTCGTGCTCCCGCCCACCCGAGGTGGTCGGCGGCTGAGGCGAGCCGGTGGCCGCGGCCAGCGCGCGCAGGGTCTCGATGTCGGCGGTGACGGTGACGTGGGGGCGGATGCGGGCGCCCTTGCCCTGCTCCCCGGCATCCAGCGCCTGCCGCGCCAACGAGGTGAGCGCCGCCGCCCGCCGCTGGGCCGGGGTGCGCTCATCGTCCTTGGCCTTGCGACCCATGTGCGCGCGTAGCGCGGTGTCCACGCTCTGCCCGGACAGCTCGTCGAGCCACCCGTTGAGGTGGTAGCCGTCCAACGTGCGCGAGAGCGTCAGCTGCTCCTTGGCCCCGTCCTCCCGCCACGCCCGGTCGGCGGCCTCGGGGTCGGCGGCGATCGCCCAGGTCTCCACGAGCTTGGCGAAGGACCCGGCATCCATCCGCTGGGCCTGCTCCACGAGGAACGCCTCCCCGAGCGTCTCGTCGGACAGCTGGGCCCGCAGCCGGTTGGTCGCGGTCGCCCGGCGCACCAGCACCCCCACGTGCTCCTCGCTGACCCGGCCCGCCTCCAGGGCCGCCCGCGTCAGCGGCAGCAGGTCACGCAGCGCCCGCGCCTGACGCACCTGCCGCGAAGCACTCGAGGCGGTGGCGTCGGTCTGGGTCCGCAGCCACGCGGCGAAGGTCCGCTGACCGTCCAGCGCCCACAAGCCGTTGGCCTCGATCGTGGCCAGCTGCGCCGAGCGGACCCCGGCCAGCCGCCGCTCGATCTGCTCTCCCCGCTCGAAAGCCTTGTGGAGGCGGTGACCGTCCATCTCGTGCCAGCTCATCGCCTCCAGCCGCGTCAGGCACTCCAGGATCGTGTCCAGCTCGCCCATCGCATCGGTTGCCACCAGCCCCCTGGCCGGCCCGTGGCCGGAGGCGGGACCACCCGCGCCGTCGACCATCTCACCGGTCACCGTCCCCACCCCCTCACACCCTCGATGTGCTGCTGGTCACATCGTCTCAGGAGGGTCTGACATCCGGCACCGAGGCCGGTGGACAGTGCGCGTGCGTAAGGTGCACCGCGTGAGGTTCGACGAGGTCCGCGAGGCGTACTCCGCCCGTGCGGCCGACTACACGAACGCCGTCGGGACGATCGAGCACGCGAGCCAGCGTGACCGGGACGCCCTGCTCGCCTGGGCGCGCGGCGTCGACGGCCCGATCCTCGACGTCGGCTGCGGCCCCGGCCAGTGGACGAGCTTCCTCCACCACGAGGGCGTCGACATCGAGGGCGTCGAGCCGGTCGAGGCCTTCCTCGCCGACGCCCGCACCCGCTACCCCGATGCGCGCTACCGGGCCGGACGGGCAGAGGACCTCGGCGTCCCGGAGGGCAGCCTCGGCGGGATCCTCGTCTGGTTCTCCCTCATCCACACCGACCCGCGCGCGGTCGACGCCCCGCTCACCGAGTCCTCCCGCTGCCTACGCCGCGGCGGCAGCCTCGCGCTCGGCTTCTTCGTCGGGCCGGACCACGAGCCCTTCGACCACGCGATCACGACGGCGTACTTCTGGTCCGTCGACGGGCTCAGTCGCCGCGTGGAACAGGCGGGCCTTACGGTCGTGGACGCACAGGTGCGTACCGACCCCGGCACGCGCCCCTACGGTTTGCTCGTCGCCGAGCGGTGACCGCCGGCGTCAGGAAGGAACAGGCGTGCCCTGGTGGAACATGCACCGCACGCCGTCGTCGTCCCGCCGCCACAGCGAGGAGCGGCGGCTCACCGCGCCGTCGAGCTCGAGGCGGTAGGTGAGCAGCACCGTGTCCCGACCGACGAGCTGCGCCGCCCGCTCGGTGAGCACCGCCGGCGGCAAGGGAGCGGAGTCGCCGACGAGCTCGGTGACGATCTCCCCGCGGGTCCACAGGCGCCCCGACTGCCCGATCTCGGTGAAGTCGGGGCCGAGCAGCGACTCGAGACGCGCCCGGTCGCCGCGCACGGCAGGGGTCAGCAGCGCCCCCTCCGCCTCCCAGGCCGCAGCGACCAAGCCGTCCGTGCTCACCGCCACCCCAGCGCAGGCGCGAGGTGGGTGAGGACGCTCTCGATGACGTGGGCGTTGTACTCCACCCCGAGCTGGTTCGGCACGGTGAGGAGCAGCGTGTCCGCCGCGGCGATGGCCTCGTCCGCGGCGAGCTCCTCGACCAGCGCGTCCGGCTCCCCGGCGTAGGACTTCCCGAAGCGCGCGAGCCCGCCCTCCAGGCGCCCCACCTGGTCGGTGGAGTGGGTGTCGCGCCAGAAGAGCTGGCGGTCGAGGTCGCTGACGAGCGGGAAGATCGAGCGGCTCACGGACACGCGCGGCTCCCAGTCGTGCCCGGCGGCCGCCCACGCGTCGCGGTAGCGCTGGATCTGCTCGGCCTGGAGCTGGTGGAAGGGCACGCCGGTGTCCTCGGTGAGCAGGGTCGAGCTCATGAGGTTCATCCCGTGCTGCGCGGTCCACTCGGCGGTGGCGCGCGAGCCGGCACCCCACCAGACCCGACGGCGCAGGCCGGGGGAGTGCGGCTCGATGCCCAGGAGCCCGGGCGGGTTGGGGAACATCGGGCGGGGGTTCGGCTCGGCGAAGCCCTCACCCTCGAGCACCTCGAGGAACCGGAGCGTGTGCGAACGGGCCATGTCGGCGTCGGAGGTGCCGTCGTCGGGCACGTGACCGAAGTGCTCGTAGCCGCGGACGACCTGCTCGGGTGAGCCGCGGCTGATGCCGAGCTGCAGTCGGCCGCCGGAGATGAGGTCGGCGGCGCCGGCGTCCTCGGCCATGTAGAGCGGGTTCTCGTAGCGCATGTCGATGACGCCGGTGCCGATCTCGATGCGGCTCGTGCGGGCGCCGACGGCGGCGAGGAGCGGGAACGGCGAGGCCAGCTGGCGGGCAAAGTGGTGGACGCGGAAGTACGCGCCGTCGGCCCCGAGCTCCTCGGCGGCGACCGCCAGGTCGATCGACTGCAAGAGCGCGTCGGAGGCGGAACGGACCGCGGACTGCGGCGAGGGCGTCCAGTGGCCGAAGGACAGGAAGCCGATGTTCTTCATGGCCGGGTCAACGCCGCGGGCGGGCCGGTATTCCGGGCAGGGCGGTGTTCGCCGCCCATGCTGCGGTCGTCCACAGTGATACCGGATCCTGCGGTTCGGGCAGGCGAGCCTAAGTACCGTGACCAGAGGCTGGACAGGACCGATCGGTCACGGCAGGGAGGCTCAGCGGTGAGAGCGTGGTGGTGGCGTCACTGGAGACTCGGGGTCGTAGCTATCGGGGCGCTCGCGATCGGAGCGCTACTGCGCGGCTTCTTTCCGCCGTTCGTCCTCGATGACCCCTTCTGGCGTGCCTTCTGGACCAGCCCGGCTGCTGCTGGCGTGTTCGCTCTTGGTGGTGCCCTCGTGGCATTCGCTGCGGCCAAGACGGCGGCGGGTGTCGCCCGGCGCGCAGCTGAGAGGCAGCAGTGGTGGCACCGGGTGGAGTGGGCACTCAACCTGGCAATCTCCGACCGGGGCGCGGATAGGGACGTGGGGCTCCGCGTGCTCGCAAACTTCGTCGGCGAGGCGACGACGGCGGAAGCGAGGATGATCAGCACGGTGACGTCGCTTGTCCTTGGCGCCGAGTCCCGGGGGATGGACGACGGTCCAGAGGCCAGCGAGAATGGACGCGACAGGAAGAGGTGGAGGCCATGGCGCAGACCAGTGACAAGCGGGCAAAGGGGCGCGCTATGAACGGGCTGGACCTTCGGGTTGCGAGTGGCAAGGCAGACCCCGTCACCGACTCCCAGCGTGCGGTGGCGGCGCGTATTCGCGTCGCTTACAACAAGAAGGCCGGCATCGAGACTGAGCCGTGGATCAGGGAGCTCGCCGAGCGCGAGTAAGCCTGGCGCGGCCCTGCAGACGGTCGCGCCCCGACATGCCCGCCCGCCGCCCCCGACCTACGCTGCGGAGGCAAGGACGCACACCGAGAAGGGGGCCACTCCCATGTCCGAGACCACCGGTACCGCCGAGCAGGACGTCGTCGACTTCCTCACCAACGACCACGCGCTGATGATCGCGCTGCTCGAGGAGATCCAGGACACCGCCGACCCGAAGGAGCGCCGCGACCTCGCGGACACGCTCATCGCGGAGGTGATGCGGCACGCCGTCGCCGAGGAGATGCACGTCTACCCGGCGGTCGAGAAGCACGTGCCGAACGGCAAGGAGGAGGTCGAGCACGACAAGAAGGAGCACGACGAGCTCGTCGACGTCATGAAGCGCATGGAGGACCTCGACTCCGCCGACCCCCGGTTCCTCCAAGAGGTCCGCGAGATGCACGGGATGCTCAAGCACCACGCGAACGACGAGGAGACCGACCAGTTCCCCAAGCTCCGCCAGCACATCCCCAGGGAGGAGCTCGTCGAGCTGCGGGGCAAGGTCGAGGCCGCGATGAAGGCCGCGCCCACCCGGCCGCACCCCAGCGCCCCGCACTCCGAGCTCTTCCACAAGACGCTCGGCCCCGGCGTCGGCTTCATCGACCGGCTGCGCGACAAGCTCACCGACCGCAACACCAACGCCTGACGCACCCCAGACCGACGGCGCGGACCACCCCTGCCGGTCCGCGCCGTCGCGGCGTGTCTCTGATCTGATCGGAAGTCGGCGGCGTCAAGGCACCAGCCTTGGCATCGTCGGCGTGTCACGCGGCGTGTCGCCCACTTCGGTGCAGACAAGCGGCACAGGCGACGACGACGTCGCATCGCCCGCCCCAGGCCTCAGCCGTCGAGGTCAGCAAGCTCCCGGAAGAACTGGCCGATGCCGGTCGCCCCGTTCCACGGCAGGTCACCGTCACCGGCGACCTCCACCATGCGGCGCGGCAGCTCCAGGGCCTGCGTGTCGGACAGCGCGAGGAGGGTCGCGGCGCTCTGCTCCGCGGTCGGGCGGGCGCCGTCGAGGGCCGTGCCCGCCGAGACCAGCCGCAGCAGCCGGAGGGTGACCGGCTCGCCGAGGATCCAGTAGCGGGGGTCGTAGGGCGTACGCACCTCGTGGTGGGCCAGGTGGTCGGCGAAGCCCTCCAGGTAGAGCGCGAGCCCGCTGACCTTGTCGCCGGCGCGGTGCCGACGAGTGCTCTGCGGGAGGATGCGGAGGCACAGCGGGAAGTCGGCGAGCGCACGCAGCGTGCTCGCGACCTGGCGCGGCGTGGGGGCGGCCTGCTCGCCGAGGAGGTGGCGTGCGACGTCGTCGCGGTGCAGGGCCGAGAGCAGGCGCTCGGCGTGGTTCTGGGTGGCGAGGTGGGGCTGGTGGAGGACGGGTGCTGCGGTCACGGTGGGCTCCGGGGAGAGTGGGGGGTTACCCCATATATACGCGCGGTCGGCACTCCAAATGACGGGTCGAACGGCCCGCGCCGTGCGAGTTCGGACACACTGCGCGCGCGGCCGATGAGTCTTGCCGTCGTGCCAGGTCGGTAGCCATGACATCGCGGCACGAAAGGACTTCAGGCATGAGGCTCACCGTTCACACCTTCGTCTCCATGGACGGCGTCATGCAGGGCCCCGGCGGCCCGAAGGAGGACATCAGCGGCGGCTTCGACCGCGGCGGCTGGGTGGTCCCACTGGCCGGCGAGGGCTTCGGCCGCGTCGTCGACGCCTGGTTCGAGCGGACCAGCGAACTGCTCTTCGGACGCCGCACCTACGAGATCATGGCCGGCTACTGGCCACGGGTGACCGACCCTGCCGACGCCGTCGTCGGCAAGCTCAACGGCTGCGCCAAGCACGTCGTGTCCAGCACGCTCACCACGCCGGTGTGGGACAACACGGCCAGCATCATTGCCGACGACGTCGCCGCCTCGGTCCGCGCCCTCAAGGAGCGTCCGGGGGAGGAGCTGCAGATTCACGGGTCGTGGCAGCTGATCCAGATGCTGCACAACGAGGGGCTCGTCGACGAGTTTCGGGTCATCGAGTTCCCGGTGGTGCTCGGCACCGGCAAGCGGCTCTTCCACGACGGTGCGGCCGCGAGCGGCTTCGACGTCGTCGAGACCGAGGTGCTCGACGGCGGCGCGGTCTACCGCGCCCTGCGACCGGTGCCCTTCGCGTCCGGGGCGTACGCGGTGGAGGACGGCAAGGAGACGGTCACCGTCGATTCATGAGAGTGGCTTTGACCTATTCACGGAGTGCACCCACGGGCGTCCACGCGCCCCACGGTTGTCCGGGGCTGGAATGACACGCTCGTCCGGGCCCGGTGAGGGGGAGCGTGCTGGCATACCGGACTCCACTGCGCTCCCCTTTGCGGGCTCTTCGGACATTCGGACACCGCAGTGGCTGCTTACCCGCGCCGTTGTTCATATACCCAGCAGGACAGCGGCGATCTTTCCGGCCAGATCGGGCGGCGGGGCGGGCGGCCGAGACAACGCAGAGGGAGTACGTCCGATACCGAGAGTCGGTGCGTCGGGTGCGTCGGTTACGCTAGCGACCGCAGCGGTCACACGAGGAACCGATCCGTCTCGTCGATCAACTCGGCGAGCATGACCTCTTCTTGCGCGGTCCCCAGATGTCCGCGGTGGGATCGCCAGACGGGCAGTGCATCGGCGAGATAGACCACCTGCCACTCCTCATTAGGCCGGCAGACGGTGTCGAGGAAGAACTCTTCGACTGACCTCTCGTTGGGGGCGACGAAGACGTAGTCGAGATCGGCGATTGAGTCACGGCGGAGCCGCTCCGGGGCGGGAAGGTAGCCCCGGGTAGAGCGGTAGACATCAGCCTGCGGGACGGCGGGGTAGTGCCAGCCCTGGGGGTGAAGTCGGGCGCGCATTCGGTCTGGGCATAGCCCGGTGAGCGTGATGCAGTCTGACTCGTGGTGAATCTCGTCGAGCGCCGGGTCGGTGTCGTCCAGGTAGTGGCTAATGATCTTTGCGGCGATGGGATCGAGGTCGGGGCTGCCTTCGTCAGCCTGGACAAGGGTGCGGTAAGAAGAGCGGCCGAGCATGTTCGCGTACGCAGTGGTCGACTTCAGCTCAAAAAGCGCTTTGATGTTGTCCGTTGCATCGCCGGTGAGAATGTCGGAGTGCACACGCCCATTCATCCGCCACTCGTCCAACGGGTAGGCCAGTCGGCTGCGCAAGGTCGGCAAGGTCGCCACCAACCCGTCCGGGACGGCGGCGGAGAGATCCGGATAGAGTTCAGTGCGCAGAGTCTGGCCGAGCAGCCTCGTGTAAGCCGGTTCACTAAGCTTGCTTCGTTCCATCGCCATCACCACCGCTCCTGAGGTTCCTCACTCGTACGCGGGAGGTTCCGCGAGTCCCGACGATTCGCGGTGCTGGGGAAGTCGGACAGGCGTATCCCAGTCGCCCGTTGCCTACCAGTAGAGCGTCGCGCCGGCGGAAAGCGCCATGGCAAGCGCGGCACAGACGGCGAGGACTTCAGCGAGGCCGCGGAATCCGCGAGCTCGGCCACCGGCCACATCGCTGGAACCGCGGGCGTAGACGCCGCTGATGACGTAGCACCCAACCGTGGCGAGGAGGAAGAATGCGCCGGCTTCGAAGGCGCCTTCGGCGATGGTGATTCCAGCGTCGGCGGCTTCAGTAGAGGTGATCATGGGGCCAAGCATCCCAGCCGTACCGGCCACCGGTGGGTGCGACGCTCACTGCACTTCTCCTGGATCTAAAGCCCGGTCCGCAGACTTGCCGTCTGATCGGCGCGAGCCGTCCGGCTGTCATTAAGGAGCGCGAGTAGCGTCGAACCGCCGACGAGGGCGGAGTAGTTCCCGGAGACGGCGGCACAGACAGCGATCCCAGCGTGGGCACGAGCACCGCCTCCGGCATCGAGTGACCCGGTGCCGGGAGCGTCGCGGTAGATCAGAGTGCGGACCCGTCAGAGGCGTCGGGCACGAGCTCCGCGGCGAGCGCCTCCACGCGGGCGCGGATCTCGTCGCGGATGGGCCGCACGGCGTCGAGGCCCTGCCCCGCGGGGTCGTCCAGCACCCAGTCTTCGTAGCGCTTGCCGGGGTAGTACGGGCAGGCGTCGCCGCAGCCCATGGTGATGACGACGTCGGCCTCGCGGACGGCGGTGTCGCTGAGCCGGGTGGGCTGGTTCGCCGTGATGTCGATGCCCTCCTCGGCCATCGCCTCGACGGCCACCGGGTTGATCCGGTCGGCGGGCATCGAGCCGGCGGAGGTGACGGTGACGCGGTCCCCGGCGAGGGCGGTGAGGTAGCCCGCCGCCATCTGGGAGCGGCCGGCGTTGTGGACGCAGACGAACAGGACGGTGGGGGCGGTCATCGTGTCTCCGTGTGGTTCAGGCGCGGGGCTTGGTCGCGCGGACGATCGCGCCGTGCATCTCGGGCGCCACCTCGTGGGTGTACTCGACGACGATGTCGGTGAACCCGGCGGCCGTCATCCCCTCGAGGTACTCCGCGCGGCTCAGGGCACCGGCGATGCAGCCGGCGTGGGAACCGCGCTCGGCGCGCTCCGCGGCCGTGAGGTGATCCTCCGCGACGACGTCGGAGACCCCTACCCGGCCGCCGGGAGTCAGAACGCGGAACATCTCCGTCAGCACCGCCGCCTTGTCGGTGGAGAGGTTGATGACGCAGTTGGAGATGACGACGTCGACGGCCGCGTCAGGCAGCGGCACATCCTCGATGGTGCCCAGGAGGAACTCGACGTTGCTCACGCCGGCCGCAGCCGCGTTCGCGCGGGCAAGCTCGAGCATCTCCTCGGTCATGTCGACGCCGTAGGCGAACCCGGTGGGTCCCACGCGCCGGGCGGAGAGGAGGACGTCGATCCCGCCGCCGGACCCGAGGTCGAGCACGCGCTCGCCGGGGGAGAGGGCGGCGACGGCGGTGGGGTTGCCGCAGCCGAGGCTGGCCGCCACGGCCGAGACCGGGAGGTCGACGGCGTCGCGCGAGTCGTACAGCCCCGCGCCGAAGGTGACGTCCACGGGGGTGTCCGAAGCGCCGCAGCAGCTGGAGTCGGTTGTCCCGTCGAGCACCTGCTCGTTGCTGGCCCCTGCCCGTGCCTGGGTGGCGGCCGCGGCGTAGCGCCGGCGCACCTGCTCACGCAGCTCGTTCTCGACCATGGCCTGCTCCCATCGACGGTATTCGATGGGATGACGATGGCGGAGGTATCGACCGATGTCAATACATGTGCGAAGATCGGTCCATGCCGACACCGCCGACGCCCGTGGCCTGCTGCAGTCCGATGCTGACCGCTGCGCTCGGCGAGCGGGAGGCGCAGGACCTGGCCGACGTGTTCAAGGCGCTCGCCGACCCCACGCGGGTGCGGCTGCTCTCGCTCATCGCGGCGGCTCCGGACGGTGAGGCGTGCATCTGTGACCTCACCGAGCCGGTCGGGCTGAGCCAGCCGACCGTGTCCCACCACATGAAGAGGCTGGCCGACGCCGGCCTCGTCGTGCGCGAGCAGCGGGGGCGGTGGGCCTACTACCGCGTGCTTCCGGACGCCATGGGGGCTCTCGCGCGCGCCATCACGCCGGCCCGGTAGGGCGGGCGTCTGCAGGAACGCAAGTGGCGAACGGCATGTCTGCCGTTCGCCTCAGTGTGGTGGGGCCATCTGGCCCCGGTGTCGTCAGTCGCCGAGCGCGCGGTCGCGCAGGGGCGGGGCCGGCGAGCTCTGCTCGGCCATGGTGGGCTTGAGGGGCTCCCCGTCCGTGCCCACGATGTCGATGAGCTCGCCGATGCGGGTGACGTCGAGGAGGAAGCGCACCACGGGGGGCGGGCTGATGAAGGTCGGTCGCTGGCTGGAGCCCTGGATGAGCCGGCTCAGGGCGGCGAGAACCGAGGAGTCCATGAACGTGACGTCACGGACGTCGACCTCGACCGGGACGTCGTGCAGCACGGCCTCGTGGACGGCGTCGAGCAGCTCGGGCTTCATGAGCATGTCGAGCTCGCCGCTGAGGATGAGTCGGACGCGGTCCGGTGACGCGATGAGCGTGACGCTGCCTGTTGCAGGTTGAGAGTCGTGGGGGTGGCTTGCCATGGTGGCCTCTTCTCTCCCAGTGGGACAGACGTCGCTGCCCTCGTCGGTGATCTGGATATGGACACCCGCATGTGGGAGGAGGACGCAGGCTGAGCCGCAGAGATCGAGGGTACCGCGAAGTGCCGCGCCGGGACAGGTCGCCACTGATGGGCTGACCGGCGGCGACGGCTTCCGACAGCAATGATCCGGGGACTGCTCCCGCTGAGGCCCCGGTACCCCGGGTCTGTCACGGGAGCAGTCCACGCGATCAGCGGGCTGAGCGGGCGACTATCCGCTCGACGGTGTCCGCCGAGATCGCGGTGAGGCCGATCGTCATCGGGTCGAGGCGGCTGGCGTGTTGTCCCTGTGCCGTCTCGTAGGTGACTGTCGGGGAGACGATGTAGAACTCCGCGGACGCGTCGCACGCGAGCTCGAGGTCGAGCGTGAACTCGTCGCCCGGAGCGACGGCTGCGGGGATCGGTGCCGTGGAGACGGACGCGCCGGGCGCGTCGACCGTGGCCGTGGCGGCCGTGATCGTCTCAGCGGTGTCGTTGCGGAAGGTCGCCGAGAACGGTCCGCAGATGTCGGCTGTCAGGGGGAAGTCGCCGGTGGCGGTGACACCGGCGCCGTCGGCGTCGTTCGGCTCGATGCTCCACGCCCCCACGTCGACGACGATCGGCTCCTCCAGGTCCGACACGAAGAGCTCGATCTCCTCGAAGGCCACGCCCGTGCTTCCGGCGTCGAGGGAGAACGTGAGGTTGCCGATGACGCCACCGTCGACGACGGACCCCTTCTCGACTATGAAGTCACCCGACCCGAACTGCGGTCCGTCCACGACTGCGACACCGGCGAGACGGTCCCAGATCGGGTCGTCCTCGCCCGCGACGAAGACGAGGTTGACCGGGAACTCGTCGGCGGGCGCGATGGCGACGTCGACGGAGCTCACAGCGAACGCAGCGCCGGTACCGGGCGGGGCCGGACCGTCGACCCCGCCGTCGCCCGCGCTGCTGCACCCCATCACCGTGGCCAGGACGAGCGCCGCCACGGCGGGGCCGGCCCCGGGGGCGGGGTGGGTGTGGGGGACGAAGGCGATGGCGAGCTCCCAGCCGCCCCCGGGGCCAGGGCGCGCGCGGCGCGGACGGTGTAGTTGCGCACCGAGCCGCGGATCTCCGGGTCGATCCCGGTCCAGCGGCTGTACCAGCCCTCGGGTCCGCCGTCGGGCAGGACGGGAAGCTCGTGACCGGGGGCGGCG
>NZ_CBCOOR010000026.1:0-46886 GCF_965111665.1 Georgenia sp. Marseille-Q6866 | reverse complement strand
GCTCCCACGAGTCCAGGCGCGGCGCACCTAGCCTGTGCCCGACACAACTGTCGAGGAGGGCGGATGGCTCAGACCGCCGCGCCGGCTCGTCCCGCGCGCACCGGCACGACCTCCCGTCGTGCTCCCGCGGCCACGACCGCGCGGGCCGGGCACATCCACGGCCTGGACGGGCTGCGGGCCCTGGCCGTCGGCGCCGTGCTCGTCTACCACCTGCGACCCACCTCGCTGCCCGGTGGCTTCCTCGGGGTGGACGTCTTCTTCGTCATCTCCGGCTTCCTCATCACCACGCTGCTCCTGCGCGAGCTCGGCAGGAAGGGCCGGGTGGACCTCCCGCGGTTCTGGCTGCGGCGCGCCCGGCGGCTGCTGCCGGCGCTGGTCAGCGTCGTCGTCGTGAGCGTGAGCCTGGCAGCCGTCGCGGGCGGTGACCTGCTCGTCAACATCGGCCGGCAGGTGCTCGGGGCGCTCACCTTCTCCAACAACTGGCTGGAGATCGGCGCGGGCTCGAGCTACTTCGCCCAGACCTCCCCGCTGCTCTTCGTCAACTTCTGGTCCCTCGCGGTGGAGGAGCAGTTCTACCTCCTGTGGCCGCCGCTGCTCGGGCTGCTCCTCGCGCTGACGAGCACCGGCCGGCAGCGGGTGCGCGTCGCGCTCGCCGTCGCCGCAGTCTCCGCGCTCCTCATGGCGGTGCTCTACACGCCGGGACAGGACGCGACCCGCGTCTACTACGGCACCGACACCCACCTGTTCGGGCTGATGATCGGGGTGGCGCTCGCCTTCGCCTGGGCCTCCCCGCACAGCTGGCTGCACTCCGCGGCGTGGCAGCGCTGGCGTCAGCCGGCGGCCCTCGTCGCCCTCGCCGGCCTGCTCGCCCTCATGACGGTCCTTCACGAGGACACGGCGCTCACCTTCCGCGGCGGCATCCTCGCCGCCTCCCTCCTCACCGCCGTGCTCGTCGCGGCGCTCCTCGGGCCGGTGGTCCTCTACCAGCGGCTGCTGCGGATGCCGCCGGTCGCGTGGCTGGGGGAGCGCTCCTACGGCATCTACCTGTGGCACTGGCCGCTCATCCTCGTCCTCACCGAGCTGATGCCCGCCACCACCTACGACTCCGCGCTCAGCTGGACCACCCGGGTGCTGGCGCTCGTCCTCACGCTGGTGATCGCCGGCGCCTCCTACCGCTGGCTGGAGATGCCGGTGCGCCAGGAGGGCTTCCTCGGGGTGTGGCGCCGCTGGCGCAGCGCCCTGCGCGGCGGCCGGCGCGCCGCCCAGGTGGTCGGTGGCGCCGCCGTCGTCCTCCTCGTCACGACCGCCGTCGCGGTCGCGACGGCGCCGACGACGTCCCTCACCCAGCAGCAGATCGAGGCCAACGAGGAGCTCGTCGCCGCCTCCGCCGCCGAGACCGAGGCGCCCGAGACGCCGCCCGCCGACGCCGACTGGACCGTGCCCGCCGGCGACGAGATCAGCGGCTTCGGTGACTCGATCATGGTGACGAGCGCCCACGGCCTCACCGCCCGCTGGCCCGAGATCGCCCTCGACGCGAAGTCCAACCGTCAGTGGCCCGACGGGCTGGCCGCGGTCGAGCAGGCCGTCGAGCAGGGCACGGTGCGCCGCGCCGTCGTCCTCGACTTCGGGACGAACGCGGGTGTCGGGGAGCCCGACGTCGTGCGGGCGGTGCTGGACGCGCTCGGCCCGGGCCGGATGGTCGTCGTCGTCAACCTCTACGGCGGCTCGTACTGGATCCCGGAGGCGAACGCGGCGCTCGCGGACGTCGTCGGCGACTACCCCAACGCGATCGTCGCGGACTGGTACGCCGCCATCGACGCCGAGCCGGAGAAGCTCCAGTCCGACGGCATCCATCCCGACATCGAGGGTGGCCACCTGTACACCGACGTCGTCGCCGAGGCCTTCGCCGAGCTCTCCGAGCGACTGCTGGCGGAGACCGCCGGTGAGTGACCTCGTCGTCGGCGACGACGGCCTCGCCCGCCCGACGTGGGCGGCGACCGACCCGCTGCTGCGCGAGTACTACGACACCGAGTGGGGCATGCCGGTGCGCGACGAGCGCGGGCTCTTCGAGCGCCTCAGCCTCGAGGCCTTCCAGTCCGGGCTCTCGTGGGCGACGATCCTGCGCAAGCGACCCGCCTTCCGCGGCGCCTTCGCGGGCTTCGACCCCGACGCCGTCGCCGCCTTCGACGACGACGACGTCACCCGCCTCATGGCCGACGCCGGGATCGTCCGCAACCAGCGCAAGGTCGACGCGACGATCGCCAACGCCCGCGCGACCGTCGCCCTGCGCGCCGACGGCGGCCTGCCCGCCTTCGTCTGGTCCTACCAGCCGGCCCAGACGCCCCGGCCGCGGACCTACGCCGAGGTCCCCACGACCTCCCCCGAGTCCGTCGCGCTGGCCAAGGCACTCAAGGCGCGGGGCTTCCGCCACGTGGGTCCGACGACGATGTTCGCGCTCATGGAGGCCGTCGGCATCGTCGACACCCACCTCCTGGGCAGCCACCGACGCGGCTCCTCCGGGGTCTGGCCGGGCTGACGCAGCTTCCCGGATGCAGGGCCGGTGCCGCGGTCCTAGCGTCGGGTCGAGCAGCCGGACCGAGGAGAGAACCGTGGGACGAGAGACGCCGGAGACGACGCGCGACGTGCCGGAGCCGGACGCCGCTGAGCGCGAGGACGAGACCTCGAGCCTCGAGCGGGCCGGGGAGGACGTCGAGGAGCTCGTCGAGCGCCGTCTGGACTGACGGTGCCCGACCCCCGGCCGGTGGGCATGTGCCACAAACACGCCCTTGCGGCCGACCCACCGGTCGACGATGCCGACGGCGGGGCCCCGGGGTAGCCCGGACGAGCTGCTTTGTGGCACATGCCCCGCCGGGGGAGAGGATGGGGGCATGACCGAGCAGAGCAAGTGGGTGCAGATGACCCAGGGCAATCCCCAGCACTCGCACTGGTACGTCGAGCGTTTCCGGAAGATGGCTGAGTCCGGTGCCGACCTCGTCGGTGAGGCGCGGCTCATCGACGCGATGGTGCCACGCGAGGCCCGGATCCTGGATGCCGGCTGCGGCCCGGGACGTCACGGGGGTTACCTCGCCGGGCGTGGGCACACCGTCGTCGGTGTCGACGTCGACCCCGTCCTCATCGCCGCGGCGCAGGAGGACTTCCCCGACGCGACCTGGGTCGTGGAGGACCTCGCCGAGCTGGACCTGCCCGCGCGGGGCATCGCCGAGCCCTTCGACGCGATCCTCTGCGCCGGCAACGTCATGACCTTCCTCGCGGCAAGCACCCGGCGGGAGGTGCTGCGGCGGATGGCTCGCCACCTCACGCACGACGGGCGCGCCGTCATCGGCTTCGGTGCCGGCCGCGGCTACGACTTCGACGAGTTCCTCGGCGACGCCGTCGCCGGCGGGCTGGTCGCCGACCACCTGCTGTCCACCTGGGACCTGCGCCCGGCGACCGAGGACTCCGACTTCCTCGTCGCCGTGCTCCGCCGCGCCTGACCGACCGACACCACCACCCGAGAGGACTCCATGACCGAGACCACCACCGCCCTGCCCGTCGGCAGCTCCGAGCTTCACGTCTCCCCGCTCGGCCTGGGCACCAACACGTTCAACAACCCCGGTGACGCGAAGCCGTTCCACGCGGTGCTCGACGGCTTCGTCGAGCGCGGCGGCACCTTCATCGACACCGCCGACATGTACTCCTACTGGGTGCCGGGCAACTCCGGTGGTGAGTCCGAGACGATCATCGGCCAGTGGGTGGCCGACCGCCGCAACCGCGACGACGTCGTCATCGCTACCAAGGTCTCCGGCAAGCCGGACCTCCTCGGCCTCAAGCCCGAGACGGTCGTCCGCGGCGCCGAGGACTCCCTGCGCCGCCTGCGGACCGACCACATCGACCTCTTCTACGCCCACTACCAGGACGACGAGACGCCGATCGTCGAGAGCGCCGCGGCCTTCGACCGCCTCGTCACCGAGGGCAAGGTCCGCGCCGTCGCGCTGTCCAACTTCTCCGTCGCCGCGATCGAGGAGTGGTTCCAGGCCTGCGAGGAGAACGGCTTCGCCAAGCCCGTCGCCCTCCAGCCCCGCTACTCCCTCGTCTCGCGCGCGTACGAGACCGGTCTGGCCGGGGTCGCGCAGCGCCTGGGCATGTCCGTCTTCCCCTACCAGGTCCTCGCCGGCGGCTTCCTCACCGGCAAGTACCGCACCGAGGCCGACACCGAGGGCCGGGCCCGCGGTGCCGCCGTCAAGCGGTACCTCACCCCGGAGGGGCTGCGGGTCCTCGACGTGCTCGACGCCGTCGCCCGGGAGCACGGCACCGACCCGGCCTCCGTCGCGCTCGCGTGGGCGACGGCGAACGGCAAGGTCACCGCCCCGCTCGCGGCCGCGACGAGCACCGACCAGCTCGACCAGCTCTTCGCCGCGGTCGCCCTGGAGCTCACCGTCGAGCAGGTGCAGCGCCTGGACGAGGCCTCTGCCAGCTTCGTCTGAGAGGTGGTGCGCCGCTGATCTCCCCGGTCGTCCTCCTCCCACCGTGAGCCGGTGGGGGAGGCCGGAGGACAACCGGGGAGGTCAGGGGCGGAGCCCCGGCGGAGCCGCGCCCGGGTGGGCCTCCCGCCGCGACGCCGGGTACAGTGGACGGAGATGTCTCGATGTCGAGGCATTCCGAGAACGTCGATGAGAGGACTGACCTGGTGGACCTTTTCGAGTACCAGGCACGGGACGTGTTCGAGAAGCACGGGGTACCCGTCCTGGGCGGGATCGTGGCGACCACGCCGGCAGAGGCACGTGCCGCGGCCGAGCAGCTGGGTGGGGGGACCGTCGTCGTCAAGGCACAGGTCAAGACCGGCGGCCGAGGCAAGGCGGGCGGCGTCAAGCTCGCCCACAGCCCGGAGGAGGCCGAGGCTCGCGCGAGCGAGATCCTCGGCATGGACATCAAGGGCCACACCGTCCACCGCGTGATGATCGCCGAGGGAGCGAAGATCGCCGAGGAGTTCTACTTCTCGGTGCTCCTCGACCGCGCCGAGCGCCGTTACCTGGCCATGGCCAGCGTCGAGGGCGGCATGGAGATCGAGCAGCTGGCCGTCGAGCGCCCCGAGGCGCTGGCCCGCGTGGCCGTCGACCCGGTCGTCGGCATCGACGAGGCCAAGGCCAAGGAGATCGTCTCCACCGCCGGCTTCGCCGCCGACGTGGCCGACGCCGTCGCCGACGTCATCCAGAAGCTGTGGACCGTCTACGCGAACGAGGACGCGACCCTCGTCGAGGTCAACCCGCTCGTGCGCACCGAGGACGGCGCGATCATCGCGCTGGACGGCAAGGTGACGATCGACGAGAACGCCGCCTTCCGTCACCCCGAGCACGCCGAGCTCGAGGACAAGGACGCAGCCGACCCGCTCGAGGCCAAGGCCAAGGAGCTGGGCCTCAACTACGTCAAGCTCGACGGCGAGGTCGGCATCATCGGCAACGGCGCGGGCCTCGTCATGAGCACCCTCGACGTCGTCGCCTACGCGGGCGAGCAGTACGGCGTCGGCCCGGCGAACTTCCTCGACATCGGTGGCGGCGCGAACGCCGAGGTCATGGCCAACGGGCTGGACGTCATCCTCGGTGACGAGCAGGTCAAGAGCGTCTTCGTCAACGTCTTCGGCGGCATCACCGCGTGCGACCAGGTCGCCAGCGGCATCGTCCAGGCGCTGGAGATCCTCGGCGACTCCGCCACCAAGCCGCTCGTCGTCCGCCTGGACGGCAACAACGTGGTCGAGGGACGTCGCATCCTCGACGAGGCCAACCACCCGCTGGTCACCATGGTGGACACGATGGACGACGCCGCGGCCAAGGCCGCCGAGCTCGCGAAGTAAGGACGGGACAACAGCATGTCGATCTTCCTCGACGCGAACTCGCGCGTCATCGTCCAGGGCATGACCGGTGCCGAGGGCCAGAAGCACACCCGCCGGATGCTCGGCTCGGGCACCCAGATCGTCGGCGGCGTCAACCCGCGCAAGGCCGGCACGAGCGTCGACTTCGACGTCACCCCCATCGGCCCCGGCGCCGAGGAGCGGACCGCCGGCACGGTCTCCGTGCCGGTCTACGGCACCGTCACCGAGGCGATGGAGGCCACCGGCGCTGACGTGTCGGTCGTCTTCGTCCCGCCGGCCTTCACCAAGGCCGCCGTCATCGAGGCCGTCGACGCCGGCATGCCGCTCGTCGTCATCATCACCGAGGGCGTCCCGGTGGCCGACACCGCCGAGTTCTTCACCTACGCCGAGAGCAAGGGCGTGCGGCTCATCGGCCCCAACTGCCCCGGCATCATCAGCCCCGGGAAGTCCAACGTCGGCATCACACCGGCCGACATCACCGGTCCGGGCCGCATCGGCCTCGTGTCCAAGTCCGGCACGCTGACCTACCAGATGATGTTCGAGCTGCGGGACATCGGCTTCACCACCGCCATCGGCATCGGCGGGGACCCCGTCATCGGGACCACCCACATCGACGCCCTCGCGGCCTTCGAGGCGGACCCCGACACCGAGCTCATCGTCATGATCGGCGAGATCGGCGGCGACGCCGAGGAGCGGGCCGCGGCGTTCATCAAGGAGAACGTCACCAAGCCCGTCGTCGGCTACGTCGCCGGCTTCACCGCGCCCGAGGGCAAGACGATGGGCCACGCCGGCGCCATCGTCTCCGGCTCCTCCGGCACGGCCGAGGCGAAGAAGGAGGCCCTCGAGGCCGCCGGCGTCAAGGTCGGCAAGACCCCGAGCGAGACCGCGCGCCTGGCCCGCGAGCTGCTCCAGGGCTAGAGCCCACCGCACCACCGACGGCCCGCCGCGCACCTGCGCGGCGGGCCGTCGTGCGTCCCGGCACCGGGACGACGGCGCCGGGCAACGGATCGGACACATCGCCACGACACGCCGCCACCTTCGCGTGCCGCGCCGCCCGGTCACCGACGATGGGGCAGATGACGACGACGGTCCACCCCCAGGTGAGCGGCCCCGCCCGCCGCGCCCCGCTCCCCGAGGCGTGGCTGCGTGCCACCCTGTCGGGGATCGAGGCCGCAATCATCAGCTGGCTGCTCGTCGTCGTGCCGACCGTCGCGACCTACGTCGCCACCGCTGCGGCGCCCCTGCTCGGCGAGGCCACCTGGACCGACGCGGCGGCCATCGGCACCGGCGTGTGGCTGCTGGGCCACGGCGCCGCGGTCGACGTCGGGGAGGCGGGCGTCGTCTCCCTGGCCCCGCCCGGCACCAGCCTCGTCAGCGCCGCCCTCGTCTACGGCGGCGCCCGCCGGGCGCGGCTGCGCCGGCCGGCCACCGCGGCCTTCGCCCTCGGCGGGTTCGTCCTCAGCGTCCTCGGGCTGTCCGCCGTCGTGCCCGGGCCCGCGGCACGGCCGGCCGTCGCGCTCGTCGCCCTCGTCATCGGCGGCGTCGCCCTGCTCCTCGCGCTGTGGCGCGCCCGCACGCCGAGGCCCGCGTGGTGGCTGCGCCTGCGCGAGGCCACACCGGACTGGGCGCGCGCCGGCGTCCGGGGCGCCTGGCTGGCCCTCGCCGGCCTCCTCGCCCTCGCCGTCCTCGTCCTCGCCGTCGGGCTCGTCAGCGGGATCGTCACGGTCCTCGAGCTCCACGAGGCGCTCGCGCCGGGCCGCCTCGGCACCGTCGTCCTGCTCCTCGGCCAGCTCGCCTACCTGCCGACCATGGTCGTGTGGGCCCTCGCCTGGCTGTGCGGACCCGGCTTCGCCGTCGGGCAGGGGACGCTCTTCTCCCCGAGCGAGGTCGTCACGGCCCCGCTGCCGGCCTTCCCCGTGCTCGGTGTCCTGCCCGAGCCGGGGGCGCCGGGGCTCGGGCTCGTCGTCCTCGTCCCCGTCCTCGTCGGCGCCGCCGTCGGGGCGTGGCTGCACCGCGGCCGCTTCCAGGAGCGCTGGTGGCAGGCGGCGCTCAGCGGCGTCGTCGCGGCCGCGACCCTCGCCGTCCTCGGTGCGCTCCTCGCCGTCGCCGCCTCCGGCAGCATCGGGCCCGGCCGGCTCGCGACCGTCGGCGTCTCCGCCCCCGCGCTGGCCGGTGCCCTGGCCTGGCAGACCGCCGTGGGCGCCGTCGTCGTGCTCCTCGCCCTGCACCCGCAGGTCCACGCCGCCGTCGGGCGCGGCAGCCGTGCCGTCCGGGCCCGGGCGAGCCGCAGGAACGACGACGGCGGCGCAGGCTCCGCGCCCACGCCGCCGTCCGACTCGCCCGAGTAGGTCAGGCCGTCTGGCCCTCGTGCTCGCCCTCGCCGATCTCCTCGACGAGCTTGTCGCAGAAGGCCGGGAGGTCGTCCGGCGTGCGGCTCGAGACGAGCCCGGCATCGACGACGACCTCCTCGTCCACCCAGGTGGCCCCGGCGTTCCTGAGGTCCGTCTTGAGGCTGGGGTAGGACGTGAGCGTGCGGCCTTCGAGGACCTCGGCGTCGGTGAGGATCCAGCCGCCGTGGCAGATCACGCCCACGGGCTTGTGCTGGTTGAAGATCTCCCGGACGAACGCGACGGCCGCGTCGTCCATGCGGAGCTTGTCCCCGTTGACGACGCCGCCGGGCAGGACGAGGGCGTGGAAGCGGTCGGGGGTGGCCTCGGCGGTGGTGAGGTCCACCTGCTGCTCGTGGCCGTTCTTGCCGGTGATCGTGCCCGACTCCGGGGAGATGAGGACGGCCTCGGCGCCCTGGGACGTCACGGCCTCCCAGGGCACGGTGAGCTCGGAGTCCTCGAAGCCGTTGGTCGAGAGGAACGCGACGGTCTTGTTCGTCAGCTGGGCCATGGGTGTGCCTCCTTGGGTCTGGGGTTCACCGTCCACGCTAGGAGCGTTCGGGCCATCCCGCTTCCCGAGCGGTGTCAGGGCCGCAGGAGCATCCGCTGGGCGCGGTCCTCCAGACCGCTGAGGCAGGCGGCCTCGGCCTGGTGGGTGAGGGCGCGGTCGAGGCAGGCGTAGAAGTCCTCGTACACCGGCCAGAGCAGGGCCTGCAGGCCGGTGAGCAGCACCATCGCGGCCGCGATGCCGAGGCCGACGACGACGAGCACGACCATCGCCCCGCCCATCCGGGCGCGCCGCATCCGCACGAGGCCGACGACGCCGAGCACGACGGCGAGGAGCCCGAGCAGCCCCGGGACGAGCGGCAGCGGCCACGACGGGCGGGTCACCGACAGCCACAGGCCGACGAGCAGGACGACGGAGAACCACAGCACCGGACGCGTCGCGGCACGCACCGCCTCGTCGCTGGGGGGCGCAGCGGGCTGGTCGCGGGACATGCTCCCAGTGTTCCATTCCGGCCCACTACCCTCGGCACGTGCCCACACGAGTCGTCGTCCTCATCTCCGGCGGGGGATCCAACCTCGCCGCCCTCCTCGACGCGGCCCGGGACCCGGGCTACGGCGTCGAGGTCGTGGCCGTGGGGGCCGACCGGCCCTCCGCCGGCGGGCTCGCGCTCGCCGAGCAGGCCGGCATCCCGACCTTCGTCGAGCGCGTGGGCGACCACCCCGACCGTGAGTCCTGGGACCGGGCCCTCACCGCAGCCGTCGCGGCCGCGGAGCCCGACCTCGTCGTCTCCGCCGGCTTCCTCAAGCTGTGCGGCCACCACTTCCTCGCGCGCTTCGGCGGGCGCTACCTCAACACCCACAACTCCCTGCTGCCCGCCTTCGCCGGCATCAACGGCCCGCGCGACGCCCTCGAGTACGGGGTGAAGATCGCCGGGGCCACGCTCTTCGTCGTCGACGAGGGCGTGGACACCGGCGCGATCGTCGCCCAGGTCGCCGTGCCCGTCCACGACGACGACACGGTCGACACCCTCACCGAGCGGATCAAGGTGGCCGAGCGGGCCCAGCTCGTCGAGCAGGTGAGCCGTCTCGCCCGCCTGCCGTGGCGGGTCGAGGGGCGACGCGTCGTCGTCGACGGCTGAGCCGGTGGCAGGACCTGTCGAGGAGTCGCGGCCCCCGGTCACGGAGGTGCGCAGCGGCGCCGAGCTGCGCCGCTGGTACTGGCTGCGCACCGAGCTCCAGGAGCTCGCCGCGGCACTGGGGGTGTCCCGCAGCGGCGGCAAGGAGGAGCTGCTCTTCCGGGTGACCGCCGCGCTCGACGGCGAGCCGGTGCCCGCGCCGGCTCCCCGACCACGCACCGCTCGGCAGCTCACCGCGCCGGTCGGGCCCGAGACCGTGATCCCGCCCGGCCAGCGGTGCAGCCAGGTGCTCCGGGCCTACTTCATTGACGCCGTGGGGCCGGGCTTCCACTTCGACGAGCACATGCGCCACTTCGTCGCCCACGGCGAGGGCCGCGCACTCGGTGAGGCTGTGGAGCACTGGTACCGCACGCGTGATGAGCCGCCGGGAGAGATCGGCCGCCAGTTCGAGTACAACCGCTTCACCCGAGAGTGGTTCGCCGCGAACCCCGGCGGCACCCGCGAGCAGTGCCAGGAGGCGTGGTGGCGCCACCGCACGTCCGCCGTCGACCGCCGCGGTCCCGGCGGCTGAGGGCTCGGCGCGATCGCGCGGGCGGTGACGACGCTGGTCCGGCGCCGGCGGGTGCCGGCGCCGGACCAGGTCAGCCGGGCGTCAGTCCAGGCTGTCGAGCAGACCCCCGATCTCGGTGAGCAGCTGCTCCCGCGCGGCATCGTCGATCTTCCGCGCGGGAGCGCTCGTCACGACCTGCTCGATGCGGTTCAGCACGACCCACTGGTGCGTGACGTCACCACGCAGCTGCGCCTCCTCGCCGTCGTCGACCAGGCGCTCGATGCGGTTCGCCAGGCCGCGGTCGAGAGCCCCCTCCGCCACGTGGTCGGCGACGTCGACGGAGAGGTGGCGCACCGGATCGCCCTCGACGACGGCGTAGGGCTCGGGCGGGGCCAGGGGTGGCGTCCCGGCGAAGGCGATGGGGCGGAAGGGCACCGGGTTCTCGATCGTGGGGATCGGCTGCCCCGTGGGCCTGAGGCGGTCGGGGACCACGTCGCCGTCGGCGTCGACGGAGCCGAAGCAGTACCCCTGCTCGCGCACGCCGTCGATGACCTGCGGCAGTGCCTCGATGACGGCACCGCCCGCGGGGGTGTCGATCGGTCCGTCGTGCATCAGGAGGATCGCGCCGTCCTCGAGGTTGTCGAGGATGGCGTCGCGGATCGTCGCCGCCGGGGTTGTCGGGATGAAGTCGAAGCCCCCGGCGTCGGCACCGACGTTGACGTAGCCGAGGTCCGCGATGGCCTGCTCCGAGGTGGGGCTTGAGCCGCCGAAGGGGGCGCGGACACCGTCGTAGGGCATGCGCACCCGGGCGTCGCGGAAGGCGATCTCGGTCGCGAGGATCTCCCTCCGCACGTCCTCGGCGCTGAGCTGCCCGAGGTTGTCGTGCCAGTAGGTGTGGTTGAGGACGGTGTGGCCCTCTCGCACCTGGAAGGCGGAGATGTGCGGGTTCGCTGCCACACGCATGCCGATGTCGAGGAAGGTGGCCGGGACGAGCTCCTCCCGGAGGATCTCGAGGGTCTGGGGCCGGAACGACGAGGGCCCGTCGTCGAAGGTGAGGGCGACGTGGCCGGCCGTGCAGGTGTCGTCGACCGTGGGCCGTGACGAGCCGGCGGCCGCTGCTGTGCCGAGGACGGCGCTGCCTGCCGCGAGGACCGCGCAGGCCGTGGCGAGTGCAAGCTTCTTCATCGAGGCTCCTCTGTGAGTGGTCAGGTCGCGCCACCCGTGGGCGCCGCCCCAACGTAGCCACTCGCTTCGGTCCCGGCCCGTCGATGGGCCAGGCCCGGGGTGCCGACAGCGACAGGTAGACTCGGCCTCGGCCGTGACTGGCGCAGAGGTGGAGTCACCACCGGGAAGCGGCCGGAAGTCCCCTGCAGGGTGCCGCCCGCCTGGGTGCCCGGGTCCGATACCAGCGAACCCAGGAGTGACCTCGTGACCGACTCGCGTCCCGTCCGCCGCGCCCTCGTCTCCGTCTACGACAAGACCGGCCTCGCGCCGCTCGCCCAGGCGCTGCACGCCGCCGGCGTGGAGATCGTCTCCACCGGCTCCACCGCCCGCACCATCGCCGAGGCCGGCGTCCCGGTGACCCCCGTGGAGGAGGTGACCGGCTTCCCCGAGTGCCTCGACGGCCGCGTCAAGACCCTCCACCCGCGGGTCCACGCGGGGATCCTCGCCGACCTCCGCAAGGACGCCCACGTCCGCGAGCTCGAGGAGCTCGGCGTCGCGCCCTTCGAGCTCGTCGTCGTCAACCTCTACCCCTTCACCGACACGGTGGCCTCCGGTGCCGCGCCCGACGAGTGCGTCGAGCAGATCGACATCGGCGGGCCGACCATGGTGCGCGCCGCCGCGAAGAACCACGCGAGCGTCGCCGTCGTCGTCGACCCCTCCGGGTACGACGACGTCGCCGCGGCCGTCGCCGCCGGGGGCTTCACCCTCGAGCAGCGCCGCCGCCTCGCGGCAGCCGCCTTCCGGCACACGGCCGACTACGACGTCGCCGTCGCGTCGTGGATGGGCAACGTCGTCGCGCCCGACGACGAGAGCCGCTTCCCGGCGTGGACCGGTGCCACGTGGCAGCGGGCCGACGTGCTGCGCTACGGCGAGAACCCGCACCAGGCCGCCGCGCTGTACCGCTCGGGCCAGCCGGGGATCGCGCAGGCCGAGCAGCTGCACGGCAAGGCGATGAGCTACAACAACTACGTCGACGCCGACGCCGCGTGGCGGGCCGCGCACGACCACGCCGACCCCGCCGTCGCGATCATCAAGCACGCCAACCCGTGCGGGATCGCCGTCGGTGCGACGATCGCCGCCGCCCACGCCGCCGCGCACGCGTGCGACCCAGTGTCCGCCTTCGGTGGCGTCATCGCCGCCAACCGGCCGATCACGGCCGAGGCGGCCGCGCAGATCGCGCCGGTCTTCACCGAGGTCGTCGTCGCGCCGGCCTTCGAGCCGGAGGCGGTGGAGATCCTCGCAGCGAAGAAGAACATCCGCCTGCTCGTCGTACCGGAGGGGTCCGGCTCCGGGCTGGAGATGCGCGCCGTCAGCGGTGGGCTGCTCGTCCAGGCCAGCGACCTCGTCGACGCGCCCGGCGACGACCCGAGCGGCTGGACCCTGGCCGCCGGCGAGGCCGCCGACCCCGCCACGCTCTCCGACCTCGCCTTCGCGTGGCGCTCGGTGCGGGCCGTGCGGTCCAACGCGATCCTCCTCGCCGCCGGTGGCGCGAGCGTGGGCGTGGGCATGGGCCAGGTGAACCGGGTCGACTCCTGCCGCCTCGCGGTGGAGCGGGCCAACGCCCTGGGGGAGGGCCGCGAGCGCGCTCGCGGCGCCGTCGCCGCCTCCGACGCCTTCTTCCCCTTCGCCGACGGCCTCCAGGTGCTCCTCGACGCGGGCGTGCGCGCCGTCGTCCAGCCCGGCGGCTCGATCCGCGACGACGAGGTCGTCGCGGCGGCCCAGGCGGCCGGCGTGACGATGTACCTCACCGGCACCCGCCACTTCGCCCACTGACGAGCCCCGTTCCCGCCGACAGCTGACGTGCTCCGCCGAGCCCTCACCCCCCGCCGACAGCTGACGTGTTCCGCCGGACCCTCACCCACCGCCGACAGCTGACGTGTTCCGTCGGACCCTCACCCCCCGCCGACAGCTGGCTTGTTCCCCCAGGCCCTTACCCACCGCCGACAGCTGACTTGTTCCCCCAGGCCCTCGTCCGTAACAACTCAGCTCTCGCGATGGGTGGGCTGTCGGTCAGTGCTCAGCGATGGGTGGGCTGTCGGTCAGCTTTCCGCGGGGGGCTGTCGGTAACAACTCAGCTCTCGGCGTGGGGGGTGTTGGTAATAGGTCAGCTCTCGGCGGTGGGTTCTTTGCGGGGCGCGTCAGGTGAGGGTCCTGCGGAGGTGGGTGGCCGGGTCCGCGGCGGCGGTGACGTCGATGACGGGGTGCTCGGGGCCCGAGAGTGCCTTGCGGAGCGGGCCGACGTCGCGGGGGCGGTCCACGGTGAGCGCGGCGTGCAGGCGCGGGGCCCCGTCGGCGTCGGGGACGACGAAGAGCGCGGTCCACGGGCCGGCGCCGGGCTCGCCGCGCAGCACGACCTCCGCGCCCGCGGGCACGTGCCCGACGACGGTGAGCTCGTGGCCGAGCTGGGTGGAGAAGACGTAGGGCGCCGGGTCCGGCGCCGGGCCGTCGGCCGCGCCGAGCAGGTCCGCGACGAGCGCGGCGGGGTGGGACAGCGCCCCGTCCCAGTGGGCGCCCGGGACGACGCCGTCGCGCGGGGAGTGGCGGTCCGCGCAGTCCCCGACCGCGCGGACGGACGCCGGCCCGCCGCGCACCCGCCCGGTGAGATCGACGGGCACCGCACCGCGCGCGGTGAGGGGCAGCGAGCCGGACAGCCACGCCGTGCTCGGCCGCACCCCGACCGCGGCGACGACGACGTCGGCCGCCACCCGCGAGCCGCCGGCCAGCCCCACACCACTCGCGTCCGCGGCGGTCACCGTCGCGCCGCAGCGCAGCGCGATCCCGCGCTCGGCGTACCAGGGCACGAGCAGGTCCCCGACCCGCGGGCCGAGCACGTGCCCGAGCGGCACCGGGCCGCCCTCGAGGACCGTGACGTCCACGCCGGCCGCCGCGGCGACCGTCGCGAGCTCGGCGCCGACCCAGCCCGCGCCGATGACGGCGAGCCGGGCCCCCGGCCGCAGCAGGTCCCGCAGCCGCGCGGCGTCGTCGAGGTCGTGGAGGGTGAGGACGTCGCTCCACCCCGGCACGACGACGGGACCGGCCCCGGTCGCGACGACGACGACGTCGGCTACCACCTCGCGCGTCCCGTCCGGACCCGCGACGGTGAGGCGTGCGCCGTCGTCGTCCGCGTCGAGGGCGACGGCGCGGTGACCGGTGAGGAGGTCGTCGGCGAGCGCGGTGAGGTCGCCGTAGCCCTCACCGGCGAGGTCGACCGGCGCGGTGCGGGTGAGGAGCTCCTTGCTCAGCGGCGGGCGGTCGTAGGGCGCGGCCCGCTCCTCCCCGACGACGGTGAGGTGGCCGGTGAAGCCCTGGCCGCGCAGCTCGGCGGCGGTCCGCAGACCGGCCAGCCCGGTGCCGACGACGGCCACCCGGGTGGGGAGGGGAGGGAGACTCACGGCCCCACGGTAGCCTCGTCGCCATGGACTCCACGCGCGGCGCAGGCACGGCGGTGCTGTGGCTCGTCGTCCTCGGCACGCTCGCCGCGGGCCTCACCGCCGTTCTCGTCGACGTCCCGTCCGCCGCCCTCGTCCTCGCGGTGCTGTGCGTCGTCCTCGCCGTCGTCCGCGGCACCGACCGTGGCGTGCCGCCCGCCTTCCGGGCCCGCTCCACCGGCTTCGACGTCACCCTGCTCCTCGTCGCCGCGGCCGCGCTCGCCGTCCTTCCCGGCCGGCAACCTCACCTGACCGCCCCCGGCCGCCCCGTGCGGACGGCGCCCCTCCTGGGACAATGGCCCGATGACCGACCTCGTCGTCGACATCTCCTCGTCTTCGCCTTCGTCCTCCTCGGAGGCGTCTTCGCCGCGTCCGAGATCGCCCTCGTGTGCTGCGCGACAGCCAGGTACGCGCGCTGGCCGAGAGGGGCGGACCCGGCGCCCGGGTGGCCCGCCTCACCGAGGACTCCAACCGCTTTCTGTCCTCCGTGCAGATCGGCGTCACCCTCGCCGGCTTCTTCTCCGCGTCCTTTGGCGCCGCGCAGATCGCGCCGCAGGTCTCGCCCGCCCTGGAGCGCCTCGGGCTGGGTAGCGGGGTCGCGAGCACCGTCGCTTTCGTCGGCACGACCGTCCTCATCTCCTACCTCTCCCTCGTCTTCGGCGAGCTCGTGCCCAAGCGGCTGGCGATGCAGAGCGCCGAGCGCTTCGCCGTCGTCGTCGCGACCCCGCTGGACTGGATCGCGACCGCGATGCGGCCCGTCATCTGGCTCCTCGGTGCCTCGACCAACCTCGTCATGCGCCTGCTCGGGCGTGACCCCCACGAGCAGCGCGAGGAGATCGGTGCGGAGGAGCTGCGCTCGATGGTGGCCCAGCACGAGTCGATCGGGGCCGTGGAACGCGACATGGTCGTCGACATCCTCGCGGTCGGGGACCGGGGCGTGGAGGAGATCATGACGCCCCGCACCGAGGTCGAGTTCCTCGACGCGGACCTGCCGGTGGACGACGCGCAGGCGCTGGTCGCCACGCTCGAGCACTCGCGCTACCCCGTGCGCGGCCGCAACGACGACGACGTCCTCGGCTTCATCCACGTGCGCGACCTCATCAGCATCCGCCCCGGCGCCCGCGTCGTCGGTGACCTCGTGCGCCAGGTGCCCTTCTTCCCCACCGGCAAGCGGGTGCTCTCGGCACTCACCGACATGCGCACGCAGAACGCGCACCTCGCCGTCGTCGTCGACGAGTACGGGGGGACCGACGGGATCGTCACCCTCGAGGACGTCGTGGAGGAGTTCGTCGGGGAGATCAACGACGAGTACGACCGCCCCGAGCCCGGCGTGCAGGCCCGCGGCGACGTCGGTGACGTCGCCGGGCTGCTGGGACGGGCGGACGTCGCCAAGCTCCTGGACCGCGAGCTGCCCGAGGGCCCCTTCGACACCCTCGCCGGCTTCGTCGTCACCCGGCTGGGCCGCATGCCGGAGGTGGGCGACGCCGTCGAGTGGGAGGGCCTCACCCTCACGGTCGCAGCCCTCGACGGGCGGCGCGTGGACCGCCTCCACGTCCGGGCCACCGAGGAGGCCGACGACGGCGCCACCGCCGTCGCCGGCGCGGACCCGGGGGTGGCCGGCCAGCACCCGTAGCGGAGGTGTGGCCCATTTATCTCGATGTCGAGTAATCTTGGTGGCGGTGCCGGCGCCCCGGCGCCGAGGACGCCGAGCACACACCCTCGTGGTGGTCAGGAGAGCGCAGGAACATGGCGAAGATCAAGGTCGAGAACCCGGTCGTCGAGCTCGACGGCGACGAGATGACGCGGATCATCTGGCAGTTCATCAAGGACCGCCTCATCCACCCCTACCTGGACATCGACCTCAAGTACTACGACCTCGGGATCCAGCACCGCGACGCCACCGACGACCAGGTGACGATCGACGCCGCCCACGCGATCCAGGAGTACGGCGTCGGCGTCAAGTGCGCGACCATCACCCCCGACGAGGCCCGCGTGGCCGAGTTCGGCCTCAAGAACATGTGGCGCTCGCCCAACGGCACCATCCGCAACATCCTCGGCGGCGTGATCTTCCGCGAGCCGATCATCATCTCCAACATCCCGCGCCTCGTGCCGGGCTGGACCAAGCCGATCATCATCGGCCGCCACGCCCACGCCGACCAGTACAAGTCGCAGAACTTCAAGGTCCCCGGCCCGGGCACCGTGACGATCACCTACACCCCCGACGACGGCAGCGAGCCCATGGAGCTCGAGGTCGCCAAGTTCGGTGAGGACGGTGGCGTCGCGATGGGCATGTACAACTACAACAAGTCGATCGCCGACTTCGCGCGCGCGTCCTTCTCCTACGGCCTGCAGCGGGGCTACCCGGTCTACATGTCGACGAAGAACACGATCCTCAAGGCCTACGACGGCGCCTTCAAGGACATCTTCCAGGAGATCTTCGAGGCCGAGTTCAAGGACCAGTTCGACGCCGCGGGCCTCACCTACGAGCACCGCCTCATCGACGACATGGTCGCCGCGGCCATGAAGTGGGAGGGCGGCTACGTCTGGGCCTGCAAGAACTACGACGGCGACGTCCAGTCCGACACCGTCGCGCAGGGCTTCGGCTCGCTCGGCCTCATGACCTCCGTGCTCATGTCCCCGGACGGCCGGACCGTGGAGGCCGAGGCCGCGCACGGCACGGTGACCCGTCACTACCGCCAGCACCAGGCCGGCAACCCGACCTCGACGAACCCGATCGCCTCGATCTTCGCGTGGACCCGGGGCCTGTCCCACCGCGGCAAGCTCGACGGCACCCCCGAGGTCACCGGCTTCGCCGAGACCCTCGAGGACGTCATCATCAAGACCGTCGAGTCCGGCAAGATGACCAAGGACCTCGCCCTGCTCGTGGGCAAGGACCAGGAGTGGCAGACGACCGAGGGCTTCCTCGCCTCGATCGACGAGAACCTCGCCGCCCGTCTCGGCTGACGGCCCGAAGGAGACAACGCTCATGAACCAGCCCGTCAACGTCACCGTCACCGGGGCCGCCGGCCAGATCGGCTACGCCCTGCTCTTCCGCATCGCCTCCGGCCACCTGCTCGGCCCGGACACCCCGGTCCGGCTGCGCCTCCTGGAGATCCCCCAGGGCGTCAAGGCCGCCGAGGGCACCGCCATGGAGCTGGACGACTGCGCCTTCCCGCTGCTGTCCGGCATCGACATCTTCGACGACGCGAACGCCGCCTTCGACGGCGCGAACGTCGGGCTGCTCGTCGGGGCGCGTCCCCGCACGGCCGGCATGGAGCGTGGTGACCTACTCGAGGCCAACGGCGGCATCTTCGGCCCGCAGGGCAGGGCGATCAACGACAACGCGGCATCCGACATCCGGGTGCTCGTCGTCGGCAACCCGGCCAACACCAACGCGCTCATCGCCCAGCGCCACGCCCCGGACGTCCCGGCCGAGCGCTTCACCGCGATGACCCGCCTGGACCACAACCGGGCGCTGAGCCAGCTCGCGCAGAAGACCGGCACCCCGGTGAGCCAGATCGAGAACCTCACGATCTGGGGCAACCACTCCGCCACCCAGTACCCCGACGTCTTCCACGCGACGGTCGGCGGCCGTCCGGCCACCGAGCTCGTGGACGAGGCCTGGCTGGACGGGGAGTTCATCCCGACCGTCGCCAAGCGCGGCGCGGCCATCATCGACGCGCGCGGCGCGTCCTCGGCGGCCTCGGCGGCGAACGCGGCCATCGACCACGTCCACGACTGGGTCAACGGCACGGGGTCCTCGTGGACCTCGGCGGCGATCCCGTCCGACGGCTCCTACGGCGTGCCCGAGGGGATCATCTCCTCCTTCCCGGTGCGCTCCGTCGACGGCCGCTGGGAGATCGTCCAGGGCCTGGAGGTCAACGACTTCTCGCGCCAGCGCATCGACGCCTCCGTCGCCGAGCTCGTCGGCGAGCGGGACGCCGTGCAGGAGCTCGGCCTCATCTGAGCAGACCGACCGAGGGCCGGGAGGGGACACCCCGTCCCGGCCCTCGGTGTCTTCCGTCGACCGTGGCGGCCGCGCGCCGAAAAGGCTCCCGCCCCCGTGCCGGGACCACTAGGCTGCGCCTGCCAGCCACACGCGCGGAGGAGAACCATGCCCATCCACGGGACCCTGTTCAGCGACTTCCAGGAGACGACCGCGCGGGAGCCGTTCGTCCTGCAGAACAAGAAGCTCCTCAAGATCCAGATGGGCTACGGCCCGGTCTGGGCGAAGTCCGGCTCGATGGTCGCCTACCAGGGCGACGTCCACTTCCAGAACAAGGGCTCCGGCGGCCTGGGCCGCATCGTGAAGTCGGCGATGACCGGCGAGGGCGTGAGCATGATGGAGTGCACCGGCCAGGGTGAGCTCTTCGTCGCCGACGGCGCCGCCGACGTCCAGGTCTTCTACCTCGAGAACGACATGGTCTCGGTCAACGGCGCCAGCGTGCTCGCCTTCTCCTCCTCCATCGAGTGGGACATCCACCGTCTCCAGGCCCGCGGGGCAGCGATGACCGGCGGGCTGTACAACGTCTCCCTGCGGGGCACCGGCTACGTCGCCGTCACCACCCAGGGTGAGCCGGTGGCCCTCGACGTCGCCAGCGCCCCCACCTTCGCCGACGCCCAGGCCGTGGTCCTGTGGACGGGCGGTGTCAGCGCCGACATCCGGGTCGACACCGGCGGGCTGTCCTCGCTCGTGCGCGGCGGCACGGGGGAGACCTTCCAGATGGCCTTCGGCGGGCAGGGCTACGTCATCGTCCAGCCGAGCGAGACGGTCGTCAGCGGCGGGCACCAGGAGAACCGCACGAAGAGCAGCGGCGGCGGGCTCGGGGGCCTGTTCGGCGGGTGAGCGGGGCGGCGCCCACGGCGCGCCGTGAAACTATCTGCAAGCCTTGCACGGGGCTTTCAGGCGGGTCTACGCTGCGGTCATCATCCGGAGACGAGGGAGTCCCATGTCCGCGAGATCTGCCCGCCCGCGCGCCGCCGTCGCCGCTCTTGCAGCGGCCGGGCTGCTGACATCAGGCCTGGCCGCCGCCAGTACCGTGCTGCCCGCGGTGGCCGACGATGCCGTCGTCGTGCTGGCCGGGGACCTGCAGTCCGAGCTCGGCTGCCCCGCCGACTGGGACCCCGGGTGCACCGGGGCCGCCCTGGAGCCGACCGGCACCGAGGGCGTCTACTCCGCCGAACTCACCGTCCCCGCCGGGCACTGGGAGTACAAGGTCGCCGTCGGTGGGACCTGGGACGAGGCCTACGGCGTCGGGGGAGGGGACACCAACTACGCCCTCGACCTCGCCGGGCCGGCCGACATCCGCTTCACCTTCGACCGCGCCGAGGGCCTCCTCGCGCTCGAGGTCCTCGGCCTCGAGGAGGGCTACACCGACGCGGACGCGGCGCTCGTTGCCGAGCCCGTCCGCCAGCCCGGTGCGGACGAGCAGTTCTACTTCGTCATGACCGACCGCTTCGCCGACGGCGACGCGGCCAACAACACCGGTGGCATCGCCGGCGGTCGCCTCGACCACGGCTTCGACCCCACCGACAAGGGCTTCTACAACGGCGGTGACATCGCCGGCCTGCACGAGAACCTCGACTACATCGAGGGCCTGGGCACGACGGCGATCTGGCTGACGCCGTCGTTCAAGAACCGTCCCGTCCAGGGCGAGGGCGAGAACGCCTCGGCCGGCTACCACGGGTACTGGATCACCGACTTCACCCAGATCGACCCGCACCTCGGCACCAACGAGGAGCTCGAGGCGCTCATCGACGACGCCCACGACCGCGGGATCAAGGTCTACTTCGACATCATCACCAACCACACCGCCGACGTCGTCGACTATGCGGAGGGCGAGTACGGCTACGTCGACACGGCCACCTCCCCCTACCGGGACGCGGACGGCGAGGTCTTCGACCCGGGCGCCTACGCCGGCACCGACCAGTTCCCCGCGCTCGACGCCGAGACTTCGTTCCCCTACACCCCCGTCGTCGACGAGGGGATGGAGGACGTCAAGGTCCCCGAGTGGCTCAACGACGTCACGCTCTACCACAACCGCGGGAACTCGACGTGGGAGGGCGAGTCGGTCACCTACGGCGACTTCGACGGGCTCGACGACCTCATGACCGAGCACCCGACCGTCGTCGAGGGCTTCATCGAGGTCTACGAGGACTGGATCGACCTCGGCATCGACGGCTTCCGCATCGACACCGCCAAGCACGTGAACGTCGAGTTCTGGGAGGAGTGGACCGCCGAGGTCCTCGACCACGCCCGCGCCCAGGGGAACGAGGAGTTCTTCATGTTCGGCGAGGTCTACGACGCCGACGCCCGCCTCCTGTCCCCGTACGTGCGCGACACCGACATGAACGGCGTCCTCGACTTCGCCTACCAGTCCGCCGCGGTCAGCTACGCCAAGGGCTTCACGGCCGCAGGCCTGTCCGGGCTGTTCGCCACGGACGCGTACTACACGACCCCGACGACGAGCGCCCACGACCTGCCGACCTTCCTCGGCAACCACGACATGGGCCGCGTCGGCTTCTTCCTCCAGGGCTCCGGCGACGAGCGCGAGCGCTCGATGCTCGCCCACTCCCTCATGTACCTCACCCGCGGCCAGCCGGTCGTCTACTACGGCGACGAGCAGGGCTTCGCCGGCCAGGGCGGGGACAAGGACGCCCGCCAGTCGCTCTTCGCCAGCCAGGTACAGCAGTACCAGGACGAGGAGACGCTCGACGGCGAGCCGATCGGCGCGCAGGACCGGTACGACACCGACGCGCCCCTCTACACGCACATCGCCGAGCTCGCCGAGCTCCGCTCGAGCACCCCGGCGCTCGCGACCGGCGCGCAGGTCGAGCTCCACGCCGACGACGGCGCCGGGGTCTACGCCTTCGCCCGCGTCGACCGGGAGGAGCGGCGCGAGCACGTCGTCGCCGTCAACAACCGCACCGCTGCCGCCACGGCCACCTTCACCACCCTCACGCCCGGCGCCACCTACACCTCCCTGTACGGGGACCACGCCGCCGTGACGGCGGACGCGACGGGGTCGGTGACGCTCAACGTGCCCGGGCTGTCCGCCGTCGTCCTCGTCGCCGGCGACACCGTGGGCGCACCCGCCGAGCCCGGCGACATCACGCTCTCACCCGCCCAGGGCGGCCGCCTCGACGGCGTCGCCCCCGTCAGCGCCGACGTCGCCGACGACGTGTGGGCGGAGACCTCCTTCGCCTACCGGCTCGTCGGCGCGGAGGAGTGGACGCCGCTCGGCACCGCCGAGGGCGATGCGCCGCGGGTCTTCCATGACGTCTCCGGGCTGCCCACCGGCACGCTCGTCGAGTACCGCGCCGTGTCCGTGGACGCCGCGGGGAACCGCAGCGCCGCCTCGACGGTCGGCTCGGTGGGGCAGGCGGTCGACGGCACCGCGCCGGAGCAGCCGGGCGGTGACCTCGTCACCGTGCCGGGAAGCCACAACGCCGCCATGGGCTGCCCCGGTGACTGGCAGCCCGACTGCCAGGCCGCGGCCCTCACCCTCGGCGCGGACGGCGTCTACTCCGCGACCTTCGACCTGCCCGCCGGCAGCTACGAGTACAAGGTCGCCGTCGGCGGCAGCTGGGACGTCAACTACGGCGCCGGGGGCGTGCCCGGCGGCGACAACGTCACCTACACCCACGAGGGCGGGCCGGTCGCCTTCTTCTACGACCCGGTGACCCACCTCTTCGCGAACACCGCGGAGGGGCCGGTCATCACCCTGCCCGGCAGCTTCCAGAGCCAGGTCGGGTGCCCCGGCGACTGGCAGCCGGACTGCATGGCCACGTGGATGACCGACCCCGACGGCGACGGCACCTACGAGTGGTCGACGGCGGCGCTCGCGACCGGCAGCTACGAGGTCAAGGTGGCCCACGGGCGCAGCTGGGACGAGAACTACGGCGCCGGCGGTGTCCTCGACGGCCCCAACGTCACGTTCAGCGCCACCAGCGGCACGCTCGTGTCCTTCAGCTACGACCTCGCGACGCACGTGCTCACCGTCGAGGTGACCGACCCGCCGCTGGCCGGCACCGGTCAGCTCGCCGCGCACTGGCTCGACGAGACGACCATCGCGTGGCCGGCGTCCCTCGTGCCCGCCGGCACCGACCCGGCCGATCTCGAGTGGTCGCTGCACCACGCTGCCACCGGCGGCATGGAGGTCCTCGACGGGCAGGTCGACGGTGCGGACGGCTCCGCGGCGCTCACCCTCGTGGGGGAGGGACTGCCGGAGGCGCTCGCCGAGCGCTTCCCGCACCTCGCCGACCACCTCGCCCTGCGCGTGGAGGGCCTGAGCACCGCCGAGGTGCAGGAGTTCCTCACCGGCCAGGTGCAGGTGCTGCAGCGGCAGGGGGAGGTCGTCTCCGCCTTCACCGGGCTCCAGGTGCCCGGCGTCCTCGACGACCTCTACGCGGACGCCGCCGCGGGCCGCACGCTCGGGGTCGAGTGGGCCGAGGACGGCACCCCGACGCTCGCGCTGTGGGCGCCCACCGCCACCGACGTCGAGCTCCACCTGTGGGACGAGCCGCAGGCAGGCGCCGTCGCTCCGGCCGCCGTCACCGGCGAGCCCGAGGTCCTCGACATGTCCCGCCAGGACGACGGCACGTGGACCGTCGAGGGCGAGCCCGGCTGGGAGGACGCGGCCTACCGCTTGGCCGTCACCGTCTACGCCCCGAGCGTGGACGAGGTCGTCACCAACGAGGTCACCGACCCCTACGCGGTCGGGCTCACCGAGAACTCCACCCACTCGGTGCTCGTCGACCTCGACGACCCGCGCTGGGCGCCGGAGCTGTGGGCCGACACCCCGCGGCCGGTCGTCGAGCGGCCGGTGGACCGCACGATCTACGAGCTGCACGTGCGCGACTTCTCGATCAGCGACGAGACCGTGCCCGAGGAGCTGCGCGGCACCTACCTCGCCTTCGCGCAGGAGGACAGCGACGGGATGCGCCACCTGCGCACGCTCGCCGAGGCCGGGATGAACACCGTCCACCTCCTGCCGACCTTCGACATCGCGACGATCGAGGAGGACCCGGGGGCACGCACCGAGCCGGACGTACCCGACGCCGCGCCGGACTCCGAGGAGCAGCAGGCCGCAGTCAGCGCCGCCCGCGACCTCGACGGCTTCAACTGGGGCTACGACCCGTGGCACTTCTCGACGCCGGAGGGCTCCTACGCTGTCGAGCGGGACGGCGGCAGCCGCACGGCGGAGTTCCGCACCATGGTCGGCGGCCTGCACGACGCCGGGCTGCAGGTCGTGCTCGACAAGGTCTACAACCACACGTCCGCCTCCGGGCAGGACGAGCGGTCCGTCCTGGACCGGGTGGTCCCCGGCTACTACCACCGGCTCAGCGCCACCGGCAGCGTCGAGACGTCCACGTGCTGCCAGAACGTCGCCACCGAGCACGAGATGGCCGAGAAGCTCATGGTCGACTCGGTCCTCACCTGGGCCACCGACTACGGGGTCGACGGCTTCCGCTTCGACCTCATGGGCCACCACTCGCGCGACAACATGCTGGCCGTCCGCGAGGCGCTGGACGCCCTCACCCTCGAGGACGACGGCGTGGACGGCGAGTCGGTCTACGTCTACGGCGAGGGCTGGAACTTCGGGGAGGTCGCCGACAACGCGCGCTTCGAGCAGGCGACGCAGGGCCAGCTCGACGGGACCGGCATCGGGACCTTCTCCGACCGGCTGCGCGACGCAGTCCGCGGCGGCGGGCCCTTCGACGAGGACCAGCGCACGATCCAGGGCTTCGGCTCGGGCTCCTTCACCGACCCGAACGCCGTCGCCGAGGGGACGCCGGAGGAGCAGGCCGCGCGCCTGGCCCACCAGACCGACCTCGTGCGGCTCGGGCTGGCCGGCAACCTCGCCGGCTACTCCTTCCTCACCGCTGCCGGTGAGGAGCAGACCGGCGCGGAGATCGACTACAACGGCCAGCCCGCCGGGTACGCCACCCAGCCGGACGAGGTCGTCACCTACGTCGACGCCCACGACAACGAGACGCTGTTCGACAACCTCGCGCTCAAGCTCCCGGTCGACACCTCGATGGAGGACCGGGTGCGGATGAACACGCTGTCGCTGGCGACGACGGCGCTGTCCCAGACGCCGTCGTTCTGGCACGCGGGGACCGACCTGCTCCGCTCGAAGTCGCTGGACCGCAACAGCTACAACTCCGGTGACCACTTCAACCGGCTCGACTGGTCGATGCAGACCAACAACTTCGGTGTCGGCCTGCCGCCCGCCGACGACAACAGTGGGGCGTGGGAGGTCATGGCACCGCTGCTCGAGAACCCCGAGCTCCGGCCGGAGCCGGCCGACATCGAGCAGTCGGCCGCGATGGCCCAGGACCTCCTCGAGCTGCGCTTCTCCACCGAGCTCTTCCGCCTCGGCTCGGCCGAGCTCATCGAGGAGAAGGTGACGTTCCCGGGCTCGGGGCCGGACGCGACGCCCGGCCTCCTCGTCATGGCGGTGGACGACACCGCCGGCGAGACCGACGTCGACCCGGCCCTCGACGGCCTGCTCGCGGTGTTCAACGCCTCCCCCGAGGCGGTCACCGAGCAGGTGGACGGCTTCGCCGGACGAGAGCTCGCGCTCTCGCCGGTGCAGCTGGGCGGCTCGGACGCCGTCGTGCGCGAGACCGCGTGGGACGCGGAGACGGGGACGGTGACGGTCCCGGCGCGCACGGTGGCCGTGCTCGTCGAGGCGCAGGAGCAGGTGGCGCCGACGCCGACGCCGACGCCGACCGACCCGACGCCCGCACCGACCGGCGGGGACGACGACGGCGGCCTGGGCGGCGACGGCGACCGGCCGGGTGACGACAACGGGCATGCGGGCCCCGGCGGGAAGCTGCCGCAGACCGGCGTCGTCCTCGCTGTGCCCCTCACCGTCGCGCTGCTCCTCCTGCTGGCCGGGTCGGTCCTCCTGGCGAGGCGCCACCGGGCGGGATGAGCGCCGGGCGGCGCGAGCCACCGGGCGGCGTGAGCGCCGCCCGGTGGACTCAGGCCCCGGTGCGCGAGTGGTCGCCGAGGCGGTGGTAGCCGCGGTCGACGTAGACGAGGGGAGCGGGGTCCTCGCGCTGGTGCGCCAGCCGGGCGCGCAGCGTGACGAGGAGGCTGTCACCGACCGGGATCCGGGTGTCGATCTCGGCCCGGATCCACGCGGCGGTGCCCCGGAGGACCGGTTCCCCGGTGGGCAGCGGGCACCAGGACACGCCCTCGAAGCGGTCGATGCCGCGCAGGGCGAACCGCGTGGCGACCTCCTCCTGGTCCGGGCCGAGGAAGTTGACGACGACGCTCCCCGCGGACTCCACCGCCGCACGGGAGGAGGACGTCGCGGCCAGCGAGAAGGCCAGCACGGGCGGCTCCGCCGACACCGAGATGACCGACGTGACGGTGAAGCCGACCGGGCGGCCCGCCGTGCGGAGCGTGATGACGGCGACGCCGCCGGGGTGGTGGCGGAACACGGACTTGAAGTCCTCGGGGCTGACCTCCGCCGGCCCGGTACCGAGCACCGGCCGGACGCGCTGGTCGACGCTCATGCCACACCGCCGCTCACGAGCGCGGACTCGGCGCGGGCGGAGACAGCCGCCGCCAGCCGCGGCCCCTCGGCGGCGAGCCAGGTGCCAACGACGCCGTCGAGGTCCGCGAGCTGCGCCTCGGTGAGCGCCAGCGCCCGTGTGGGGACCTGCGCCCCGAGCTCGACGAGCAGCGGCCGCAGGTGGACCTCGGCCGCCAGGAGGTGGGCCGGGTTGCCGGCCACCTGCACCGGCACGGCGACGACGCCGGCGAGCCCGTCGTTCCCGTAGAGGTCGAGGAAGGACTTGAGCAGGCCGGTGTAGGTGGCCTTGTAGGTGGGGGTCGCGACGACGAGCACGCCGGCGTGGGCCACGCGCTCCCGGGCCTGCGCCACCGCTGCCCCGGGCGCGAAGATCTCGCCGCTCAGCTCGCTGAGCTCGACGGTGTGCACGTCGGGCGACCCGATGAGCCCGGCCACGCGACACGCGACGTGGTCGGCCACTGTCCGGGTGCGCGACCCGGGAAGAGGATTACCGACGAGGGCGACGACAGAGGTCGTGCTGGCCATGCGTGCCTCCTGGAGGTCTCTCGGTCCGTCCGGCCGAGGTCGGCCGAAGGGTCCTGCGTGGGCGTCAACGTACTGAGCCGCGCGGCGCGGTCTCCGGGGCGGTCGGGGGGAATCTCGGGATCCGAGACCCGGGGGGCCGATGGCCGCCGACGTTCCCGGATGGCGAGATGCCCGGTGGCCACCGGCTCGCCCGCCCCCTCCGCCGTGGCACGGTTCGACGCGTCACCGGCCGCCGCACGCCGAGACGTCCACCGTTGGAGGCCCGCATGACCAGCACCCCGCACACCGGCCCGCTGCACCTCGCCGTCGCCCTCGACGGTGCCGGCTGGCACCCGGCCGCGAACCCGCCCGCCACGGACGGCGCGGTCCTCACCGCGCGCTACTGGCGCGAGCAGGTCCGGCTGGCCGAGGAGGCCGGCGCCGACCTCGTGACCCTCGACGACACCTTCGGGCCGCCCGCGGACGTCGCCGGCCGGCGCCGTCCCCGGCTCGACGCCCACGTCCTCGCGGCCTCGCTCGCCACGGTCACCAGCCGCATCGGGCTGGTCCCGACGATCACGACGACGCACACCGAGCCGTACCACGTGGCGATCCGGACGGCCACGCTCGACCACGCGAGCCGCGGCCGCAGCGGGTGGCAGCCCCGTGTCTCGCTCAGCCCCGCGGACGCCCGCCTCACCGGCCTGCGGGAGGCGCCCGACCTCACGGGCCTGGACCGTGCCGAGCTCGTCGCCTCGGCCGCCGTCCAGGAGGTCTTCGACGAGGCCGCGGCGGTCGTGGAGACCGTGCGGGACACGTGGGACAGCTGGGAGGACGACGCCGTCATCCGCGACGTCGCCACCGGCCGCTTCCTCGACGCCGACCGCCTGCACCGGGTGGAGGCGGAGCACCGCGGGTTCTCGGTCGCCGGCCCGTCCGTGGTCCCGCGGCCCCCGCAGGGCCAGCCGCCCGTCGTCGCGCTCGCGCACGCGACGGTGCCCTACCTGTTCGCGGCCCGGGCGGCGGACGTCGTCGTCGTCACGCCCTTCGACGTCGACCACGCGGCGCGGATCGTCGCCGAGGTGCGGCAGGCCGAGGCGGAGGCCGGCCGCAGCGGTGAGCCGCTGCGGATCCTCGCGGACCTCGTCGTCGTGCTCGGTGAGGACAGGCGTGCCGCCGTCACCCGGCTCGGTGAGCTCGAGGCGGCCGCGCCGGGCGGACGCGCGTCCGACGCCGACCTCCTCGCCGGCTCGGCGGGCGAGGTCGCCGACCACCTCGAGGCACTGCGCGCCGTCGGGGTCCAGGGCGTGCGGCTGCGTCCGGCGCAGAACGCCGTCGACCTCCCGCTCGTGCGCGACGCCCTCGTCCCCGAGCTCGTCCGTCGGGGCCTGCGCCTGCCCGACTACCGCGGCGAGACACTCCGCGAGCACCTCGGGCTCGACCGCCCGGCCAACCGCTTCCTCGACGGGCGCGCCCGGGCGGTCCGCGACCGCCTCGTGCAGCCCGCCCTCTGAAGACCCCTGGAGAGTCCCGTGCCCCTCGACGACACGACCCGCAAGCAGGTCCACCTCGGCGCCTACTTCCCGGGGGTCAACCACTACACGGTCTGGGCCGACCCGCGCTCCGGGTCGCAGATCGACATCGACTCCTTCCTCCACTACGTACGCACCGCCGAGCGTGGGCGCTTCGACTTCTTCTTCCAGGCCGAGGGGCTGCGCGTGCGCGAGCGCAAGGGCCGCTTCTACGAGAACGACGTCGCCGGACGCCCCGACATCCTCACGCTCCAGGCCGCCCTCTCCGGGGCGACGACGCACCTCGGGCTGCTCGCCACGATCAACGCGACCTTCAACGAGCCCTACGAGCTGGCCCGCAAGCTCGCGAGCCTCGACCACCTCTCCGAGGGACGCGCCGGGTGGAACGTCGTCACGACGTCCGACGCCTTCCACGGCGCCAACTTCCGCCGCGGGGGCTACCTGCCGCGCGAGGAGCGCTACGAGCGTGCCGCCGAGGTCCTCGCCGCGGCGGGCGGGCTGTGGGACAGCTGGACCGGCGGCGGCAGCGGCGAGTTCGCCCACCACGGCCGGCACGTCGACATCGAGGGGGTCTTTCCCGTCCCGACCTCCCCGCAGCGCCACCCGGTGCTCTTCCAGGCCGGTGACTCGGGGGAGGGCCGGGACTTCGCGGTCCGTAACGCCGACGCCGTCTTCACCTTCTGGCGCGGGCTCGAGGGTGGGCGGGCGTTCGTCGCGGACCTGGCCGCCCGGGCCACACGGGCCGGGCGCGACCCCGAGACGCTGCGGGTGCTGCCCGGGCTGACGGTCGTCCTCGGGGACACCGAGGCCGAGGCACTGGACAACGCCCGCGAAGTGACCCGTGCCCAGGTGACGCCGGCGACGGCGCTCGTGCTCCTCGAGCAGACGTGGCAGCGGGACCTCAACGGCTTCGACCCGGACGGTCCGCCCCCGGCGCCGCAGGACGCGCCCGAGGTGGAGAACCTCGTCGCGGGGCGCACCATCCAGAGCGCCGACCTCCAGCGCCGTGCTCAGGAGTGGTACGCCGAGGCGGTCGAGCGCGGGCTGAGCATCCGGGAGCTCGTCATCGCCAAGAGCGGTCAGCAGGCCACGGCCGGCACGCCGCAGCAGGTCGCGGACCGGATCGACGAGGCGGTCCAGACCGGCGCGAGCGACGGCTTCATCATCAGCCCGACGATCGTGCCCCACGGCCTGGACGAGTTCGTCGACCGGGTCGTCCCGCTCCTCCAGGAGCGCGGCTCGCTGCGCACCGAGTACCCGGAGGGCGCGACGTTCCGCGAGCTGCTGGGACTACCGGAGCGGGCGCCGTTCGCGCAGCCCGGGGTCGCCCGTTTCTCCGCCGCCGACTCCGTCCCCACCGACGCGGAGCGTCGGGCCGGCTGACCGGTCGCCGCCACCCGCACCGCACCGACCACCTGGATGTGACCCCATGACCGACGCCCCCACCCGCGCCGTCCCGCTGTCCGTGCTCGACCTCGCCCCCGTGGTCAGCGGGGGGAGCGGTGCCGAGGCCCTGGCCGACTCCCTCGACCTGGCCGGGGAGCTCGACCGGCTCGGCTACCACCGGGTCTGGTTCGCCGAGCACCACCTCACTCCCGGCGTCGCCTCGGCGGCGCCTGCCGTGCTCGCGGCGCTCGTCGCCGAGCGCACCCGGCGCATCCGCGTCGGGTCCGGGGCCGTCGTGCTGTCCCACACCAGCCCGCTCGTCGCGCTCGAGCAGTTCGCCACCATCGCGAGGATCCACCCCGGCAGGGTGGACCTCGGGCTGGGCCGTGCCGCGATCGCCACCGCGCAGCGGCAGGCCGCGTCCGCCGGGAGCCCGACGCCGAGCACCCCCGCGGCAGCGCCACGCACCGACGAGGTGGTCGACGGCGTCGTCATCCCCGCGCCCCCGCCCTTCACCCTCACCGACCCGGCGGTCCGCGAGGTCCTCGCCGCCCGGGGCCGGGTGGTCGGGACGCGGGCCGACATCCCGTCCTTCGCCGAGGAGGTGCGCCTCGTGCTCGACCTGCTCGCCGGCGAGCACGTCACCTCGGACGGCCGCTGCTACGCGAGCCCGCTGACCACCGGCGCCGACCTCGAGGTCTGGCCGCTGGCGTCCTCGGGCGGGGAGAGCGCGACCGTCGCCGGGGAGCTCGGGCTGCCGCTGGCCGCGAACTACCACGTGAGCCCGGCGACCATCAGGCAGACCGTGGAGTCCTACCGGCGGGCGTTCCGGCTCGGCGTGCTGAGCGAGCCCTACGTCGCCGTCTCGGCCGACGTCGTCGTCGCGCCCACCGAGGAGGAGGCTCGGCGGCTCACCGCCGGCTACCCCCACTTCGTCCGCACCGTGCGCAACCTCAGCGGCGCCGAGCCGTACCGCAGCCCCGAGGAGGCGGCGGGCGTCGCCCTGAGCGAGGAGGAGGAGGCGCTGGTCCACGACCGGCTCGTCACCCAGATCGTCGGCGCACCGGCCCAGGTCGCCGCCCGGCTGCGCGCCCTGGCCCGCGTCACCGGTGCCGACGAGCTCATCGTCACGACGATCACCCACCGCCACGCCGACCGCGTGCGCTCCTACCGCCTGCTCGCGCAGGAGTGGGGGCTGGACGCCGCTCCCGCCGAGACCGCCGCCCTCACCGCCGTCAGCTGACCCGCCCCACCACACGAGAGAGAGACCCGCACATGACCGAGAGCATCACCGAGGACCAGGCCCGCGCGCTCGCCCCGCTGGTCACCGCCGAGCAGGCCGTCGCGAGGGTCGCCGCCGGCGCCGTGCTCGTCGACGTGCGCAGCGACGCCGGGCGCACGCAGGACGGCGCAGCGCCGGCTGCCCGGGTCGTGGCCAAGGACGCGATCGCGCAGGACGGGGCCGCCGCGCTGGACGGCGTGCCCAAGGACGCCGAGATCGTCCTGTTCTGCGGGTCCGTCCACGGGTCCGGCCCCACCGCGCAGGCCCTGTTCCAGCAGGGCTTCACGAACGTCGTCCACGTCGACGGCGGCTACCCCGCGCTCCGGGGTGCGGGCATCGGGGACTGAGCGCCCCGCCCGGCACACGGCACAGCCCCCGTCACGGTGACGGGGGCTGTGCGCTGTGCCGACGTGCGGTGGGCTCCTCAGCGGCCGGCGCCGACGAGGGCGACGTTCGCCGCCTCGCCGTCGGCGGTGCGGCCGGACCCGGTGAGCGACCGCTCGGTGACCGCGGGTCCCTCGTTCCACACGCGCGAGGGGATCTCGCGGCGCAGCACGGGTGCCACCTCGGTGAAGAAGAGCTCGAGGCTGTCCTTCTGCTGCGCCTCGCTCACCCCGACCCCGTCGATGCCGATCGACAGCACCTCGTGGCCGAAGGCCTCGTGGTAGCGGTGCAGCTTGTCCAGGACCTGCTGCGGCGAGCCGACGAGGGCCGGACCACGCTCGAGCATGTCGTCGAGGTCGGTGAACGGCGTCTTGTTGTGCTTCGCCGCCGGCGTCTGGAGGAAGGCCTCGTAGAAGGGGCGGTAGGTCTCCACCGCCTCCTGCGTGGTCCGCGCGACGTACAGCCCGCCCGCGCCCGCGCCCACCAGGGCGGAGGCGCCCGGCCCGTGGCCGTGGTGCTCGTAGCGCTCGCGGTAGTGGTCCACGAGCCGGCCGTACGTCTCCAGCGGGTGGAAGCCGTTGGCGGAGAACAGGGGGTCGCCCCACCGGGCGGCGAGCTCGGTGGACTCCGTGGAGCTGGCACTGCCGTGCCAGACCCTGATGCTCTCCTGGTAGGGCCGCGGCAGCGACGTCGCCTCGACGAGGTCGGGCCGGTAGCGGCCCGACCAGGTGACCGACTCCTCGGTCCACAGCCGGCGGAGCAGCTCGTAGTTCTCCCGGTTGCGCTCCCACTGGTCGCTGAGGTCGTAGCCGAAGAGCTCGTTCTGGTGCGGGTCGTTGCCCTTGCCGATGACGAGCTCCACGCGCCCCTCGGACAGGTGGTCGACGGTCGCGTAGTCCTCCGCCACCCGCAGGGGGTCGAGCAGCGGCAGGACGGCCACCGTGGTGAGCAGCCGGACCCGGGAGGTCCGGGCCGCGATGTGGGAGAGGACGACGGCGGGGGCCGAGGAGAGGAAGGGACGGGTGTGCCGCTCCCCGATCCCGACGGCGTCGAAGCCCACCTGCTCGGCGAACTCGGCCCACGCGACGGTCTGCCGGAGCTTCTCGTGGTCGGGGGTGGGCGTCCCGGTGAGCGGGTTGGGGGCGTTGAGGATGAGGTCGGCGGCGAGGAACTTCATCAGCTGTCCTTCCACACGTTGTACAGGCTCCAGATGGTGCCCAGGGCCGGGTCGGTCGTGAGGCCGTGGACGGCCGCGCGGGCCGCCCACGTGTCCTGCGGGTTGTAGATCGGCAGCGACAGCGCCTGGTCGGTGATGTGGTGCTGGATCTGGGAGTACAGCGCCTCCTGCTCCTCGGCGTCCGCGGTCGCCGACACCTCCGCGACGAGGGCGTCGAGCTCGGCGTCGGCGTAGTTGCCGTAGGGGATGACCCCACCGGAGGCGTAGAGGTAGGACAGGGAGATGCTCGGCTCGGCGGTGGCGTAGGAGTTCTCGAAGTACTGGTGCCCGTTGTCGAGCAGCACGTTCTGTGCGGTGCCCGCGTCCGCCACCTCGAAGCGCAGGTCGATGCCGACGCTGTCCTTGACCTGGGCGCTGACCGCCTGGCCCAGCAGCTCGCGGCTCTCCCGGATGTACGGGGCGCTCGCGACGGTCGTCACGGTGAGCCGCTCACCGTCCTTGACCCGGTAGCCCTCGGCGTCCCGCTCGCCCCACCCGGCCTCGTCGAGGAGCGCGTTGGCGGCGTCCGGGTCGTAGGGCGGGCGGGCGGCGCTCTCGTCGTGGAAGGCGCTGGCCGAGGAGACGCCGGTTGTGGCCGGCTGGGCGGTGCCCTGGTAGATGCTCGCGACGAGCGTGTCGACGTCGACGGCCTGGATGAACGCGCGGCGCACGTCGATGTCGTCGAAGGGCGGCTGGGAGACGTTGAGGTAGTAGGTGTACGGCGCGCCGTTGTTGAGGATCCGGCCGGAGGTGAAGGCGTCGTCGTCCTCGAACAGGGCGGTGTCCACGGGCGGGACGCCCTCGATGACGTCCACCTGCTCCGAGCTGAGCGCGCCGGTCCGTGTCGCTGCCTCGGGGAGGAAGCGGAAGGTCACGGCGTCGAGGTAGGCGGCGCCGTCGTGCGTGGCGAGCTGCTCCGGTGCCCAGTCGTAGTCCGTGAAGCGCTCGAGCTCGAGGTCCTGGCCGCGCGTGTACTCGGCGAGGGAGAACGGCCCGGTCCCGGCCAGCTCGGGGCCGCCGGCCTGCAGCGAGTCGGTCTCGAAGGACGCCGGTGAGAGCGGGGCCGAGCCGACGCCCGCGAGGAGGTCCAGGAGGTGGGTGTCGCGCTGGGCGAGGGAGAGGACCACCGTGTGCTCGTCCGGCGTCTCGATGCCCTCGAGGTTGCGCAGCAGGAAGGAGCCGGTGGGGGAGTACTCGGGGTCCTGCAGGTGCTCGAAGTTGGTGACGACGGCGGCCGCGTCCAGCGGGGTGCCGTCGTGGAAGGTGACGTCCTCGCGCAGGTGCAGCGTGATCGACGGTGCCTCGGGGTCCAGCTCGAAGGACTCGGCCAGCCACGGGTGGTAGCTGCCGTCCTCGGCCTTGAAGAGGTAGGAGTCGAAGACGTTGCGCAGGATGATCTTCGCCTTGTGGGAGCCCTCGACGTGCGGGTTGAGCGAGAGCGGCTCACTGCCGACGGCGAAGGTGAGGGCACCGCCGGGGACGGGCTCGCCGGTCGCGGACCCGGCAGCAGGGGCCGCCGCGCTGCCGGCACCCCCGCACGCGGTGGCGAGGGAGAGGAGGCCGACCGCGAGGGCGGCCCCCACGGCGCTGCGTCGGCGCGGGCGCGGGACGGAAGGACGGGGGACAAGAGTCATCGGTTGACCACCAGATCGGGAAGGGCTGCCAGGAGGGCAGCGGTGTACGGGTGCTGCGGGTCGTGGAACACGCGGTCGACGTCGCCGTCCTCGACGACCCGGCCGTCACGCATGACGGCCACCCGGTCGGCGAGGTGGTGGACGACCCCGAGGTCGTGGGAGATGAGGACGAGCGAGGTGCCGAGCTCGGCCTGGAGCTCGGCGAGCAGGTCGAGGACCTGCGCCTGCACCGAGACGTCCAGCGCGGAGACCGGCTCGTCGGCGACGAGCACGCTGGGCTCCGGCGCCAGGGCGCGGGCGATGGCCACGCGCTGGCGCTGCCCGCCGGACAGCTCCCGGGGGTGGCGGGCCGCCGCCGTGCCCGGCAGCCCGACCTGGTCGAGCAGCTCGGTGACGCGCCGGGCCCGGGCCGCACGCGGCACCCGCAGGGTGCGCAGCGGCTCGGCCACCACCTCACCCACGGTGTAGCGCGGGTCGAAGGACCCGAGGGGGTCCTGCGCGACGAGCTGGAGGTCCAGGCGCCGCCGGGCCGCGGAGCCGCCCTCGGCGGCGGGCGCCGGACGGGCGGTCACCGTCCCGGAGTCCGCCGGGAGCAGCCCGAGGAGGATCCGGGCGAGCGTCGACTTGCCCGAGCCGGACTCCCCGACGATCCCCAGCGTCTCGCCCCGGTGGAGGTGGACGCTGACGTCGTCGACGGCGGTGCGCCGCCCCCCGCCCGGGAGCGGGAAGTGCTTGGTCACGTGGCCGGCGCGGAGCAGCTCGGTCCCGGTGTCGACGCGGCGGGTGGGGAGCGGGGCGCGGTCGAGCGCTCCGCCGTCGTCGTGCTCGGTGATGCTCAGCCGGCGGCCACGGGAGGACGCCGACGGGACGGCTGCGACGAGCCGCCGCGTGTACGGGTGCTGCGGCGCGCGGAGGAGCTCGCGGGTGGGCCCGGCCTCGACGACCTCGCCGTGGCGCATGACGAGCACGCGGTCGGCGATCGAGGACACGACGGCGAGGTCGTGGGAGATGAGGAGCAGCGCGGTGCCGGCCTCGCGGCGGGTGGCGAGCACCTGGAGCACCTGCGCCTGGACCGTGACGTCCAGGGCGGTCGTGGGCTCGTCGGCGACGAGGAGGTCGGGGGCCGCCGTGAGCGCCGAGGCGATGAGCGCGCGCTGGCGCAGGCCGCCGGAGAGCTCGTGCGGGTGCTGCCGGGCCCGGACCTCGGCGTCGGGGATGCCGACGGCGGTGAGCGACTCGACGACGCGCCCCGGGATGTCCCGGCGTGCCGCCAGGCGGTGGGCGCGGAGCACCTCGCCGACCTCGCGGCCCACCGTGCGCAGCGGGTCCAGGGAGACGAGCGCGTCCTGGAGGACGAGGCCCACCCGGCGGCCCCGCAGCGACTGCCAGCGGCGCTCGGAGAGGTGGCGGACGTCCTCGCCCGCCACCTCCAGGCGGGCGGCCCGCAGCGCGGCCCGGTGCCCGGCCAGGCCGACGAGCGCCCGCGCGGTCACCGACTTCCCGGAACCGGACTCGCCGACGATGGCCAGCACCTCGCCGCGGCGGACCTCGAAGCTGACCCCGCGCACCGCGTGGACGTCGCCGGTGTCGGTGGGGAAGGTGACGTGCAGGTCCTCGACCCGCGCGACGACGTCGCCGGCCGCCGGGTCGGTGACCGTGGGACGGGTGTCGGTGGCGGTCATGCCGCCCTCCTCTCGAGGACGGCCTGGAGGCGGCGGCCGAGGACGGTGGCGGCGATGACGGTCGAGGTGAGCGCGAGGCCCGGCAGGATGCCGCCCCACCACGCGACCCGGAGGTAGTCGCGGTTCTCGGCGAGCATCGAGCCCCACTCGGGGGTCGGGGCCTGCGGGCCGAGGCCGAGGAAGCTGAGGCCGGCCGCGCCGATGATCGCCGTGCCGAGGCCGATCGTCGCGAGCACCGGCACGGTGCCCAGCGCGTTGGGCAGGACGTGGCGCAGCACGAGCCGTGCGCGGCTCAGCCCGAAGGTCCGCGCCTGCTCGACGTAGCCCTGGCCCTCGACGACGAACACCTGGGCCCGCACGACGCGGGCGTAGCGCGGCACGCCCGCCACCGCCAGGGCGAGGACGAGGTTGCCGATGCCCGGGCCGGTGAAGGCGATGAGGACGAGCGCCAGGAGGATCTCGGGGAACGAGGCCAGCACGTCCAGCGCCCGGGTGAGGACCGTGTCGGCGACCCGGCCGGCGACGCCGGCGAGCAGCCCGACGGTGACGCCGACGACAAGCGCCAGTGCGGTGGCCGCCACCCCGATGAGCAGGGAGTAGCGCGCGCCGTGGACGATGCGGGAGAAGATGTCGCGGCCGAGGGAGTCGGTGCCGGCGAGGTGGTCGGCGCCCGGCGGCTGGAAGGCCGCGAGCGGGTCGGTCGCCGTCGGGTCGGTGCCCGTGAGCAGCCCGGGGGCGAGCGCCGCGACCGCCGCGAGGCCGAGGACCGCGACGGAGACCCAGCCGCTCACGCCGAGGCGGGACCGGCGCCGTCGCGGGCGCGGTGTCGTGGCCGGCGCCGCGGGCACGGTGGCGGCCGCGCCGAGCGGGACGGTGGGGCTGGCGGGGCGAGCGGTCGTGGTCGTCATGAGGCCTCCCGACGGGTGGTGCCGGCCCGCAGCCGCGGGTCGACGACGAGGTAGAGCAGGTCGACGATCGTCGAGACGACGACGTACACGAGGGCTGACAGCAGGCCGACCCCGAGGACGACGGGCAGGTCCTTGCCGTACACGGCGTCGACGGTGAGGTCGCCCAGGCCCGGGCGGCCGAAGACCTGCTCGATGATCACGGTGCCGCCCAGCAGGCCGCCGACGACAGTGCCGGCGAGCGTCATGCTCGGGAGCAGGCCGTGGCGCAGCGCGTGGCGGGAGCGGACGGCTGCGGGGCTCAGCCCCCGTGCCCGAGCGGTGACGGCGAAGGGCTCCTCGAGCGCCCGGTCGATGCCCTCACGCAGCACCTGGGTGAGGATCGCCGCGATCGGCAGCGCGAGGGCGAGTGCCGGCAGGACGAGGGAGCGCCAGCCGTCGTCACCGGCCACGGGGAAGAGCCGCAGCTGGAAGGAGAAGACCGCCAGCGCGACGATACCCAGCCAGAACGGCGGCACCGAGACGAGGACGAGCTCGACGACGCCGGCGGCCCGGCCGGCGATCCGTCCGCGACCGGCGGTGAGGGTCCCGACGATCCCGGCGAGGAGCACCGCGGCCGTGGCGGCCGTGGCCGTGAGCGCCACGGTCGGCCCGGCCTGGGCGGCGATGAGGTCGGTGACCGGGGCATGCAGCTGGTAGGAGGTGCCGAGGTCGCCCCGGAGCACCCCGCCGACGTAGTCGAGGTACTGGACGACGACGGGGCGGTCGAGCCCCCACTGTGCCGCCGTCTCCGCGCGCAGCTGCGGGTCCTCGCGCAGGTCGCCGAGGATGATGTCGAGGGTGTTGCCGGGGGAGGCGTGCACGGCGAGGAAGGTGACCGTCACGGCGGCCCACAGCACGAGCAGGGCAGTGGCCAGGCGGCGGGCTGCCGCGAGGGCGAGGCTGCCGGCGGCCGCGCCGCGGCGGGCCCGCGCCGTGGCCGTGACGTCACCGCCGAGGTCGGCGGGTGGACGGACGGGCTGGGTGAGTGCCAAGGGAGCTCCTGGGCGAGGCGTGCGCGGGGCACGCGGCGGACACGGGTCGGCAGCCCGGACCTCCTCGTCCACGTGAGGACGACGGGTCTCGGGGAACCGGGGCGGCCGAGGGGCCGGAAGGACGACGGACGTCAGCGGGTCGCGGTCAGCGACAACAGCACATGCCCGCGACGGGCATGGCGGGGCCGAGCCCGGCGGCGCGGGCGGTGGTGCAGGCAGTGCGCTGAGCGTCCATGAGTGGTCTCCTTCCTCGCCGCGGCGAGGTGGTGTCGTGGGAGCAGGTGTAGTGGGCACCGGTGGCGCCGGTCGCCCCCGCACGGGCGTCGTCTCACCGACTGGGACGAGAACCGGTCTGGTCTCGGGGACAGGACGGTGCGCGGCCGGGGGCGCCCGTCGTCGCGGCCGGCGGACGGCCACCGGCACGGGGCGCGGGGTCGGCTAGCCTCTGGCGGGTGAACACCGACGGCGACCTCCACCTCGTCCTGTCCCTCTCGTGCCCGGACCGGCCCGGCATCGTCAGTGCCGTGGCCGGCCTGCTGGCCGAGCACGGCGGGAACATCACCGAGTCCCAGCAGTTCGGCGACCCCTCGACCGGACTCTTCTTCATGCGCGTGCAGGTCCAGACCGGCGCGCCGCGCGAGGAGCTCGAGACGGCGCTCGCCGAGCTCGCCGGGGCCTTCGACATGACGTGGCACCTCGACGTCGTCGGTCGTCCGTTGCGCACCCTCGTCCTCGTGTCCAAGGCAGCGCACTGCCTCGCCGACCTCGCCTACCGCCAGCGCAACGACCGGCTGCCCATCGACGTCGTCGGCGTCGTCTCCAACCACACGGTCCTCGAGGACCTCGCCCGGTTCTACGACTACGACTTCCACCACGTGCCGGTCACCGCGGACACCAAGGCGCAGGCCGAGGCGCGGCTGCTCGAGCTCGTCGAGGAGCGGGACGTCGAGCTCGTCGTCCTCGCGCGGTACATGCAGGTGCTCTCCGACGACCTGTGCCGCCGCCTGGAGGGGCGGGTCATCAACATCCACCACTCCTTCCTGCCGAGCTTCAAGGGCGCCCGCCCCTACGCCCAGGCCCACGCCCGTGGCGTCAAGCTCATCGGCGCCACCGCGCACTACGTCACGGCGGACCTCGACGAGGGCCCGATCATCGAGCAGGACGTCGAGCGGGTGGACCACGGCGACGACGAGCGCGAGATGGTCGCCCTGGGCGAGGACGTCGAGCGGCGGGTGCTCGCCCGCGCCGTGCGCTGGCACGCCGAGCACCGCGTCCTGCGTGACGGCGCCCGCACCGTCATCTTCCGGTAGCCCGCGCCGCCACCCACCCGCCCGCCCCCTCCCCGCCGAGAGCTGGATTGCGCCCGGCGCCTGCCCGCAACCGCTGGGCGCAATCCGGCTGTCGCGAGGTGTCCCCCGCCCCCTGCGCCGACAGCCGGATTGCTCCAGGTGCACGACGGTCACCGCCTGGCGCAAGCCGGCTGTCGGCGGAGGGGGCTGGAGTGGGGATCGCGGGGTGGACGTGTACGCCGGGGGCGGCGGACGGTGCAAGGATGGCGGCATGGACGACGTTCGCATCGATGTGGTCGACGACGACGCCGCCGGCGAGCTGCTGACGGTTCGGCGCGCGGCCTTCGTCACCGAGGCCCAGCTCTACGGCGACCCCAGCATCCCTGCCCTCACACAGACCCTCGAGGAGCTGCGCGCGGACCTGCAGCGCCCGGAGGTCGTCACCCTCGGGGCGTGGATCGGCACCCGGCTCGTCGGCTCGATCCGTGTCGAGCTCGAGGGCGAGCGGGCCAACCTCGGGCGCCTCGCCGTCGTCCCCGACCTCCAGGGCCAGGGCCTGGGCACGCAGCTGCTCATGTCGGTCCTCGAGTACCTGCCCGAGCAGACCAAGGAGGTCTGGGTCTTCACCGGCCAGGACTCCAAGCAGAACCTGTCGATGTACGCCAAGCACGGGTACGAGCACCAGTACGACCAGCACACCGGTGACCTCACCTACGCCTACCTGCGCCGCATCCTCGGCGAGGAGGAGCCGGCCGAGCCCCAGGGCTGAGCCGGAGCGGGTAGAGTCTGTCCCTGTCGCGACTGGCGCCAGAGGTGGATCACCACCGGGGAGCGACGAACCACGCAGACCTCAGGTCGCCCGCCTGGGCCGAGGGTCACCGGCAACGCGCGCTCCGGCGCGCACCCAGTGAGACATGCGGAGGAACGATGAGCCAGCCCACCGACACGCGCCCGGTCGCCGACCAGGCCCTCGCCGAGCTCGACCCCGAGATCGCCGCCGTCCTCGACGGCGAGCTCACCCGACAGCGCGAGACGCTGGAGATGATCGCCAGCGAGAACTTCGTCCCGCGCGCCGTCCTGCAGGCGCAGGGCTCGGTGCTGACGAACAAGTACGCCGAGGGCTACCCCGGCAAGCGCTACTACGGCGGCTGCGAGCAGGTCGACATCGCGGAGAATCTCGCGATCGAGCGCGCGAAGTCGCTGTTCGGCGCCGCGTACGCCAACGTCCAGCCCCACTCCGGTGCCACCGCCAACGCCGCGGTGCTCCACGCCATCGCCCGCCCGGGGGACAAGGTCCTGGGTCTGTCCCTGCCGCACGGTGGCCACCTCACCCACGGCATGAAGATCAACTTCTCCGGCCGTCTCTACGACATCGCCGCCTACGGCGTCGACGAGCAGACCCACCGCATCGACATGGACCAGGTGCGTGAGCAGGCCCTCGCCGAGCGCCCCAAGGTCATCATCGCCGGCTGGTCCGCCTACCCCCGCCACCTCGACTTCGCCGCCTTCCGGGCGATCGCGGACGAGGTCGGTGCCTACCTGTGGACCGACATGGCCCACTTCGCCGGGCTCGTCGCCGCCGGCCTGCACCCCAACCCGGTGCCCGACTCCGACGTCGTCTCCACGACCATCCACAAGACCCTCGGCGGCCCCCGCTCGGGCATGATCCTGTCCCGCGACGCCGAGGAGCTGGGCAAGAAGCTCAACTCCGCGGTCTTCCCGGGCCAGCAGGGCGGCCCGCTCATGCACGTCATCGCCGCCAAGGCCGTGGCGCTCAAGGTCGCCGCCGGCGAGGAGTTCGCCGACCGTCAGCGCCGCACCCTCGAGGGTGCGCGGATCATCGCCGAGCGCCTCATGGCCCCGGCCGTCGCCGAGGCCGGCGTCTCCGTCGTCACCGGCGGCACCGACGTCCACCTCGTCCTCGTCGACCTGCGCAACTCCACCCTCGACGGCCAGCAGGCGGAGGACCTCCTCCACGCCGCCGGGATCACCGTCAACCGCAACGCCGTGCCCTTCGACCCGCGTCCCCCGCGCGTCACGTCCGGCCTGCGCATCGGCACGCCCGCCCTGGCCACCCGCGGCTTCGGCGCCGCGGAGTTCACCGAGGTCGCCGACATCATCGCCACCACCCTCACCGAGGGCACGGCGGCGGACGTCAGCGCCCTGCACGCCCGCGTCACGGCGCTGACCGACGCGTTCCCGCTGTACGAGGGCCTCCAGCAGTGACCGCACGCATCCTGGACGGCAAGGCCACCGCGGCGCAGATCAAGTCCGAGCTCGCCACCCGCGTCGCCGCCCTGCGCGAGCGCGGCATCGTGCCCGGGCTGGGCACGGTGCTCGTGGGCGAGGACCCGGGCTCGCGCAGCTACGTCGCGGGCAAGCACCGCGACTGCGCCGAGATCGGCATCGAGTCGATCCGCGTCGACCTGCCGGCCACGGCCACGCAGGAGGAGATCCTGGAGGCGGTGGACCGGCTCAACGCCGACCCTGCCTGCACCGGCTACATCGTCCAGCTCCCGCTGCCCGCGGGCGTGGACACCAACGCCGTCCTCGAGCGCATCGACCCCGACAAGGACGCCGACGGCCTGCACCCGACGAACCTCGGCCGTCTCGTCCTGCGCGTCAAGGAGCCGGTCACCAGCCCGCTGCCGTGCACCCCACGCGGCGTCATCGAGCTGCTCGACCGCTACGACGTCGACCTCGAGGGCGCGCACGTCGTCGTCGTCGGCCGCGGGACCACGGTGGGGCGCAGCATCGGCCTGCTCCTCACCCGCCGCGACGTCAACGCGACCGTCACCCTCACCCACACCGGCACCCGCGACCTCGCCGCGCACGTGCGCCAGGCCGACGTCGTCGTCGCGGCCGCCGGGGTGCCGGGGATCGTCACGGCGGACATGGTCCGTCCGGGCGCGGCGGTGCTCGACGTCGGCGTCAGCCGCGTCGAGGACCCCGAGACCGGCAAGGCCCGCCTGCGCGGGGACGTCGCCGACGGCGTCGCCGACGTCGCCGGGTGGCTCTCGCCCAACCCGGGCGGGGTCGGCCCGATGACCCGCGCCATGCTGCTCGCCAACGTCGTGGACGCAGCAGAGCAGGGCTGAGTTGGCGCACCGGCGCCCAGGGCGTCTCGTCTGGGCGTTCGTCGCCGTCATGCTGCTGGCCGCGTGCCTGCGCGCACCGGTGACCTCGGTCGGCCCGCTCCTCGAGCGGGTCGGCGAGGACACCGGGCTCGGCGCCACGGCCCTGGGGCTCCTCGGCTCGCTGCCGGTCATCGGCTTCGGCGTCGGTTCGGCGCTCGTCCACCGGCCGGCGATGCGGTTCGGCCTCGAGCGGGTCCTCGCGTTCGCGCTCGTGGCCCTGGCGGGTGCCGTGGTCCTGCGCTCCGTGCCCGTCGTGGGCGCGCTGTGGGTGGGCACCGCCGTCATCGGCATCGCCTCGGCCGCTGGCAACGTGCTCGCCCCCGCGGTGATCAAGCGCGACCACCCCGGGCGGATCGCGTTCGTCACGGCCTGCTTCACCGCGGTCATGACGACGACGGCGGCGACGGCGTCCGGCCTCGCCGTGCCCGTCTCGGACGCGTGGGGCGGCGGGTGGCGGCTGCCGCTGGGAGCGCTCGCCGTCGTCGTCCTGCCCGTCGCGCTCCTCTGGGTCGTCCGGGCGGTGCGCACGCCGCGGCCGGCGGAGGAGCACGCACCGGCCGGGCTGCCCGCCGCCGGGACACGCTCGGTGACGATGTGGCGCACCCCGAGCGCCTGGGTGGTCAGTGCGTTCATGGGGCTGCAGTCCGCGTCGTTCTTCACCCTGTCCACCTGGCTGCCCACGGTGGAGACCTCCCTCGGCGTGGACCCGCGCGCCGCCGGGTGGCACCTGTTCGTCCTCCAGCTCGTCGGGATGCTCGCTGGGCTGCTCGTCGCCACGCTCATGCGTGGCCGCACCGACCTGCGACCGCTCGGCGTCGTCATCAGCCTGTGCATCGTCGTGGCGATGGGCGGGCTGCTGCTGGCGCCGCAGGCCGCCGTCGCCTGGGTCGGGCTCGCCGCCGTGGGGACGGGCAGCTCCCTCGTGCTCGCGCTGAGCCTCCTCGGACTGCGCACGGCCCACTCCGGGCACACCGCCCAGCTCTCCTCGATGGCGCAGACCATCGGGTACGCGATCGCCGCGTCCGGGCCGCTGCTCGCCGGCTGGGTGGGGGGCACCTTCTCCTGGAGCCTCGTGCTCGTCGTCGTCGCCGGCTTCGGGGTGGCGCAGCTCGTCGTCGTGCTCGGGGCGGCGCGCCCAGGGCTGATCCTGGGCCGCTGAGGGCCGCGCGAACCACCCGCCAGTCATCCTTCTCGACGATGCCCCGGGCGCGGGGGCCCCCGTAGCATCCACGGACGGTCCCTACAGCACGGAGGACAACGATGTCGCACCACGCGAGACGGCCGCTCCGGCCGGCCACCCTCATCCTGCCGCTGACCGCGGCGCTCGTCGTCGGCGGCGTCCCCGCCCACGGCATCCCCCAAAAACATGAAAGGGAGGCGACCGCCACCGGCTACGACGGCGCGGTCGCCTCGCTCGACCCCTACGCCTCGGCCGCCGGCCTGGAGGTGCTGCGCGCGGGGGGTAACGCCGTCGACGCCGCTGTCGCCGCCTCCGCCGCGCTCGGCGTCACCCGCCCCTACGACGGCAGCATCGGGGGCGGCGGCTTCTTCGTCCTCTACTCCGCCGACACGGAGGAGGTCACGACGATCGACTCGCGCGAGGAGGCGTGGGCGGCGATGGAGCCCGACGTCTTCCTCGAGGACGGTGAGCCCATCCCCTTCGGCGAGCGGCGCGTCTCGGGCCTGTCCCAGGGCGTGCCCGGCGTGGTCGCCGGGTGGGACGTCGCGCTCACGGAGTACGGGACGATGCCGCTGGCGGAGGTGCTGGCGCCGGCAGTGGAGCTCGCCGAGGACGGCTTCGTCGCCGACTCCCAGTACGAGTCGCGGACCGAGGACAACCTCGAGATCTTCCAGGACTTCACCTCGAGCAGCGAGACCTTCCTCGTCGACGGCGAGGCGCCCGCGGAGGGCACCGTCATCACCAACGAGGAACTTGCCGACACCTACCGCCTCCTCGGTGAGGAGGGCGCCGACGTCTTCTACGAGGGCGAGATCGCCGAGGCGATCGTCGCGACGAACACCAACCCGCCGCTGGCCGACGGCGCCGAGCGCCCGGTCCGGCCCGGGGAGATGACCCTGGCGGACCTCGCCGGCTACGAGGCGCTCGAGCAGGAGCCCACGATGGTGGACTACCGCGGCCTGGAGGTCTACGGGATGGCGCCGCCCTCGAGCGGCGGCTCGACGGTGGGTGAGGCCCTCAACATCCTCGAGGGCTTCGACCTCGCCGACATGGCCGAGGAGGAGGTCCTCCACCTCATGGCCGAGAGCTCGTCCCTGGCCTTCGCCGACCGCAACGCCTACGTCGGTGACGAGGCCTTCCTCGACGTCCCGCTCACCGGCCTCCTGTCCCAGGGCTTCGCCGACGAGCGGCGCGAGCTCGTCGGCCCCGAGGCGCAGGCCCGGCCCGTCCCGGCCGGGGACCCGTGGCCCTACGACGACGGCGAGGGCGCGGCCGCGTCCGCCGGGTCGGCGGAGGGGCACGGCTCGACGACGCACCTCACGGTCGCCGACAAGTGGGGCAACGTCGTGAGCTACACCTTCACGATCGAGCAGATCGGCGGTAGCGGGATCGCCGTGCCCGGGTACGGCTTCCTCCTCAACAACCAGCTCACCGACTTCGAGCCGGACCCCGAGCACCCCGCCAACGCGCCGGAGGGCGGCAAGCGGCCGCGCAGCAGCATGGCGCCGACGATCGTGCTCGACGACGGCGCCCCGGTCGCCGCCTTCGGCTCACCCGGCGGGTCCACCATCATCACGACGGTGCTCCAGGTGGCGATCAACCACCTCGACCTGGGCATGTCGCTGCCCGAGGCCATCGCCGCTCCCCGGCTGTCCAGCCGTAACGGCCCCGCCAGCGAGGCGGAGGCCGCGATCGCGGGCACCGCGCTCGGTGAGGCCCTCCGCGCCCGCGGCCACACGGTCACCGAGGTGGGCACGCTCGGCAACGTCACTGGGATCGCCTTCCTTCCCGACGGCCGGCTGCAGGCAGCCGCCGAGCCGGAGCGCTCGGGTGGTGGCAGCGCCATGGTCGTGCGGCCCGGGGACGTCCCCCCGCCCACGGCGTCCCCGCAGTTCCACCTGAGCAACGACTGGCGCGGCACCACGGACGAGGTCTTCCGCTACGGCCGCACCGGGGACGAGGTCCTCATCGGCGACTGGGACGGCGACGGCGTCGACACGATCGCGGTGCGCCGCGGCAACGTCGTCCACGTGTCCGGCGGCCACCGCGGCGGTGACGCGGCCCGGACCTTCACCTACGGACGCCCGGGTGACACGCTGCTCGTCGGTGACTGGGACGGCGACGGCCGCGACACGCTCGCCGTGCGCCGCGGCGCGGACTACCACGTGAAGAACCGGCTGACCGGAGGCGACGCCGACCGCGTCGTCCGTTACGGCCGCGAGGACGACACGGTCCTCGTCGGTGACTGGGACGCCGACGGGACGGACACCTTCACGGTGCGCCGCGACGCGACCTACCACGTGAAGAACTCCCTGCGGGGCGGGGACGCCGACACGGTCTTCACCTACGGCCGCGCCGGTGACATCACCCTCGCGGGCGACTGGGACGGCAACGGCACCGACACGCTGGCCATCCAGCGCGGGCGCGTCTTCCACGTCAACAACTCGCTGCGTGGCGGGGACGCCGACCGTGTCCTCACCTTCGGCCGCGAGGGCGACGAGGTGTACGTGGGGGACTGGGACGGCAACGGGACCGACACCCTGGGCGTGCGCCGCCCGTAGGACGGGCCGGCGGGACCCGCAACGGCGGGTCCCGCCGGTTTCGGCCATGTCACCGCCCGAGGCGAGAATGGCCGGATGCTGAGAATCGCCACCGTCAACGTCAACGGGATCCGCGCCGCCGTCCGCAAGGGCATGGACACGTGGCTCGCCGACCGCTCGCCCGACCTGCTCCTCCTCCAGGAGGTCCGCGCCCCCGACGACGTCGTCCACGACCTCCTCGGGGAAGGCTGGCACGTGGCCCACCAGGCCTGCGACATCAAGGGCCGGGCCGGTGTGGCCGTCGCGTCGCGGCTGCCGGCGACGGCGGTGCGGGTGGGCCTGGGCGACGACGAGCCGCCCGTCGACACCGGCCGCTGGGTGGAGATGGACGTCGAGCTGCCGGGCAGCGACCGTCCGCTCACCCTGGTGTCCGTCTACGTCCACTCGGGGACGGCGAGCGAGCCGGAGCGGATGGCCGCGAAGTACGCGCACCTGGACAAGGTGACCGCCCGGCTCACCACGCTCTCGGAG
>NZ_CBCOOR010000025.1:0-47116 GCF_965111665.1 Georgenia sp. Marseille-Q6866 | reverse complement strand
CCCCCGTGAACGCCGCCCCCCGGGCCGGTCAGGACGGTACGGTGCCCACCATGGGGGACCAGCAGCTGCCCGTCATGGCGCGGGAGCCCGAGGAGGGCGTCGTCCGGCGCGTAGTCGTCCGCTGCTGCCTCGCGGCGGCGGCGGTCTACGTCGCCTCCTGGACGCTTGGCGCGCTCAAGGCCGCCCTGGCCCTGCTCGGGTAGGGCCGCCCGGCCTATCCTCGGGAGGTGACCTCCTCGCCCGGGCGCCCCGCCGTCCCGCCGCCCGTCGCCGTCTGGTCCAGCCCGATGACCACCCGTTTCCGCGGCCTCACCACCCGTGACGGCGTGCTGCTGCGCGGGGAGGCCGGCTGGGGGGAGTTCTCCCCGTTCTGGGACTACGACGACGCCGAGTCCCGCCCGTGGCTGGCCGCCGCTCTCGAGGCCGCCGAGCTCGGCTGGCCGGCCCCCGTCCGTGACCGGGTGCCCGTCAACGTCACCGTCCCCGCCGTCGGGCCCGAGGAGGCCGCCGCCATCGTCGCGGCGAGCGACGGGTGCCGCACGGCCAAGGTCAAGGTCGCCGAGCCCGGGCAGGACGTGGCCCAGGAGCAGGCCCGCCTCGAGGCCGTGCGCGACGCCCTCGGCCCGGGCGGGCTCATCCGAATCGACGCCAACGCCGCGTGGGACCTCGACACCGCCCTCGAACGGCTCGCCCTCCTCGACCGCGCGGCCGGCGGCCTGGAGTACGCCGAGCAGCCCTGCGCCGCCGTCGAGGACCTCGCCGCCCTGCGCCGCCGCACTGACGTCCCGATCGCCGCCGACGAGTCGATCCGGCGCGCCGAGGACCCCCTCGCCGTGCGCCGGGCCGAGGCGGCCGACGTCGTCGTCCTCAAGGTGCAGCCGCTCGGTGGCGTGCGCGCCTGCCTGCGGCTGGCCGAGGAGGTCGGGCTGCCCGTGGTCGTGTCCTCCGCCCTCGAGTCCTCGGTCGGCATCGCCGCCGGCGTCGCGCTCGCCGCCGCCCTGCCCGAGCTCCACCACGCCTGCGGGCTCGGCACCGTCCGGCTGCTCCAGCACGACACCGTCCCCGAGCCGCTCGTCCCGCACGGCGGCTACCTGCCCGTGACCACAGCCGTCCCGACCGAGGAGAGCCTCGCCGCCGTCGCCGCGCCGCCGGACGTGAGCCGCCGCTGGGGCGCCCGCCTCGCCGACGTCGCCGCCTTGGCGGGGGCGAGCCGGTGAGCGCCGAGGCGCCCGCGGCCCTCCTCGCCCGCGAGCTCGTCACCGAGCTCGTCCGCGGCGGGGTGCGGCACGTCGTCCTGTCCCCGGGCTCGCGCAGCGCCCCGCTCGCCTACGCGCTCCTCGCCGCGCACGACGCCGGGTGGCTGCGCCTGCACGTGCGCGTCGACGAGCGGGTGGCCGGGTTCGTCGCCCTCGGGCTGGCCCGCGCCGAGGGCGTGCCCGCCGCCGTCGTCACGACCTCCGGCACGGCCGTCGCCAACCTCCACCCGGCCGTCCTCGAGGCGGCGCACAGCGGCGTCCCGCTCGTCGTCCTCAGCGCCGACCGGCCCCACGAGCTGCGCCGCACCGGCGCGAGCCAGACCACCGAGCAGGTGGGCATCTTCGCCGCCGCGCCGCGCTGGGAGGCGGACCTGCCCGCCGACACGCCCCCGGCCGCCACCCGCCAGGTGGTCGTCCGGGCACTCGCCGCCGCGACCGGCGCCCGCTCCGGCGACCCGGGCCCCGTCCACCTCAACGTCGCCTTCCGCGACCCGCTCGTGCCGGCCGCGGCCTGGCAGCCCGGGGACCCGCCCGCGCGGCGGGACGTCGTCGCGGTCCGTGAGTCCGGTGGCACGGTCGACGTGCTCGCGGGCGGGCGCACGGTCGTCGTCGCCGGCGACGGCGCGGGCCCGGAGGCTGCGCGTCTCGCCGAGGCCGGGGGCTGGCCGCTGCTCGCCGAGCCGACCTCCGGCGCTCGGACCGGCGCCCACTCGGTCGCCGCCTACCGGCTCCTCCTCGCCGAGCTGGGGGAGGAGGTCGAGCGGGTCCTCGTCCTCGGGCACCCCACGCTCTCGCGGCCCGTCAGTGCGCTCCTCGCCCGCCCGGGTGTCGACGTCGTCGTCGTCGCCCCCACCGGCGCGGTGTGGCCCGACGTCGCCGGCACCGCCGCGCGGGTCGCGGGTGGCATGCGCATCCTCCCCGGCGACGACGACGGCGCCTGGCTGGCGCGGTGGCAGCGCGCCGGGGCCGCCGCGGAGGAGGTCCTCGCCGCCCACGAGGAGCTGGACGGTCTCGGCGTGGCCCGCACCGTGGCAGCCGCCTCCGCGCACGCGCCGGGCCGCCGCGAGACCCTCGTCCTCGGCTCGTCGATGACGGTCCGGGACTGGGACCTCGCCGTCCCCGCGCTCCCGGAGGGCCTGCGGGTGGTCGCGAACCGCGGGCTGGCCGGCATCGACGGCACGATCGCCACCGCGACGGGTCTCGCGCTCGCGACCGCCGCCCCGGTCCGGGCGGTCCTCGGCGACCTCACCTTCCTCCACGACGCCGGAGCGCTCCTGCGCGGCTCCCTCGAGGAGGAGGTCGACCTCCAGGTGGTCCTCCTCAACGACCGGGGCGGTGCGATCTTCGCGACCCTCGAGCACGGCGCCCCCGAGCGTGCGGTCACCTTCGAGCGGGTCTTCGGCACGCCGCAGGAGGTGGACGTCGCCGCGCTCTGCGCCGGCTACGGCGTGCGCCACACGGCGGTGGCGAGCAGGGAGCAGCTCGCGGACGTGCTCGCCGAGCCGGTTGTCGGCCGGTCCGTCGTCGAGGTGACGCTCGACCGCACGGGGCTGCGGGACCGGCGGGCGCGCCTCGCGGACCGCGTGGGCCGCGCCGTCCGGCAGGAGCTCGGCTAGGCCGCGGCCGACGGGGGCGCCTGGGGCGAGAACGTCACCCAGATGTGCTTGGTCCTCCCGGTCGTGTACCAGCCGACCTCCTGGCCGAGCCGCCGGGCGATCTGCAGCCCGAAGCCCCCGGCCCCCGGTTCGCGGCGGCCGGCGAGCACCGGCGTGGTGCTCGGGTCGTGGTCGGCGACCTCGAGCAGGTACCGGGCGCCGTCCGAGCCCAGCGTGACGATCGTCGGCGGCCGGCCGTGCTCGACGGCGTTGGCGGCGAGCTCGGAGGCGACGAGGATCATCCGCTCCGGCACGTCCGCCAGGGCACCGCGCGACGGCGGCCCGTCACCGCCGATGACCTCGCGGAGCTCGCGGCGGACCTGCTTGATCTCCTGCGCCGTCGACAGGTTCCACCGGCGCACCGTCACGTACTCCGGGGGCGGGCTGGAGGACACCAGCCCCTCGTCGGAGTCGGCGCGGTCGTCTGGGTGGGCCATGGCGTCCTTCGTCCGGGGCACGTCAGTGGGGGCGAGTACGAGCATGCGACAGGCTCGCGCCACCGGCGACCGCAGGGCCGGTCAGCGCCCGGTGAGCCGACGGCGGTCGTCCGGCAGGCGCCGCGTGCGGCCGGTGCGGTCGAGGTGGGCGAGGAGCGGGAGGACCACCCGGCGGCTCGTCCCGAGGTGGCCGCGCGCCTCGCTCACCGTGAAGGGCTGGGGGAGCTCGGCCAGCCGCTCGGCGGCGAGCTCGTCGGCGCCCGCGAGGAGGACGACGCCCGGGGCCGGGCACAGGAGGAGCCCCGCCCGCACGGCAGCGCCCTGCACCTTCGGCGTGAGACCGAGGGCGGGCAGCTCGTCGGCCGCCGGCGCCGCGAAGGGGGCGCCGTCCAGCCGGTCGTGGAGGGCTGCCACGGCCGCGCGGACGTCGGCCGGCACGTCGTCGGCGCCCGCCAGCCGCACCCGGCCGGCCTCCACGCGCAGCGGCTCCGCGACGACGGCGGCCGCGAGCTCCGCCGTCGGCAGCCCGAGCCGTTCGGCCAGCGCGGCCAGGGTGAGCGCCGGCTCGAGCGGCGCGGCGGCCGTGTGCTCGGTGACGGCCTCCACCGCCGCCCGTCCGGCCGCGGCGGCGCGTTCGGCGGACAGGAGCCACCCGCCCGCGGCGACGGCACCGGCGGGTACGCCGTCCACCGGCACGCCGATCCGCGTGAGCAGCTCGGCCGCGACGAGGCCGCGCCGGGTGACCTCGGCGGCGGCGTCCGCCTCGCCGTGCGCGCCCGCCAGCGCCTCCGCGCGCAGCCGCGCGGCGCCGCGGCGCTGCAGCGGCGGGGGAGCGGGGTCGAGCACGGTGACGGCCCACAGCCGCCGGGTGCCCGGGTCGCGCAGCAGGGCCCGGTCCCCCACCCGGAGAGGCAGCGTCCGCTCGGCCGTGAGCCGGGCGAGCCCGGGGCCGAGCGGCCGGTGGTGGACGCTGAGCACCGTCGAGCCGAGGTGGAGCAGCGGGCGCTGGGGCGGCTCACCGGTCCCCAGCCGCACCTCGCCGAGCCGGACGTCGAGGACCTCGGTGTGGTGCCAGGCGCCGGGCGTGACGAGGGGCTCGCCCCGCTCGACGCGACCTGAGACGTTGAGGGCGACGCGCGCCGGCCCCTCGGCCTCCTCGACGGGCCGTCCCAGGGACTGCACCGCGCGGACCCGGTGCCCCCCGCGGGACGAGGTGAGCCCGTCCCCGGCGCGCAGCCGCCCGGCGGGCAGCGTGCCGGTGACGACGGTCCCGGCGCCCGGCATGGAGAAGCTGCGGTCGACCCACAGCCGCACCGGCTCGTGCGCCGCCGGGCGGGGCAGGCCGGCGAGCATGGCGGTGAGGGCCTCCCGTAGCTCCGCGACGCCCTCGCCGGTGCGCGCGGAGACCGTGACGGCGGGGGCGCCGCGCAGGGACGTCGTCGCGAGCTCGGCCAGGGCGCGCTCGCGGGCGGGGGCCGGGTCGGCGAGGTCGGCGCGCGTGACGGCGAGGACACCGTGCTCCACCCCGAGGGCGTCGAGGGCGGCGAGGTGCTCGGCGGCCTGCGGCATCCACGGGTCGTCCGCGGCGACGACGAGGAGCACGGCGGGCACGGGTCCGAGCCCCGCGAGGGTGGTGCTGATGAAGCGCTCGTGGCCCGGGACGTCGACGAAGGCGACCTCGCCGGCGCCGGGCAGGGTCGTCCACGCGTAGCCGAGCTCGATGGACAGGCCGCGCCGCTGCTCCTCCTCCAGCCGGTCCGGCTGCGCACCGGTGAGCGCCGTGACGAGGGCGGACTTGCCGTGGTCCACGTGCCCCGCCGTCGCGACGACGTGCATCACCCGGCACCCGCGGCGGCGACGGCGCGGACCGCGGTGACGACGTCGTCGTCCTGCTCGGGCGGGACCGCGAGGAGGTCGAGGAGCAGGCGGCCCCGGTGGGCGCGTCCGAGGACGGGGACGGCGCCGGTACGCAGCGCCTGCGCCCACGCGGCGTCGACGGCGACGGCCGCGCTGGCCAGCTCGACACCGGGCGCCCCGCCCCCACCGACGGCCGCGACGCTCGGCACCGCCTCCGCGGCGACGTCCGGCCCCAGCGCCGCCGCGATCCGCCGGGCTCGGTCGAGGAGGGTCGCGGGGTCCGTGCCCAGCCCGGCCGGCACGGGCGGGACCGGGCCGGTGAGGGTGGCCTCGAGCGCGGCGAGGGTGAGCTTGTCGACCCGCAGCGCGCGGGCGAAGGGATGACGCCGCAGCCCCTCGACGACGTCCGCCTCACCGAGTAGCAGCCCGCACTGGGGCCCGCCGAGCAGCTTGTCGCCCGAGGCCGTGACGAGCGTGGCCCCGGCCCGCAGCGTCGCGGAGGCCGAGGGCTCCCGTGGCAGCCGCGGGTGGGGCGCGAGGAGGCCGGAGCCGATGTCCGCGACGACCGGCACCGGCAGCGTCGCCAGCTGCTCGACGGGCACGCTCGAGGTGAAGCCCGTGACCGCGAAGTTCGAGGGGTGGACCTTGAGGACGAAGGCGACGTCCCCGCCGTCGACGGCCGCCGCGTAGTCCTCCAGCCGCACCCGGTTCGTCGTGCCGACCTCCCGCAGCCGCGCGCCGACCGACTCGAGGAGCTCGGGGATCCGGAAGCCGTCCCCGATCTCGACGAGCTCCCCGCGCGCGACGACGACCTCACGCCCCGCCGCGAGGGCGAGCGTGACGAGGGCCAGCGCCGCCGCCCCGTTGTTGACGACGTGCACCGCTCCGGCGTCGGGGACCGCCCGCGCGAGGGCCTCCAGCGCGCCGCGCCCACGGCGGCCGCGCCGTCCGGTCGCGAGGTCGAGCTCGACGTCGGTCGTGCCCGCCGCCACCGTCAGCGCCTCGACCGCCGCCGCGGACAGCGGCGCCCGGCCGAGGTTCGTGTGGACGAGCACCCCGGTCGCGTTGACGACGGGACGGACCGTCGTCGCCGTCGTCGGGAGCAGGTCGAGGGCGAGGGCGACGACGTCACCCGGCTCAACCCGTCCCTGCCGGCACTCCTCGATGGCGTTGCGCACCGCGTCCTTGACGAGCGCGGGGCCCAGCCGGTCGGCGGCGGCGGCGAGGGCGGGGTCGGCGAGGACGGCGTCGGTGCGCGGCGTCGCGCGCCGGGGGTCGGGCACCACGGAGCTCCCTGGGTCGGGTTGGCGGAGGCGGACGGGAATCGAACCCGCCTGGCCGAGGTCCTCGACCACAACGGCTTTGAAGACCGCGCCCGTCACCAGACGAGGTACGCCTCCGCGGAGCAGCCTAACCACGCCGGGGTAGGAGCGCAGGTGATCGCCCGGGAAGCCGCCTAGGGTGGCTCGTGTGACGACTGCCACGTACCCCGAGCTCCGCCTCACCCAGCACGCCTCCGGGGGAGGGTGCGCCTGCAAGGTCCCGCCGGGGGAGCTCGAACGGGTCCTCGGCGGACTGCCCACGAGCACGCACCCCGACCTCGTCGTCGGCATCGAGAACGGCGACGATGCCGCGGTGGTCCGCATCGACGGCACCCGCGCGGTCATCGCGACGGCGGACTTCTTCACCCCCGTCGTCGACGACCCCTACGACTTCGGCCGCATCGCCGCGACCAACGCGCTGTCCGACGTCTACGCGATGGGCGGCACCCCGATCGTCGCGGTCAACCTCCTCGCGTGGCCGCGCGACCGCATCCCCTTCGACGTCGCCGCGGAGGTGCTGCGCGGGGGAGCGGCGGTCTGCGAGGCGGCCGGGACCGTGCTCGGCGGCGGGCACAGCGTCGACGACCCCGAGCCCAAGTACGGGCAGGCCGTCACCGGCATCGCCGACGCCGACCGTCTCCTGCGCAACGACGCCGGCCGCGCCGGCCTGCCCCTCACGCTCACCAAGCCGATCGGCCTGGGCGTCCTCAACAACCGGCACAAGGCCACCGGCGAGCGCTTCGAGGAGGCGATCGCCGTCATGACGACGCTCAACCGGGACGCCTCCCTCGCGGCGCTCGCGGCCGGTGTCCAGGCGGCCACCGACGTCACCGGCTTCGGCCTGCTCGGGCACCTGTACAAGCTCGCGCGGGCGAGCGGCGTGAGCGCCGTCGTCGACTCCGCCGCGGTGCCCTACGTCGCGGGCGCCCGCGAGTCCTTCGCCGCCGGCTACGTCCCCGGCGGCAGCCGCCGCAACCTCGAGTGGGTCCGTCCCCACCTGCGCGCGGACGTCGACGACGACGAGCTCGTCCTCCTCGCCGACGCGCAGACCTCCGGAGGGCTGCTCGTCGTCGGGGAGCTGCCCGGCCACCCCGTCATCGGGGAGCTCGTCCCCGCCGAGGAGTGGACCGTGCGCGTCCGCTGAGCCGTTCCCGTGCGCACGTCGGAGGTGCGCGCTACGGTGACCGGGAGCACACGAAGGGGGCGGTGATGGCGGCATTCCTCGGCTGGCCGGTGCTGCGGCAGCTGACCGGCACGGACGTGCTGGGCCGGGGCAAGGCCGCGCGGTCCCGCAAGACCGAGCAGATCACGCCCCGCACCGCCACCGCCGACCGTGTCGCCCGCAGCGTCTGCCCGTACTGCGCCGTCGGCTGCGGGCAGCGGGTCTTCGTCAAGGACGAGAAGGTCGTCCAGATCGAGGGGGACCCGGACAGCCCGATCTCGCGCGGGCGGCTGTGCCCCAAGGGCTCGGCGAGCAAGAGCCTGGTCACCAGCCCGGACCGCCTGGAGACGATCCGCTACCGGCGCCCCTACGGCACCGAGTGGGAGGAGCTGGACCTCGACACGGCGATGGAGATGATCGCCGACCGCGTCCTCGCCACCCGCGCCGAGACCTGGCAGCAGACCGACGCCGAGGGGCGTCACCTGCGCCGCACGATGGGCATCGCCGCCCTCGGCGGGGCCACCCTGGACAACGAGGAGAACTACCTCATCAAGAAGCTCTTCACCGCGATGGGCGCGGTGCAGATCGAGAACCAGGCCCGTATTTGACACTCCGCCACGGTCCCCGGTCTGGGGACCAGCTTCGGCCGAGGAGGGGCCACCAACTTCCAGCAGGACCTCAGCAACGCGGACTGCATCATCATCCAGGGCTCGAACATGGCCGAGGCTCACCCCGTCGGCTTCCAGTGGGTGATGGAGGCCAAGCGTCGCGGCGCCAAGGTCATCCACGTCGACCCGCGCTTCACCCGCACGAGCGCGCTCGCCGACACCTTCGTGCCCATCCGCGTGGGGACCGACATCGTCTTCCTCGGCGCGATCATCAACTACGTCCTGCAGAACGAGCTCGACTTCCGCGAGTACGTGCTCGCCTACACGAACGCCGCGACGATCCTGTCCGAGGACTACCTCGACACCGAGGACCTCGACGGACTGTTCTCCGGCTTCGACCCCGAGACCCGCACCTATGACACCTCGACCTGGCAGTACGCCGGCGTCGAGAGGACGGGGGAGGACGAGCAGGAGGGCGCCGAGGACCGGGCCACCGCCTCCGGTCTCCAGCACGAGTCCCACGGCATGCCGGTGCCCGAGGAGCCCGAGCGCGACGAGACGCTCCAGCACCCGCGCACCGTGTACCAGGTCCTCAAGCGCCACTTCTCCCGCTACACCCCCGAGCTGGTGGAGGAGGCCTGCGGGGTCTCCCCCGAGCAGCTCCAGGAGGTGGCCGAGGCGTGGGTGTCTGCCTCGGGCCGCGAGCGGACGACGGCGCTGGTCTACAGCGTCGGCTGGACCCAGCACAGCGTGGGGGCGCAGTACATCCGGACCGGCTCCATCCTCCAGCTGCTGCTGGGCAACATGGGACGTCCCGGCGGCGGCATCATGGCGCTGCGCGGCCACGCGAGCATCCAGGGGTCCACGGACATCCCCACCCTGTTCAACCTCCTGCCGGGCTACCTCGTCATGCCCGAGGCACGCCAGCACCCGGACTTCGCCGCCTGGGTGGAGGACATGGCCATGCCGGGGAGGAAGGGCTTCTGGGGCAACGGCGCGGCCTACGCCACCAGCCTCCTCAAGGCGTACTGGGGCGGTGCCGCCACCGCCGAGAACGACTGGTGCTACGACTACATGCCACGCCTCACCGGGGACCACGGCACCTACCGCACCGTGCTCGACATGATCGACGGCAAGGTCAAGGGCTACTTCCTCCTCGGGCAGAACCCGGCCGTCGGCTCCGCGCACGGGCGCGCGCAGCGGCTGGGCATGGCCCAGCTCGACTGGCTCGTCGTCCGGGACCTCTACGAGATCGAGAGCGCCTCCTTCTGGAAGGACGCTCCCGAGATCGAGACGGGGGAGATCGTCACCGAGGAGTGCGCCACCGAGGTGTTCCTTCTCCCGGCGGCCTCCCACGTGGAGAAGGAGGGCACCTTCACCCAGACCCAGCGCATGCTCCAGTGGCGGGAGAAGGCGGTCGAGCCGACCGGCGACCGCCGCTCGGAGCTGTGGTTCTTCTTCCACCTGGGCCGGATCATGCGGGAGCGCCTGGCGGAGGCGAACCTCGAGCGCGACCGGCCGCTGCTCGATCTCGCCTGGGACTACCCCGTCCACGGCGAGCACGACGAGCCCAGCGCCGAGGCCGTGCTCATGGAGATCAACGGCTACGAGGTGGCGACCGGGCGGCCGCTGTCCTCCTTCACCGAGCTCAAGGACGACGGCTCCACCGTCGGCGGCTGCTGGATCTACACCGGCGTCTTCGCCGACGGCGTCAACCAGGCCGCCCGGCGCAAGCCGGGGTCCGAGCAGACCCTCGTCGCCCCCGAGTGGGGCTGGGTCTGGCCGGCCAACCGTCGCATCCTCTACAACCGTGCCTCCGCCGACCCCGAGGGCAAGCCGTGGAGCGAGCGCAAGGCCTACGTGTGGTGGGACGAGGAGAAGGGGGAGTGGACGGGCCAGGACGTGCCCGACTTCGAGCGGACCAAGCCGCCGTCCTACCGGCACGAGCCTGGTGCCGAAGGGGTCGACGCCCTCGACGGGACCGACGCGTTCATCATGCAGGGCGACGGCCGTGGGGCCCTGTTCGTGCCCAGCGGGCTCATCGACGGGCCGATGCCCACGCACTACGAGCCGGTCGAGTCGCCCTTCCGCAACGCGCTGTACGGGCAGCAGGCCAACCCCACCCGCGTGGAGTACCGCGACCCCGTCAACCCGATCAACCCGAGCCCACCCGGTGACGGCAGCGACGTCTTCCCCTTCGTCTTCACCACGAGCCGGCTCACCGAGCACCACACGGCGGGCGGGATGAGCCGCACCCTGGCCTACCTGTCGGAGCTGCAGCCGGAGATGTTCGTCGAGGTCTCCCCGGTGCTCGCCGAGGAGCGGGGGCTCGAGCACCTCGGCTGGTGCCACGTCGTCACCGCTCGGGCGGCGGTCGAGGGACGCGTGGTCGTCACCGACCGGCTGCGCCCGCTCCGGGTGGCCGGGCGCGTGGTGCACCAGGTGTGGCTGCCCTACCACTGGGGCAGCAACGGCCTGGTGACCGGCGACTCCGCCAACGACCTCTTCGGCATCAGCCTCGACCCGAACGTCCTCATCCAGGAGACCAAGGCGGGGACCTGCGACGTGCTGCCGGGGCGCCGGCCCCGCGGCCCGCAGCTCACCGCACTCGTCGCGGAGTACCGGCAGCGGGCCGGCACCGAGACTCACCAGCCGATCGTCACCGCCGACCCCCGCGCCGTCACCCGCTCCGACGGTGCCGACGACGCCCCGTACCGACCAGCCGAGGGGAGCTGACATGGCCGGCAGGAACAGCCTCTTCGGGCCGGTGGACCCAGCAGTGGACGCGGGGTACGTCGACCCGCCGCCACGCAAGGGCTTCTTCACCGACACGAGCGTGTGCATCGGCTGCAAGGCGTGCGAGGTCGCCTGCAAGGAGTGGAACCTCGTGCCCGGCGGGGAGGATTTCGACCTCCTCGGACAGTCCTTCGACAACACCGGTTCGCTCGGCGCCAACACCTGGCGTCACGTCGCCTTCATCGAGCAGCAGCGGCCCACCGTCAACCTCGGCATGCCCGGCTCCGGGCCCCCGGCCCCGACCGGCGGGCAGGAGACGAGCATGCCCGCGGGGACGGTGGCGACCGCCCCGCAGACCGACACCGGCGACGGCCCGATGATGTCGGACGAGGAGGGCGCGCAGGCCGACTTCCGCTGGCTCATGTCCTCGAACGTGTGCAAGCACTGCACGCACGCCGGGTGCCTGGACGTGTGCCCCACGGGCGCGCTTTTCCGCACCGAGTTCGGCACCGTCGTCGTCCAGGACGACGTGTGCAACGGCTGCGGGTACTGCGTGCCGGCCTGCCCCTACGGGGTCATCGAGCGCCGCCGCGGTCCGGCAGGTGCCCTCAACGTGGGCATCGCCCAGAAGTGCACCCTGTGCTACGACCGGCTCGGTGACGGGCTGCAACCTGCCTGTGCCCAGGCCTGCCCCACGCAGTCGATCCAGTACGGGGACGTCGACGAGCTGCGGGAGCGGGCCGAGAAGCGCCGGGGCGAGCTGCACGAGCAGGGCGTGGCGGAGGCCCGTCTCTACGGCCACGACCCGAACGACGGCGTCGGCGGCACCGGCGCCTTCTTCCTCCTCCTCGACGAGCCGGAGGTCTACGGCCTGCCGCCCGACCCGGTCGTGCCGACGTACTACCTGCCGAAGATGTTCAACCGCGCCAGCGCTGCCGCCGGCGCGCTGCTCGCCGGGGCAGCACTCGTCTTCCTGGGGAAGCGGTGAGCGCCCCGGCGCAGGCGCGCCGTCCGCGCACCCGGCGTGACCGGTCCGAGCCGCAGACCGTCCCGGACGTCGAGTTCACGTCCTACTACGGGCGCCAGGTGGTCAAGGCGGCACCGTGGGACGTGCGCATCCCCCTCTACATGTTCGCCGGCGGTCTCGCCGCCGGCTCCTCGCTCCTCGCCGCGGGCGCTCAGCTCACCGACCGCCCGGACCTGCGGCGGGTGGGACGACTGGTCTCGATGGGCGCGCTCGGCGTGAGCCTCGGGGCGCTCGTGAGCGACCTGGGCCGACCTGAGCGCTTCCTCAACATGCTCCGCACGGTCAAGCTCACGTCCCCGATGTCGGTCGGGACCTGGTTGCTCAGCATCTACGGCGCCCCGGCTGGCGTCGCCGCACTGGACGAGGTGGTCCGGATGCTGCCCGTACAGCCCGACGCCGGAGCGGTTCGGCTGCTCCGTGCGGTCGGGAGGCCCGCCGGCGTCGCGGCCGCGCTCACCGCCCCACCCGTGGCCGCCTACACCGCCGTCCTCCTGTCCGACACGTCCACGCCGTCGTGGCGCGAGGCCTACCGGGAGCTGCCCTTCGTCTTCTGCGCCTCCGCGGCGGCCGCCTCCGGCGGCGCGGCGATGGTGGCCACCCCCGTGGCGCAGGCGGGCCCGGCCCGGAGGCTGGCGGTCGCGGGCGCGGTCGCCGAGCTCGTTGCCGAGCAGGTCATGGAACGTTCGATGGGTCTCACGGCCGAACCGCTCCACACCGGCACCGGCGGGCGCTACATGCGTGCCGCCAAGGCGCTGACGGCGGCCGGGGCGGTCGGCACGCTGCTCGCCGGGCGGCGCCGCTGGGCCGCCGTCCTCAGCGGCGCGGCGCTCGCGGCCGGGTCCTTCTGCACCCGGATGGGCGTCTTCGAGGCCGGCCAGGCCTCGGCCCGCGACCCGAAGTACACCGTGGTGCCGCAGCGCGAGCGTGTGGAGCGCGGTGAGGAGGTGCGGTTCACGCCGCGGGGGGAGGCAACCCCGTGAGCGACGCCGTCGCCCCTCTCGGGATCGTCGACGCCATCGGGCCGGCCGGTGAGAAGAAGGTCGCCCTGCCCGCGTGGCAGCTCGTGCTGCGGGCCGTCCTCGCCACCTACCTGCTCGGCGCGGCGACGACCCTCGCGGTCATGGTCCAGGTGCAGACCGGGATCCCCGTGCTGGGCTCGCTCCTCTTCCCGATCGGCCTCACGCTCGTCGTCCTGCTCGGCCTCGAGCTCGTCACCGGCGCCTTCGGCGTCGTACCGATGGCCGTGCTCGAGCGGCGCGTCAGCGTCGCCGGCTGTCTGCGCGTGTTCTGGTGGCTCGTCGTCGGGCACCTCATCGGCGGCCTGGCCGCGGGCTGGATGATCAGCGCGGTCCTCACCGGGATGGGGACGATCACCGACGAGCCCACCGCCCAGGCCCTCGTCGACCTCGCCGTCGACAAGACCCTGCGCTACGAGGAGGCCGGCCCGGCGACCGGGCTCACCTGGGCCACCCTCAGCGCCGTGCTGTGCAACTGGCTCGTGGCGCTTGGCGTCATCATGGGCTTCTCCTCCACGAGCCTGGCCGGGAAGATCCTCGGGATCTGGATGCCGATCCTCACCTTCTTCGCCCTCGGCTACGAGCACGCCGTCGTCAACTTCTTCGTCATTCCCACCGGGATGATGCTCGGCGCCCCGATCGGGGTCGACGACTGGTGGCTGTGGAACCAGATCCCCGTGCTCGTCGGCAACTTCATCGGCGGCCTCACCCTCGCGGCGCTGGGCCTCTACTTCTCCCACCGCACCCGCCCCCGCCGCCCCGAGGACGACGTCGAGGCGGAGCACCGCGACGCCCAGACGGCGTAGGCCGCCCCGCGGGCCACGATGCGTCGCACCTCCGGCTCATCCCGACGGCCCAGGACGGGCGACGCGTGATCGGAAAGGGCGACCCAAGCTGGGAGAGGGCGCGGCGCCCGCGCGAGCCGGACGCGCAGCGCTCAGGTGACGATGCGCTCGCGGCCGGCGTAGACGTTGGCGGAGTCGCCGCGGCTGAAGCCCACGAGCGTCATCCCCACCCCCGCCGCGAGCTCCACCGACATCGCCGAGGGCGCGCTGACCGCGGACAGCACGGCGATCCCCGCCATGTGCGCCTTCTGGACGAGCTCGAAGGACGCCCGGCCGGAGACCTGGAGCACGCAGCGGCGCAGCGGCAGGCCACGCTCGCGCAGCGCCCAGCCCACGACCTTGTCGACGGCGTTGTGCCGGCCCACGTCCTCGCGCAGGCACAGCAGCTCGGCCCGCCCGTCGTCCGCGACCGCGAAGAGCCCCGCCGCGTGGACCCCGCCCGTCTCGGCGAAGAGCCGCTGCTCGCTGCGGATGCGGTCGGTCATGGCGAGCAGCTCGGGGAGCGGCACGCGGACGTCGTCGGCCACGGGGAAGCGGGAGGCGCGGGTGACGGCGTCGATCGACGACGTGCCGCAGATGCCGCACGCGCTGGAGGTGTAGACGTGGCGCTCGTGGGCGGTGCCTGGCGGTGCGACGCCCGGGGACAGGTGGACGTCGACGATGTTGTAGCTCCGGGTGCCGTCCGGGTTGACCCCCGGACCGTAGGCGACGCCGGCCACCTGCTCCGCGTCCCACACCACGCCCTCGGAGACGAGGAAGCCCAGCGCGAGGTCGAAGTCGTCGCCCGGGGTGCGCATGGTGACGGTCCACGCGGCGCCGTCCACGCGCAGCTCCATCGGCTCCTCACCGGCGAGGACGTCGCTGCGCGGACGGCTGGTGCCGTCGACGGAGAGCCGCTCGACGCGGTGCCGCCTGGTCCGTCGCACCCGTCCTCCTCGCCCGGTCGTCCGGCCCCGATCGTATCCGCGGGGGACGCGCGGCGCGCCACCCAGGAAGCTCCCAGGTGCCACCCAGAGCCGGACAAGGTCCGCGGTGTTCCCTGGGGGAAGAACGCAACCCAGGAGGACCACCATGACCCACTTCGGCAGCACCGGCGACGCGCGACGCGACGCCCACATCGCCCGCGACGAGCGGGCCGCCCGCGAGCAGGCGGAGGTCGACGCCATGCTCCTGGGCACCCCACCCTTCCCGCCCCGACCCCGCGACCCGGGTGCCCTCCGTCGACGAACTGGCCGAGCGCCGCGCGACCCGTGTGCTCCCGCACGGCCGCCGCCGCGGCTGGGCCGCCCTCGGCGGCACCGCCGCGACCGCCGCGCTCCTCGCGAGCCTCGGCACGGCCACCGTCACCGGCGCCTTCGACTCGCCCGCGCTCGACACCCCGACCACGGCGGCGCCCACGCAGGTCGTCCCCGCCAGCTCGACGTCGGCCACCCCGGACTGGCAGGCGGTCACCGCCGCCGTGCGGGAGTCGGTCGTCGCCATCGACGTCACGACCGCGTCCGGGCAGGGCCAGGGCTCCGGCGTCGTCATCGACGACGAGGGGCACGTCCTCACCAACAGCCACGTCGTCGACGGCGCTCGCGAGATCACCGTCTCGCTGGCCGACGGCCGCCTCTACGAGGCCGAGCTCGTGGGCCAGGACGAGACGACCGACCTCGCCGTCGTCCGGCTCGTCGACCCGCCGGCCGACCTCTCCCCGGCCACCCTCGGCAGCTCCGCCGACCTCGCGGTCGGCCAGGCCGTCCTCGCGGTCGGCAACCCGCTCGGGCTGGACTCGACGGCCACCACCGGCATCATCTCCGCCCTCGACCGCCCGGTCGTCACCCAGAGCCGCACGCAGTCCGTCGTGACGAACGCGATCCAGATCGACGCCGCGGTCAACCCCGGCAACTCCGGCGGCCCGCTCTTCGACGCGAAGGGGCAGGTCATCGGCATCAACAGCTCGATCGCCACGCTCTCCGGCGGCGGCGGGCAGTCCGGGAGCATCGGGCTCGGCTTCGCGATCCCGGTGGACCAGGCCGCCGACGTCGCCCAGCAGCTCGTCGAGGACGGCAGCGTCGAGCACGCCTTCCTCGGCGTCGGGCTCACCGACACGACGGCCGAGGTCGACGGCGTCACCCGCGCCGGCGCCCGGGTCGAGCAGGTCGAGGACGGATCGCCCGCCGCGGAGGCGGGCCTGCAGCGCGGCGACGTCATCACCGCGATCGACGACCGCGCCGTCGACGGCTCCGCCGCCCTCACCGGCTACGTCCGCCAGTACTCCTCCGGCGACGAGGCGACCCTCGACGTCGTCCGCGACGGCGAGCTCACCCGGGTCGAGGTCACCCTGGCGACGAGGCCCACCCCGGCACCTGACCCCCCAACGCATATGGGTGAAAATCGCGGCCGACGCTGTGCGACGGCCGCGATTTTCACCCATATGTGGTGGGGGTGGGGGCGCTCAGGTGGTGAGGGCGCTGCGCATGGGACGGAGCTTGGCCTCGGACTCGCGGACCTCGGCCGCCGGGTCGGAGGCGGCGACGATCCCGCAGCCGGCGAACAGGCGCACCGACCGCGGGCCGGTGACCTCCCCGGAGCGCAGCGCGATGCCCCACTCGCCGTCGCCGTCGGCGCCCATCCAGCCGACGGGGCCGGCGTAGCGGCCCCGGTCCATCCGCTCGGTCTCGGCGAGCACCTCGACGGCGCGCGGCGTCGGCGTCCCGCCCACCGCGGCCGTCGGGTGGAGCGCCGCCGCGAGCGCGAGGGAGCTCGGCGAGGTCTGCCGGTCGACGACGCCGGTGACGTCACTGGCCAGGTGCATGACGTTGGGCAGGTGGAGGACGAAGGGCGAGTCGGGCACGTTGAAGCTCGAGCAGTACGGCCCCAGCGCCTCGGCGACCGACTGGACCGCGAGCTCGTGCTCGCCCAGGTCCTTGGATGAGCGGGCGAGCTCGGCCGCGTGGCGCAGGTCCGCGGCGTCGTCGCCGGTGCGCTGGATCGTCCCGGCGAGGACCCGGCAGGCCACGAGGCCCTGGTCGCGCCGCACGAGGAGCTCGGGGGTCGCGCCCACGAGCCCGTCGACGGCGAAGGTCCAGCACGTCGGGTACTGGTCGGCGAGGTTGCGCAGGAGGTGGCGGACGTCGACGTCGGCGCTCGTGCGGGCGACGACGTCGCGGGCCATGACGACCTTCTCCACCGTGCCGGCGCGGATCGCGTCGACGACCTCGGCCACCGCGTCCTGCCACTGCGCGCTCGTGAGGGCGCCGTCGGTGAAGGTGACCTCGCCGGGCGCGGTGACGGGCACGACGTCGCCGCGGCTGTGGGCGAGCGAGGGGTTCGGTCCCAGGCCGGCCGGGCCGACGACGGTGAGCCAGCTGCGGCCCTCGCGGCGGCCGACGACGACGCGCGGGACGACGAGCGTGCCGCCCGCCTGCGAGCGGCGGGAGAAGGCGAAGGAGCCGAAGGCGACCGGTCCGGTGCCCGGCACGCCGACGGAGTCGCGCACGACCATCGCGTCGGCCGTCCGGCGCCACCACGCGTCGGCGTCGATCATCCGGGTCGCGCCGGAGGTGTCCACGCGGGCGGCCACGCCCCAGCCGACGAGCCCGTCGCCGCGGCGCACCCAGCTCGCCGTCGTCGTGACGTCCGGGCGGGGGAGGAGGTCGAGGAGGTCGCCGGGGTCCTCGATGGGGACCGTCCGGGCGAGCAGGGGGACGGGCGCCGGGTCCCCGGCGGGTGCGGACGACATCGCGGCTGCCCTCAGCGGGTCGCGCGGTGGAGCGCGACGATGCCGCCGGAGAGGTTGCGGTAGCCCACCGAGCGCCAGCCAGCGCCCTCCACGAGGGCGGCCAGGCCGCGCTGGTCGGGCCAGTCGGTGATCGACTCGGCGAGGTAGCCGTAGGCGTCGGTGTTGGAGGACACCAGTCGCGCGACCCGGGGGAGCACCTGGGTGAGGTAGAAGCTGTACAGCACGCGGAAGGGCGCGAAGGTGGGCCGGGAGAACTCGCAGATCACCAGGCGTCCGCCGGGGCGCGTCACGCGCCGCATCTCCCGCAGCGCGAGGTCGGTGTCGACGACGTTGCGCAGGCCGAAGGAGATCGTCACGACGTCGAAGGACTCGTCGGCGAAGGGCAGCCTCGTCGCGTCACCCGCGACGAAGCTGAGGTCGGGACGGCGGCGCTTGCCCACCCCGACCATGCCGGTGGAGAAGTCGCAGGGGACGACGGCGACGCCGGCGTCCGCGTAGGCCTCGCTGGAGGTGCCGGTGCCGGCCGCGAGGTCCAGGACCCGCATGCCCGGCTCGGCCGCGACCGCGCGCCGGGTGGCCACGCGCCACGCGCGGTCCTGCCACAGGGAGAGGATGTCGTTCGTCACGTCGTAGCGCTTGGCCACGGCGTCGAACATCCTCGCCACCTCACGCGGCTGCTTGTCCAGGTCGGCTCGACTCATGAGGGCATTGTCCCAGGACGCGCCCCCCGCGCCTGGTTAGGTCACCCTAAGCGGTTCGCGCGTCGCGAACTTTGTAGACTGCTGTTGCATCACCGCGCCGTTCTGGACGTCGGTGGGCACCATGACGAACCAGGAGAGGTGACGTGCGCGCAGCCCACGATGACGCCGACGTCATCGTTGTCGGTGCAGGTCCCGCCGGATCGGCCACCGCGCACTACCTCGCCCAGACCGGCCTGGACGTCCTCCTCCTCGAGAAGGCGACCTTCCCGCGCGACAAGATCTGCGGTGACGGCCTCACCCCGCGCGCCGTCGCCGAGCTCATCCGCATGGGCGTGCCCACCGAGGAGTCCGACGGCTGGATCCGGAACTGGGGGCTGCGCACCTACGGCGGCGGCCACCGCATCGAGATCCCCTGGCCCGAGCTCGCCGAGATGCCGTCCTACGGCCTGGCCCGCTCGCGGATGAACCTCGACGAGACCCTCGCCCGGCACGCCGCCGGCAGCGGTGCGCGGCTGCTCGAGGGCGTGGCCGTCACCGGCCCGGTGCGCCACGAGCGCTCGGGCCGCATCCTCGGCGTCACCACCCGCTCGGTGGACGCCAAGGGCCGGCGGACGGGTGAGGAGCGCACCTACCGTGCCCGCATCGTCGTCGACGCCGGCGGCGTCTCCGCGCGCCTGGCCACGACGATGGGCATCGAGAAGAACGACAACCGCCCCATGGGCGTCGCGATCCGCACCTACTTCAGGAGCCCGCGCCACGACGACCCGATGATGGAGTCGCACCTGGAGCTGTGGGACGGGGAGCCTGGCCGCTCGAACCTCATGCCGGGCTACGGTTGGATCTTCGCCCTCGGCGACGGCACGGTCAACGTCGGCCTGGGCTCGCTCAGCTCCACCGCCAAGCCCACGAAGCTCGACTACAAGGGCCTGTTCGCGACGTGGATGCGCAACGCGCCCGCCGAGTGGGAGTTCACGCCCGAGAACCAGGTGGGCGAGCTGCGCAGCGCCGCCCTGCCGATGGCCTTCAACCGCAAGCCCCACTACTCCCAGGGGATGCTGCTCGTCGGTGACTCCGGCGGCATGGTCTCGCCCTTCAACGGCGAGGGCATCGCCTACGCGATGCAGTCCGGCCGGATCGCCGCCGACGTCGTCTCCCAGGCCCTCGCCCGGACCACGCCCTACGCGATGGAGAAGGCGCTGCGGACCTACCCCGCGATCCTCGCCGACGAGCTCGGCGGCTACTTCACGATGGGCCAGGTCTTCGCCCGCCTCATCGAGCGGCCGGAGATCATGCGCGCCTGCGTGAAGTACGGTCTCCCACGGCCCGTCCTCATGCGCTTCGTCATGAAGCTCCTGTCCGACGGCTTCGACCGCCGCGACGGGGACTGGATGGATAGGCTCATCGCGGCACTGAGCAGGGCGGTGCCCGCATCGTGAGGCAGCGAGACGGACACCCGAGCAGCCGGAGGGCCACGCCCACCGCGCACCGAGCAACCACGGAGGCACGATGAACCCCTTCGTCCCCATCCTCGTCATGGCGGCGGCAGCTGCCGCACTGGCGATCGGCGGCCTCGCGGCGAGCGCGGTCATCGGGCCCAAGCGCTACAACCGGGTCAAGGTCGCGAACTACGAGTGCGGTGTGGAGGCCACCCCGCGCGCCACGGGCGCCGGCCGCTTCCCCATCAAGTACTACCTCGTGGCCATGACCTTCATCGTCTTCGACGTCGAGGTCATCTTCCTCGTGCCGTGGGCCATCGCCTTCAGTGAGCTGGCCGCCTTCGGCCTCATCGCCGCGCTCGCTTTCATCGCCATCATCACCGTGCCTTTCGCCTACGAGTGGCGGCGCGGCGCCCTTGAGTGGGACTGAGGAGGACAACATGGGTCTGGAAGAGAAGCTCCCAGCGGGGTTCATGCTCACGACCGTGGAGAAGGCCGTCGGGCTGGCCCGCAAGGGCTCGATGTGGCCGGTCACCATGGGCCTGGCGTGCTGCGCCATCGAGATGATGGCCGCGGGCACCCCGCGCTTCGACATCTCCCGCTTCGGCATGGAGGTCTTCCGCGCGTCCCCGCGTCACGCCGACCTCATGATCGTCTCGGGCCGCGTGAGCCAGAAGATGGCGCCCGTCGTCCGGCAGATCTACGACCAGATGGCCGACCCGAAGTGGGTCATCTCGATGGGCGTGTGCGCCTCCAGCGGCGGCATGTTCAACAACTACGCGATCATCCAGGGCGTCGACCACCTCGTGCCCGTGGACATCTACCTGCCCGGCTGCCCGCCGCGGCCGGAGATGCTCATCAACGCGATCATGGCGCTGCACGACCAGGTCAAGCACGAGCCTCTCGGTGCCAACCGTGAGGCCGTGGCCCGTGCGGCGGAGGAGGCGGCGCTGGCCGCCACCCCCACCCACCAGATGAAGGGGCTGCTGGCGTGAGTGAGCGCGAGGACGAGAAGACGTCCGCCGCCGACGTCGTCAAGCCGGGCACCGGCGAGACGGGCGCGCAGTCGACGACCGAGGCGGCCCTCGAGGCCGCCGGGCAGAACATCCCCGCCGGCCCGGTCGGCGGGCGCCGCGAGCTGGAGGTCGTCGACGTCCGCCGCGGCATGTTCGGTGTCCACGGCAGCGGTGACACCTCCGGCTTCGGTGGCCTCGTCGCCACCGTCGCGATGCCGCCGGCCGCCGAGCGGCCCTACGGCAGCTGGTTCGACGAGGTCGTCGACATCCTCGTCGAGCTCCTCGAGGCCGACGGCGTCGACCCCGACAGCGCGATCGAGAAGGTCGTCGTCGACCGCGGCGAGCTGACGATCTTCCTCGCCCGCGAGCACCTGCGCCGCGTGGCGCAGTGGCTGCGCGACGACCAGGACCTGCGCTTCGAGCTGTGCATGGGCGTCTCCGGCGTGCACTTCCCGGCCGACGTCGACCGCGAGCTCCACGCCGTCTACCACCTCATCTCCCTCACCCACGGCCGCCAGCTGCGCCTGGAGGTCGCCGTCGCCGACGCCGACCCCCACGTGCCGACGATCGTCGACATCTACCCCGGCAACGACTGGCACGAGCGGGAGACCTGGGACCTCATGGGGATCGTCTTCGACGGTCACCCCTCCCTCGCGCGCACCGCGATGCCCGACGACTGGGTCGGTCACCCGCAGCGCAAGGACTACCCGCTGGGCGGGATCCCGGTCGAGTACAAGGGCGGGACGATCCCGCCGCCCGACACCCGGAGGTCTTACAGCTGATGGCCGAGCACACGAACCTGCACGCCACCGGGCCTGCGCTCGACTCGCAGACCGGCCCCGAGTTCACCGCCGACGGCGGTGACTGGGCGGCCATCGCCGCCGAGGCCGAGCGCCTGGGCGAGGAGCGCATCGTCGTCAACATGGGCCCGGTGCACCCCTCGACCCACGGCGTGCTGCGCCTCATCCTCGACATCGAGGGCGAGACCGTCAACGAGCTGCGCGTCGGTACCGGCTACCTGCACACCGGTATCGAGAAGAACATGGAGTACCGCAACTGGACCCAGGGCGTGACGTTCTGCACCCGCATGGACTACGTCGCCCCGCTGTTCCAGGAGGCCGCTTACTGCCTCGGCGTGGAGAAGCTCCTCGGCATCACCGACGAGATCCCGGCGCGCGCGACCCTCATCCGGGTCCTCGTCATGGAGCTCAACCGCATCGCCTCGCACATCGTCGCGATCGCCACGGCCGGTAACGAGCTGGGCGCCACGACGATGATGACGATTGGCTTCCGCGGCCGCGAGGAGATCCTGCGGATCCTCGAGCACATCACCGGCCTGCGGATGAACCACGCCTACATCCGCCCCGGCGGCGTGGCGCAGGACATCCCGGCCGACACGATCGAGATGGTCCGCGAGCTGCTCCCCAAGGTGCGCCGCGACATCGGTGAGCTCCAGGACCTCACGATGGCCAACCCCATCTACAAGCTGCGCCACGAGGACGTCGGCCACATCTCGCTCGCCGCCGGCCTGGCCCTCGGGCTCACCGGCCCCGCGCTGCGGGCCTCGGGCTACCCGCTCGACATGCGCCGCATCGCGCCGTACTGCGGGTACGAGACCTACGACTTCGACGTCATCACCGACGACAGCTGCGACGCTTTCGGGCGGGTCAAGGTCCGCTGGGCCGAGTGCTACGAGTCGATGAAGATCATCGACCAGGTCCTCGAGCGCCTCGAGGCCACGCCCGGGCCGGTCATGGTCGCGGACAAGAAGGTCGCCTGGCCCGCGCAGCTGTCGATCGGCAGCGACGGCCAGGGCAACTCCCTGGACCACATCCGCGAGATCATGGGCACCTCGATGGAGTCGCTCATCCACCACTTCAAGCTCGTCACCGAGGGCTTCCGGGTCCCGGCCGGGCAGGTGTACCAGACGATCGAGCACCCGCGCGGCGTCCTGGGCGTCCACCTCGTCTCCGACGGCGGCACGCGGCCCTACCGGGCCCACTTCCGTGACCCGTCCTTCTCCAACCTCCAGTCGACGTCGATCATGAGCGAGGGTGGCCAGCTGGCCGACGTCGTCGTCACGCTGGCCTCGATCGACCCTGTCCTGGGAGGGGTGGACCGCTGATGAGCGTCGTCACCACGTACGCACCCGAGGTGGAGGAGCGGCTGCGCGGCGAGGCCGGGCAGATCATCTCCCGCTACCCGCAGGCACGCTCGGCCCTGCTGCCGATGCTGCACCTCGTCCAGTCCGAGGACGGCTACGTCAGCGCCCGCGGCATCGCGCTGTGCGCCGAGCTCCTCGGCCTCACCCGCGCCGAGGTCTCCGCCGTCGCGACCTTCTACACCCAGTACAAGCGCCACCCCAACGGCCAGTACACGGTCGGGGTGTGCACGAACGCGCTGTGCGCCGTCATGGGCGGCGACATCATCTACGACACGGTCTCCGAGCACCTGGGCATCGGCCACGACGAGACCACCGAGGACGGCGTCATCACCCTCGAGCAGGTCGAGTGCAACGCGGCCTGCGACTACGCGCCCGTCGTCGTCGTCAACTGGGAGTTCTTCGACAACCAGACCCCGACGACGGCCATCGAGCTCGTCGACGAGCTGCGGGCCGGCCGTCCGGTCACCCCCACGCGCGGGGCGGCGACCGTCGGCACCTTCAAGGAGATCTCCCACGTCCTCGCCGGCTTCGAGGACGGCCGCGCGGACGAGGGCGTGGGCGCCGGTCCGGCGACCCTCGCCGGGCTGCAGCTGGCCCGCGAGCGCGGCTGGACCGCCCCCGCGACCGACGAGGCCCGAGGCGGCGGCCCCGTCGAGGGCGGGACCGTCCCCAACCCCTACGGCAGCGCCGAGCGCCCGCCGACCACCCCTGACGACACCGACCCGGCGGGCAAGCGTGGCCCGGCCGGCGAGGGCGCCACGGCCGAGGAGGGCAAGCAGTGAGCCAGACGCAGCTGACTCCGATCCTGTCGGACATCTGGGACGCCGAGCGCTCCTGGAGCCTGGACACCTACCGCTCCCGCGGCGGCTACCAGGCCCTGGCCACGGCCATGGACATGGCCCCGGGCGACGTCGTCGAGACCGTCAAGGGCTCCGGCCTGCGCGGCCGCGGCGGCGCCGGCTTCCCCACCGGCCTCAAGTGGTCCTTCCTCCCGGCTCCCGACGGCGGTCCCCGCTACCTCGTCGTCAACGCCGACGAGTCCGAGCCGGGCGCCTGCAAGGACGTCCCGCTCATGATGGCCAACCCGCACGCCCTCATCGAGGGCGTGGCGATCACGTCCTACGCCATCGGCGGCAACCACGCCTTCATCTACCTTCGCGGCGAGGTCGTCCACGTCTACCGCCGCCTCCTGGCCGCGGTCCGCGAGGCCCGCGAGGCGGGTCTCATCGGCACGAACCTCGGCCCGAACGGTGACTACAGCCTCGAGATCACCGTCCACGCCGGCGCCGGCGCCTACATCTGCGGTGAGGAGACGGCGCTGCTCGACTCCCTCGAGGGCCGTCGCGGCCAGCCGCGCCTCAAGCCGCCGTTCCCGGCGGTCGCGGGCCTCTACGCCCGCCCGACGGTCGTCAACAACGTCGAGTCGATCGCCTCGGTCCCCGGCATCCTGCGCGGCGGCACCGACTGGTTCTCCTCGATGGGCACCGAGAAGTCCGCCGGTCACGGCCTGTTCTCCCTGTCCGGGCACGTCGCCCGGCCCGGGCAGTACGAGGCGCCGCTCGGCATCACGATGCGCGAGCTCATCGACATGGCCGGCGGGATCCGCGCCGGGCACCGGCTGAAGTTCTGGACCCCCGGCGGGTCCTCGAGCCCGATCCTCACCGAGGAGCACCTCGACGTCCCCCTCGACTACGAGTCCGTGGGGGCGGCCGGCTCCATGCTCGGCACCCGCTCGCTCATGGTCTTCGACGAGACGGTCTCGGTGGTCCGGGTCGTGTCCCGCTGGACGGACTTCTACCAGCACGAGTCCTGCGGCAAGTGCACCCCCTGCCGGGAGGGCACGTACTGGATGAAGCAGGTCATGCACCGGCTCGAGGCCGGCAAGGGCCTGCCCACCGACATCGACCTCCTCCTCGACGTCTCGGCGAACATCGCCGGACGCTCCTTCTGCGCGCTCGGCGACGCGTCCGCCGTCCCGATCCAGAGCGGCATCAAGCACTTCCGCTCGGAGTTCGAGGCCGGCACGCACACCGCCGCCCGCGAGCTCTTCCCGTACGAGGCCTCGGCCGTGTTCTCCGAAGTAGGTGCCCGATGACGACGACGGCTTCCACTCCCGCGACGACGGAGCAGCGCGACCTCCTCACCGTCACCATCGACGGCGTCGAGGTCGACGTCCCCAAGGGCACGCTCGTCATCCGGGCGGCCGAGCAGGTCGGCATCCAGATCCCGCGGTTCTGCGACCACCCCCTGCTCAAGCCCGCCGGCGCCTGCCGCCAGTGCCTCGTCGAGGTGTCCACCCCGGACCGTGAGGGCAACCTCCGCGCGATGCCCAAGCCGCAGACCTCGTGCACGCTCGAGGCCACCCCCGGCATGGTCGTCGCCACCCAGCACACCTCCGCCGTCGCCGACAAGGCGCAGCACGGGATGATCGAGTTCCTGCTCATCAACCACCCGCTCGACTGCCCCGTCTGCGACAAGGGTGGGGAGTGCCCGCTGCAGAACCAGGCGATGTCGAACGGCCGGGCCACCACCCGCTTCGTCGACATCAAGCGGACCTTCCCCAAGCCGCTGAAGATCTCCAGCGAGATCCTCCTCGACCGCGACCGCTGCATCCTGTGCCAGCGCTGCACCCGCTTCTCCGACCAGATCGCCGGTGACCCGTTCATCGCGCTCCAGGGCCGGGGCGGTGGCACGCCGGGCCGCGACGTCCACGCGACGCACGGCTCGCAGATCGGCACCTTCGACGCCGACGTCCTCGACTTCGCCTACGAGGGTGGCGAGGCGCAGCACGTGACGGACCGCGGCCTCAGCGGCCCCGTCGAGGGGGAGCCCGGCGTCGTCGTCGGCCTGTCCGCCGGCCCCGTCGGGGTCGCCGAGACCGACACGACCGGTCGCCCGTTCTCCTCCTACTTCTCGGGCAACACGATCCAGATCTGCCCGGTCGGTGCGCTCACCTCCGCGACGTACCGCTTCCGCGCGCGCCCCTTCGACCTCATCTCCACGGAGTCCGTCGCGGAGCACGACGCCGGTGGCTCGGCCATCCGCGTCGACCACCGCCGCGGCGTCGTCGTGCGCCGCCTCGCCGGTGACGACGCCGAGGTCAACGAGGAGTGGGTCACCGACAAGGACCGCTTCGCCTTCACCTGGCAGTCCGCCCCCGACCGCCTCGAGTACCCGCTCGTGCGGGACGAGGAGACCGGGGAGCTCGTCGAGACGAGCTGGTCCGAGGCGCTGCACCTGGCCGCCCGCGGCCTCGAGCGCGCCCGCGGGAACGGTGGCGTCGGCGTGCTGCCCGGCGGCCGCCTTACCCTCGAGGACTCCTACGCGTGGTCCCGCTTCGCGCGGACCGTGCTCGGCACCAACGACGTCGACCACCGGGCCCGCCCGTCCTCCGCCGAGGAGGCCGACTTCCTCGCGCGCCGGGTCGCCGGTGCCCCGATGGACGTCACCTTCTCCGCGCTCGAGCACGCCGGGCACGTCCTGCTCGTCGGCCTCGAGCCCGAGGAGGAGAGCGGGACGATGTTCCTGCGGCTGCGCAAGGGCGTCCTCGCCGGCACCGTCGCGGTGAGCACGGTCGCGCCCTTCGCCACGCGCGGCACGACCAAGCTGCGCGCCTCCCTGCTGCCCGCCGTCCCCGGCGCCGAGGCAGCGGTGCTCGACAGCATCACGCCCGACTCCACGGAGGTCGCCGCCGCCGCGGTGGCCACCGCGCTCACCGAGCCCGGCGCCGTCGTCCTCGTGGGCGAGCGTGCCGGTGCCCTGCCCGGCGTGCTCACCGCCGTCGAGCGTCTCGTCGACCGCACCGGCGCGCGCCTGGCCTGGGTGCCGCGCCGCGCCGGCGAGCGGGGCGCCGTCGAGGCCGGTCTGCTGCCGGGCCTGCTGCCCGGGGGACGGCACGTGTCCGACGCCGAGGCTCGCGTCGACGTCGCGGCCGCCTGGGGCGTGGACCGGCTGCCCTCCGCCGCCGGACGCGACCTCACCGCCATCCTCGAGGACACCGCGGCCGGACGCCTCGGTGGGCTCCTCGTCGGCGGCGTCGAGCTGCGCGACCTGCCCGACCCGGCCCTCGCGCGCCGCGCGCTGGCCGCGGCGGGCGTCGTCGTCCAGCTCGAGGTGCGCCGCAGCGAGGTCACCGAGCACGCCGACGTCGTCCTGCCCGTCGCCCCGCCCGTCGAGAAGGGCGGCACCTTCGTCAACTGGGAGGGACGTCGCCGGCCCTTCGGTCAGGTGCTCGTCTCCCACCAGATGGCCGACCAGCGTGTCCTGGACGCCCTCGCGGCCGAGATGGGCACGAGCCTGGGCTGCGGCACGCTCGCCGACGTCCACGCCCAGCTCACCGAGCTCGCCGGCTGGCAGCCCGCCCAGGCGCCCGTCCCCGCACCGGTCGGCGCCGCGCCGGCCCCCGCGGTGGGCGAGCACCAGGCGGTCCTGGCCACCTGGAAGCTCCAGCTCGACGCCGGCCGCGGCCAGGACGGTGAGCCGCACCTCGCGGGCACCGCCCACCGCCCCGTCCTGCGCCTCTCGGCGAGCCGTGCGGCCCGCCTCGGCGCCGTCGACGGGACCGCGGTCACCGTTCGCGGCCCGGCCGGTAGCATCACCCTGCCGCTGGCCGTCACGACGATGTCCGACGACGTCGTCTGGGTCCCGGAGAACTCCCCGGGGTCCCACGTGCACGAGATGCTCGGCGCGGGCGCCGGCTCCCTCGTCGACCTGGAGGTGACGCGATGATGTTCGCGCCCATGGTGGTCAGCGACCCCACGGCCGCCCCGACCGCCGACTTCAGCAACGACACCTGGTGGATCTGGGTGATCAAGGCGGTGGCGATCATCGTCATGCTGCTGGTCTTCGTGCTCATCGCCATCTGGGCCGAGCGCAAGGTCCTGGCGCGCATGCAGACGCGGCCCGGCCCCAACGTGCACGGCCCCATGGGTCTGCTCCAGTCGACGGCCGACGCGATGAAGCTGCTCCTCAAGGAGGACATCAACCTCAAGGGCGCCGACCGCTTCGTCTACCTGCTGGCGCCGTTCATCGCCGCGCTGTGCGCCTTCCTCATCTACGCGGTCATCCCCTTCGGGCCCGAGGTGTCGATCTTCGGGATCGAGACCCCGCTCCAGCTCGCCGACTCCTCGGTGTCGGTGCTCTACATCCTCGGCATCACCGCGCTCGGCGTGTACGGCATCGTCCTGGGCGGCTGGTCCTCCAACTCGACCTTCCCGCTGCTGGGCGCCGTGCGCTCCTCCGCGCAGGTCATCTCCTACGAGCTGGCCATGGCGCTGGCCCTCGCCTCGGTCTTCCTCGTCGCCGGCTCCGCCTCGACGTCCCAGATCGTCGAGTCCCAGACCCGCGTGTGGTGGGCGATCATCCTGCTGCCCGCCTTCCTCATCTACCTCGTGTCGATGGTCGGTGAGGTCAACCGCCTGCCCTTCGACCTGCCCGAGGCCGAGGGTGAGCTCGTCGCCGGCCACATGGTCGAGTACTCCTCGATGAAGTTCGCGTGGTTCTTCCTCGCCGAGTACATCAACATGTTTAACGTCTCCGCCGTCGCCGCGACCCTCTTCCTCGGCGGCTGGCGCGCCCCGTGGCCGCTGTCGACGATCAACGACGGCATGTTCAACCAGGGCTGGTGGCCCCCGCTGTGGCTGATCGCCAAGATCTGGCTCGTCATGTTCTTCATGTTCTGGCTGCGCGGCACGCTCCTGCGCTTCCGCTACGACCAGTTCATGAACCTCGGCTGGAAGATCCTCATCCCCGCCGCCCTCGCGTGGCTCGTCGCCGTCGCCGTCGTCCAGGGACTGCTCCAGTTCTCCGACATCGACCTGCGCACGATGCTCTTCGTCCTCGCCGGGATCTTCGTCGTCATCCTCGTCCTCACCCTCGTGTGGCCGGAGAAGAAGACGGAGCCCGACCCCGAGCAGACGGCCCCCGCGGGCGCTGACGGCGTGGTCGTCGACTCCGAGTTCGACGCCTTCGCCGGTGGCTTCCCCGTGCCGCCGATGCCGGGCCAGCAGCTCCCGCCCTCCCCGCGGCGCCGCCTCGCCGAGGCCGGCACCGCGACCCAGACCAAGTCGGCACCTGCACAGGAGGCCAGCGATGAGTAAGCGGCAGGACCACGAGCCTGGCAAGGAGAACCTGCGCAAGCAGCTTGCCAAGCCCTCCAAGCGCCGGGGGGAGGTCGGCAAGCGGCTCCCCATGGACTACCAGCCCGACAAGAAGGGCCCGGTCGGCGAGCTCCTCGCCCCCGTCGCCGGCTTCGGGGTCACCTTCTCCTCGATGTTCCGTCCCACGGTCACCGAGCAGTACCCCTTCGAGAAGGTGCCGACGCAGCCGCGCTACCACGGCCGCCACCAGCTCAACCGCTACGCGGACGGCCTGGAGAAGTGCATCGGCTGCGAGCTGTGCGCCTGGGCCTGCCCGGCGGACGCGATCCTCGTCGAGGGCGCGAACAACAGCCCCGACGCCCAGTACTCCCCCGGGGAGCGCTACGGCCGCGTCTACCAGATCAACTACCTACGCTGCATCTTCTGCGGGTACTGCATCGAGGCCTGCCCCACGCGGGCGCTGACGATGGGCAACGACTACGAGCTCACCGGCCCCACCCGCGAGGGCCTCATCTACGAGAAGCAGGACCTCCTGGCCCCGCTCATGCCCGGCATGCTCGCCCCGCCCCACCCGATGGTCGAGGACGCCGACGACGACACCTACTACCGCGGCGAGGTCACCGGACCCACCGAGGCGCAGGTCGAGTGGGTGCGCGAGAACCGTCCCGAGGACGAGAGCCTGCAGACCGCGCGTCCCGTCGAGGGGGCCCCCGCATGATCCTGCCCATGACACTGGCCGAGACCGGCGTCACGAGCACGGGGGAGGAGGTCTTCTTCTGGATCGTCGCGCCCCTCGCGGTGCTCGCGGCCCTGGGCCTGCTCTTCGCCCGCAAGGCGATGTACGCGGCCATGTGCGTTGTCTTCGTCATGATCGCGTTGGCCGGGTTCTACATCGTCCAGGAGGCGATCTTCCTCGGGGTCGCGCAGATCGTCGTCTACACCGGCGCGATCATGATGCTCTTCCTCTTCGTCCTCATGCTCGTCGGCGTCGACTCCTCCGACTCGGTCGTCGAGACGCTCAAGGGCCAGCGCTGGATCGGCTTCCTCGGGGGCGCCGGCCTCATTGCGCTCGTCGCCGCCGTCGGCCTGCGCGCCGCCCTGCCCGCCCCGCGCGGCCTCGAGGCCGCCAACGCCGACACCAACCCGGTGGGCGTGGCGCGGCTCCTCTTCTCCGACTACGTCGTGGCGATGGAGGTGGCGGGCGTCCTGCTCGTCACCGCCGCCGTGGGCGCCGTCGTCCTCACGCGTGCCGAGCGGCTGCGCCAGAAGCGCACCCAGCGGGACGTCGCCGAGGCCAAGATGGCCGCCTACGCCGCGGAGGGCGGGCGCATCCGCAGCCTGCCGGCCCCCGGTGTCTACGCGCGGCACAACGCCGCCGACGTCCCCGCCCTCGGCGCGGACGGCAAGCCGATCGACGAGTCCGTGCCCCGGGTGCTGCGCATCCGTGGCCAGCAGCGCAGCATCGCCTCGGTCAGCCCCGAGCTCGCCGCGCAGCTCGCGACGTCCACCAGCTCCCACCCCGGCGACATGGGCGCGCGCAGCGTCACCCAGTCCGGCATGCCGGGGATGCCCGGCACTACGCCCGCGCCGGGGACCGAGACCGTGGACGGCGAGGTGCCCACGAGCCAGAGCACCGAGGACACCGACACGAAGCGTGCCCACGCGTCGGACCAGCAGGAGGAGCAGCGATGAGCCTGGTCAACTACCTGGTCCTGTCCGGGATCCTCTTCTCCATCGGGGCGGTCGCGGTGCTGCTGCGGCGCAACAGCATCATCGCCCTCATGGGGGTCGAGCTCATGCTCAACGCCGCGAACCTCACGCTCATCACCTTCGCCCGGTGGCACGGCAACCTGCACGGTGAGGTCTTCGCCTTCTTCGTCATGCTCGTCGCCGCCGCCGAGGTCGTCATCGGCCTGGCGATCGTCGTCTCCATCTTCCGAACCCGCCGGTCGGCGTCCATCGACGACGTCAACCTGCTCAAGAACTGACGGGGAGCAACGTGCACATGCTGGGAACTCCGGCACTGACCGTGCCCACTGACGTGGTGGACGCCGCCGCGGCAGGCGGCGCGGCCTCCTACGCGTGGCTCATGGTCGCGCTGCCGCTCGCCGGTGCCGCCGTGCTGCTGCTCGCCGGCCGCCGCTCCAACGGCTGGGGCCACTGGCTGGGCGTGCTCGCCTCGGCCGGCTCCTTCGTCGTCGGGCTCCTCGTCGTCCTCCAGATGTTCGGGCTCGACCCCGAGCAGCGGGTCATGGGGCTGCACCTGTTCACCTGGCTGCCCGCCGGTGACCTCACGGTGGACGCGGGGCTGCGCATCGACCCGCTGTCGATGACCTTCGTCCTCCTCGTCACCTTCGTGGGCACGCTGATCCACGTGTACTCGGTGGCCTACATGGAGCACGACCTCGACCGCCGCCGGTTCTTCGCCTACCTCAACCTCTTCGTCGCGGCGATGCTCCTGCTCGTCCTCGCCGACTCCTACGTGCTCCTCTTCGTCGGCTGGGAGGGCGTGGGCCTGGCCTCCTACCTCCTCATCGGCTTCTGGAACTTCCGCACGGAGTACGCGGTGGCCGCCAAGAAGGCCTTCGTCATGAACCGCGTCGGCGACGTCGGCCTGCTCCTCGCGATGATGATGATGTTCGCCGCCTTCGGCACCGTCGAGTTCGAGGGCGTCTTCGCGGGCGCGCAGGGTGCCAGCACGACGATCCTCACGATCACCGGGCTGTTCCTCCTGCTCGCCGCATGCGGCAAGTCCGCCCAGTTCCCGCTGCAGGCCTGGCTGGGCGACGCGATGGCCGGCCCCACGCCGGTGTCCGCGCTCATCCACGCCGCGACCATGGTGACGGCGGGCGTCTACCTCATCGTCCGCTCCGCGCCGGTCTTCGACGGTGCGCCCACCGCGCAGCTCGTCGTCGTCATCGTCGGTGCGATCACCCTGGTCTTCGGGGCGGTCGTCGGTGCGGCCAAGGACGACATCAAGAAGGTGCTCGCCGCCTCGACGATGTCCCAGATCGGCTACATGATGCTCGCCGCGGGCCTGGGCCCGGTCGGCTACGCCTTCGCGATCTTCCACCTCGTCACCCACGGCTTCTTCAAGGCCGGGATGTTCCTCGGGGCCGGCTCGGTCATGCACGGCATGGACGACCAGGTCGACATGCGCCGCTTCGGCGGTCTCGGCAAGCACATGAAGATCACCTGGCTGACCTTCGGTGCCGGCTGGCTGGCCATCATCGGCTTCCCGGGCCTGTCCGGCTTCTGGAGCAAGGACCTCATCATCGAGGCGGCCTTCGTCGGTGAGGGCTGGCGCCCGTGGGTCTTCGGCACGGTCACCCTCCTCGCCGCCGGGCTCACCGCCTTCTACATGTCGCGCCTGTTCTTCATGACCTTCCACGGCAAGGAGCGCTGGGCGCCCACCCGCGAGGGCAAGCAGCAGCACCCGCACGAGTCCCCGCTGCTCATGACGGTGCCGATGGTCATCCTCGCCGTCGGCTCGGTCGGCCTCGGTGCCGTGCTCGCCGCCGGCGACGGCTTCGTCACCTGGCTCGAGCCCGTCACCGGGCACGCCGAGCACCACGAGCCCGTGCTGCCCATCCCGGCCATCATGGCCGCGACGGTCGTCCTCATGGCGATCGGCGTCTTCCTCGCGTGGCGCCAGTACGCCGCGTCCACCGTCCCGGTCGAGGCCCCCCGCGGCTCGGTGCTCACCCGCGCCGCCCGCCGCGACCTCTACCAGGACGCCGTCAACGAAGGAGTGTTCATGCGCCCGGGGCAGTACCTCACCCGCGCCCTCGTCTACGGGGACTCCGCCGTGGTCGACGGCGCGGTCATGGGCCTGGCCCGTGGCACCGCCGGGACCGGCGGGTGGCTGCGCCGCCTGCAGACCGGCTACATCCGCTCCTACGCCGCGATCATGCTCGTCGGTGTCGTAGCCGCCCTTGCCGTCGTCCTGGCCTCGCGCGGCTGAGCTGGAGGAAGCGACCAATGCAGAACATCAGTGACCTTCCCTGGCTGAGCCTGCTCATCGTCGTGCCGCTCGTCGCGGCCGCGGTGATCTGGCTCGTGCCTGCCCTCCACCGGGTGGCCCGCACCGTCGGCCTCGTCGTCTCCCTCGTCGTCCTCGCCGGCTTCGTCGTCATGGCGACCGGCTTCGACCTCGGCGCCGCCGCGGAGCACCAGTTCACCGAGCAGCTCTCGTGGATCCCGCAGCTCGGCGTCTCCTACGCCGTCGGGATCAACGGCCTGGGCCTGACGATGGTGGGCCTGTCGGTCCTCCTCGTCCCGCTCGCGCTGCTCGCCGCCTGGCGGGAGCAGGAGATCGTGCCCGAGGGCGCGGTCGTCGCGCGCCGCCAGGCCGGCTTCGTGGCCCTCGTCCTCCTCCTCGAGGCGACGATGGTGGCGGTCTTCTCCGCCCGCGACGTCTTCCTCTTCTACGTCGTCTTCGAGGCGATGCTCATCCCGGTGTACTTCCTCATCGGGAACTACGGCGGCCCCAAGCGCCGCTACGCCGCGCTGAAGTTCCTCGTCTACTCCCTGGCGAGCGGCCTCATCATGCTCGTCGGCGTCATCGCCCTCGGCGTCATGGGTCCCGGCGGGGAGCAGGCCTTCCTCATCGACACCCTCGCCGGCAGCGAGCTCGGCGTGTGGGCCGAGCGGTGGATCTTCATCTCCTTCTTCATCGCCTTTGCGGTCAAGGCGCCGATGTGGCCGGTCCACACCTGGCTGCCCGACGCCGCCCAGCAGGCCTCGCCCGGCACCTCCGCGCTCCTCGTCGGCGTCCTCGACAAGGTCGGCACCTTCGGGATGCTCGCGCTGTGCCTCCCGCTCTTCCCGGAGGCCTCCCGCTGGGCCGCGCCGGTCATCATCGTGCTCGCGGTCGTCTCGATCCTCTACGGCGCACTCGTCGCCGTGGGGCAGCGCGACGTCATGCGCCTCATCGCCTTCACCTCGGTGTCCCACTTCGGCTTCATCGTCCTGGGCATCTTCGTGCGCGAGGAGGTCGCCCTCACCGGCGCGATGCTCTACATGGTCGCCCACGGCGTCTCCACCGCCGCGCTCTTCCTCGTCTCCGGCTTCCTCACCCAGCGCGGTGGCACGCAGGAGATCGCCGCGTACGGCGGCATGCAGCGGGTGACCCCGGTGCTCGCGGGCAGCTGGCTCGTCGCCGGCCTCGCGACCATCGCCCTGCCGGGACTGTCGGGCTTCGTGCCCGAGTACCTCGTCCTGCTCGGCACCTTCCGGGTGAACGTCGTCGCGGCGGTCTTCGCCGTGCTGGCCGTCATCATCGCGGCCCTGTACATCCTGCTGCCCTACCAGCGGATGTTCACCGGGCCGCGCAACGAGACCCTCGCGGCGCTGCCGGACCTCGGCGCCCGCGAGAAGTGGGTCGTGGCCCCGCTGGTCGCCGGCATGCTCGCCCTGGGCCTCGTGCCCGGGCCAGTCATGGACGTCGTGCGGCCGGTGGCCGAGGAGGCCGCGATCGAGCAGCCCAGCACGCTGGACTCGGCGGCTGTGGTTGGACCTGACGGATCGAGCGACGCCGCAGCCGCGGGCGCCGAGGGGAGCGAGCAGTGAACTTCGTCCCACCGCACATCGAATGGGCGGCGCTGACGCCCGTCCTCATCGTGCTCGGCGCGGGCCTCCTCGGCATCCTCGTCGCCGCCTTCGTGCCCCGCCGGGCACGCCGGGGCACCCAGGTCGCGCTCTCCGCGCTGGCGATCGCCGGCGCGCTCGTCGCCGTCGTCTGGCGCTGGACCGTCGTGACCGTCGACGGCCCCCAGGAGGTGGCCGGCGGCACCCTCATCGAGGACGGCCCCGCCCTCCTCGCCCAGGGGATCATCGCGATCGTCGCGCTCATCGCGCTGCTCGTCATCGCCGACCGCTCCGAGTGGGGCGAGGACGCCTTCGCCGCCCAAGTGGGCACCCGGCCGGGCAGCCCGGAGGAGGCCGAGGCGCAGCGCGCCGGCCTCAGCCAGACCGAGGTCTTCCCGCTCGTCCTCTTCGCGACCGGCGGCATGCTCCTGTTCCCCGCCGCCGGCGACCTCCTCATGATGTTCGTCGCGCTCGAGGTCCTCTCGCTGCCGCTCTACCTCCTCACCGCGATGGCCCGCCGCCGCCGCCTGCTGTCCCAGGAGGCCGCGCTCAAGTACTTCGTGCTCGGTGCCTTCTCCTCGGCGTTCTTCCTCATGGGCGCGGCCCTGCTCTACGGCTTCTCCGGCAGCCTGCGGCTGTCGGAGCTCGCGGTCGCGGTGCCGAGCACCGGCGGCATGGACGGCCTGCTCCTCGCCGGCTCCGTCCTCCTCATCGTCGGCCTGCTCTTCAAGGTCGGTGCGGCGCCCTTCCACATGTGGACCCCGGACGTCTACCAGGGCGCCCCGACGCCCATCACCGGCTTCATGGCGGCCGCCACGAAGATCGCGGCCTTCGGTGCGCTGCTGCGCTTCGTCTACGTCGTCGTCCCCGGCCTCGGCTGGGACCTCGAGCCGCTCCTGTGGGGGATCGCCATCCTCACGATGGGGGTGGGCACCGTCATCGCGCTCGTCCAGACGGACGTCAAGCGGATGCTCGCCTACTCCTCGATCGCCCACGCCGGCTTCGTCCTCGTCGGCGTCATCGCCCTGGTCCAGGACGGCATCAGCGCGGTGCTCTTCTACCTCCTCGCCTACGGCCTGGCCACGGTCGGCGCCTTCGCCGTCGTCACCCTCGTCCGCGAGCGAGACGCGGCCGGCAACGTCACCGGCGAGGCCCTGCACCTGTCCCAGTGGGCGGGCCTGGGCCGTCGCAGCCCGGGCCTGGCCCTGGCGATGACGCTGTTCCTCCTGTCCTTCGCCGGCATCCCGCTCACCGGTGGCTTCATCGGGAAGTTCGCGGTCTTCGCGGCCGGTGTCGAGGGCGGGGCGACCGTGCTCGTCGTCGTCGCCGTCCTCGCCAGCGCCGCGGCCGCCTTCTTCTACGTCCGCCTCGTCGTGCTCATGTTCTTCACCGAGCCCGACGGCGAGCGCACGGCGGTCGTCCGCTCCGAGGGCCTCACCTCGGTGGCGATCGCGGTGTGCGCCCTCGGCACCGTGCTCCTCGGTGTCGTGCCCGGCCCGGTGCTCGACCTCGCCGAGCAGGCGGCGACGTTCCTGCCGTGACCGCCTCCATGTTCCAGCTCGGCGACGACGAGCTCAGCGACCGCCTCCTCGTCCGGATGGAGGAGGTGGAGGACCGCCTGCGCCAGGCCGTCACCGGCGCCGACGACCTCGTCGACGCCCCCATGCAGCACCTGGCCGCCGCGGGCGGCAAGCGCCTGCGGCCGGCCCTCACCCTCCTCACCGCGGAGCTCGGCACCGCCGGGCGCGAGGAGGTCGCGCGGGCGGCCGTCGCCGTCGAGCTCACCCACCTCGCCACCCTCTACCACGACGACGTCATGGACTCCGCGGCCCTGCGCCGCGGGGCCCCGAGCGCGCACGCCGTGTGGGACAACTCCGTCGCGATCCTCACCGGCGACCTCCTCTTCGCCCGCGCCTCCCAGCTCGTCGCGTCCCTCGGGGCCGAGGCGGTGCTCGTGCACGCCGAGACCTTCGAGCGGCTGTGCCTGGGCCAGCTCCACGAGACCCTCGGGCCGCGTGAGGGGGAGGACCCCATCGCCCACTACATCCAGGTCCTCGCGGACAAGACCGGCTCCCTCATCGCCGCCTCGGCGCGCTACGGCGCCGTCTTCAGCGGCGCGGGGGAGGAGCTGGCCGGGGTCCTCGAGCAGTACGGCGAGAAGGTGGGCGTCGCCTTCCAGCTCGCCGACGACGTCATCGACCTCGCCTCGGACTCCGAGACCACCGGCAAGACGCCCGGCACGGACCTGCGCGAGGGCGTGGCCACCATGCCCGTGCTCCTCCTGCAGCGCCGCGCCGCGGAGGGCCGGATCGACCCCGAGGGGGCTGCGGTCCTCGAGCGGCTCGCCAGCGACCTCGGTTCGGACTCCGCGCTGCGCGCCGCCGTCGAGCAGCTGCGGGACCACGACGTCCTCGAGGAGGCCCGCGAGCTCGCCCGCCAGTGGGCCCGCGACGCCGTCGCCGAGCTCGCCCCGCTGCCCGAGGGTCCGGTCAAGGAAGCCCTCAAGGACTTCGCCGGCCTCATGGTCGACCGCCTCGCCTGACCGGCCTGCCCCCACCGGCCGGCCCGCCCGCCCGCCAGGCGCCCACCCGCCACCGCCCGCCACGCCCGCGCCACCTTCCCCGCCGACAGCCGGATTGCTCCGGAGGGCCCGTCGACGTGACGCCCGGCACAGCGGAGGGGCGGGCGGGCGGCACCGCATAGACTGGACGGCGGATTCCCCCGCCCGCACCACCGACCAGACGAGGCTCTGTGACCAAGCCACTGCGCGTTGCCCTCATCGGCGCCGGCCCGGCCGGCATCTACGCCGCCGACATCCTGTCCAAGGCCGGCCTCGAGGTCTCCATCGACCTCTACGAGCGCCTCCCCGCCCCCTTCGGCCTGGTCCGGTACGGCGTCGCCCCCGACCACCCGCGCATCAAGCAGATCATCGTCGCGCTGCAGAAGATCCTCGCGCGCGGCGACATCCGGCTCGTCGGCAACGTCGACGTCGGCACGGACGTCTCGATGGAGGAGCTGCGGCAGCACTACGACGCCGTCATCATCTCCACCGGCGCCGACAAGGACGCCCCGCTTCCCATCCCCGGCATCGACCTGCCCGGGAGCTACGGCGCCGCGGACTTCGTCTCCTGGTACGACGGCCACCCGGACGTGCCGCGCACCTGGCCGCTGGAGGCGCAGAGCGTGGCCGTCCTCGGCGTCGGCAACGTCGCCCTCGACGTCGCCCGCATCCTCGCCAAGCACGTCGAGGACCTCATGCCGACCGAGGTCCCCGCGAACGTCGTCGAGGGCCTGCGCCAGAGCCCGGTGACAGACGTCCACGTCTTCGGACGCCGCGGCCCCGCCCAGGTGAAGTTCACCCCGCTCGAGCTGCGTGAGCTCGGCAAGGTCCCCGACGTCGACGTCATCGTCTACGAGGAGGACTTCGAGTTCGACGAGGGCTCCGAGGCCGCGATCCGCTCGACCAACCAGACCAAGCAGGTCGTCAAGACGCTCACCGACTGGACGCTGCGCGACCCGGAGGAGCTCACCGCCTCCCGCCGCATCCACCTCCACTTCCTCCACCGGCCCGTCGAGATCCTCGGCACCGACCGCGTCGAGGGCATCCGTACCGAGCGCACCGAGCTCGTCGGGGACGGCACCGTGCGGGGGACCGGCGTCTTCGTCGACACCCCCGTGCAGGCCGTCTACCGGGCGGTGGGCTACTTCAGCTCCCCGATCGACGGCGTCGCCTTCGACCACGTCGCGGGCGTCGTCCCCAACGACGAGGGCCGCGTGCTCGACGAGGACGGCGAGATCGTCACCGGGCTGTACGCCACCGGCTGGATCAAGCGTGGGCCGGTCGGCCTCATCGGCTCGACGAAGTCCGACGCGCAGCAGACGATCGCCCACCTCGTCGCCGACGCCGAGGCCGGGCGCGTCGCGCCGGGCAGCGCGCCGGCCGACCCCGACGCCCTCATCGCCGCCCTCGAGGAGCGCGGTGTGCCGACGACGAGCTGGTCCGGCTGGGAACTCCTGGACGCCTACGAGCGTTCCCTGGGTGAGGCCGAGGGGCGCGAGCGCGTCAAGGTCGTGCCCAGGGACGAGATGACCCGCGTGTCGCGGGGGGAGGAGAGCTAGATGGACGGCGGTCGACGGCACCTCAACGGAGTCAAGACCGCGGCGCTCTTCGGCGTCATGTGGGCCGTCCTCCTCGGGATCGGCGGCCTCATCGCGAGCGGCACCGGCTCCGGTGCCTTCATCTGGGTCTTCGCCCTCATCGGCGTCGGCACGACGTTCTACAGCTACTGGAACTCCGACAAGCTGGCGATCCGCGCCATGGGCGCGCGCCCCGTCTCCGAGGCGGAGGCGCCGGTCATGTACCGGATCGTCCGCGAGCTCTCGACGACGGCCCGCCAGCCCATGCCGCGCCTGTACGTCTCGCCCACCGTCCAGCCCAACGCCTTCGCCACCGGCCGCAACCCGCGCAACGCCGCGGTGTGCTGCACGGCGGGCATCCTGCAGATCCTCGACGAGCGCGAGCTGCGCGGGGTGCTGGGCCACGAGCTCATGCACGTGTACAACCGTGACATCCTCACCTCGTCGATGGCTGCGGCCATCGCCGGGCTCATCACCTCCGCGGCGCAGTTCCTCCTGTTCTTCGGGGGCGGCCGGGACCGCGGCGGCAACCCGCTGGCGATGATCGCGACGGCGCTGCTCGCCCCGATCGCCGCCTCGCTCATCCAGCTGGCGATCTCCCGCACCCGCGAGTTCGACGCGGACGAGGACGGCGCCCAGCTCACCGGTGACCCGATGGCCCTGGCCTCCGCCCTCGCCAAGCTCGAGCGGGGCACGGCGGCCGCCCCGCTGCGGCCCGAGCCGCGGCTCGAGGACGTCTCGCACATGATGATCGCCAACCCCTTCCGGGGCGGCGGCATGACCAAGCTCTTCGCCACCCACCCGCCGATGGCCGAGCGCATCGCCCGACTGGAGCGGATGGCCGGCTACTGACCGGCGGGCGCGTCAGCGGTAGTTGACGAACTGCAGGGCGGCGTCGATGTCGTCGGCCCCCTTGAGGAGCGCGATGACGGCCTGGAGGTCGTCCCGGTTCTTCGAGGACACCCGCACCTCGTCGCCGGTGATCTGCGTCTTGACGCCCTTGGGGCCCTCGTCGCGGACGAGCTTGGTGATCTTCTTCGCGTTCTCCGAGCTCAGCCCCTCCTTGAGGGTGCCCACGAGGCGGTACTCCTTGCCCGAGGCCTGCGGCTCGTTCTCACCGGTGTCCAGCGCCTTGAGGGACACCCCGCGGCGGATGAGCTTGCTCTGCAGGACGTCGAGCACCGCGAGGACCCGCTCCTCGGAGTTCGCCTTCATGAGGATCGCGTCCTCGCCGCTCCACTCGACCGAGGCGCCCACGCCCTTGAAGTCGTAGCGCTGGGCGATCTCCTTGGCCGCCTGGTTGACGGCGTTGTCCACCTCCTGGCGGTCGATCTTGCTCACGACGTCGAAGGACGAGTCGGCTGCCATCGGTGGGCTCTCCTTGGGTGCGAGGTGGATCACGCGGGCCCCTGGTTGGGAGCACCCGCTCCGGCTTGGTATTGTTCCACTCGGTCCTGCACGGACCAAGGCGGGTTGCCCGAGTGGCCAAAGGGAGCTGACTGTAAATCAGCCGCGGAATGCTTCGCAGGTTCGAATCCTGCACCCGCCACGTGAGACGGCTCGGATCCCAGGATCCGGGCCGTCGTCGTCGGTGGTGACCGTCCGCCGGGGACGTGAGGCAGGCCACGCCGAGGCGATTTCGTCCGAGCCGCCTCAGCATGTACGGTTGTCAGCGCCGCCCCGATAGCTCAGTCGGCAGAGCGTCTCCATGGTAAGGAGAAGGTCAAGGGTTCGATTCCCTTTCGGGGCTCCGATCGACGTCCACGTCGTGCGTCACGTAACATGGCGTGCCGGCCATGGTCGACGATCATGGCGGGGTAGCTCAGGTGGTTAGAGCACACGGCTCATAATCGTGGTGTCGCGGGTTCGAGTCCCGCCCCCGCTACTGAACGACACGGCTCCGGGGCCCCGGAGCCCCGATGAACGCGAGGAATACCGTGGCCAGCAAGTCCAGCGACGTCCGTCCGAAGATCACCCTCGCGTGCGAGGAGTGCAAGGAGCGGAACTACATCACCAACAAGAACCGTCGGAACAACCCCGACCGCCTCGAGGTGAAGAAGTTCTGCCCGCGCGACAACCGCCACACGATCCACCGCGAGACCCGCTGACCGGTCTACGCTGACCGCGTGAACGAGAGTCCCGACCGCCCCACCAGCGTCAACCTGACGCTCGTGGGGCGTTCGTATGCCCCCACGGAGACCTACCGCGTCTCCGCAGCGAAGATCGCCGAGATGGCCGCCGCCACCGGTGCCGGGCACCCCGCCCACACCGACCGGGACGCCGCCCGCGAGCTCGGCTACGACGACGTCGTCGCGCCGCCCACCTTCGCCGTCGTCGTCGCCCAGCGCGCCGAGCAGGCCTACATCGCCGACCCCGAGTCGGGGATCGACTTCTCCCGGGTCGTCCACGCGGAGGAGCGCTTCACCCACCACCGCCCGATCGTCGCGGGGGACCTGCTGCGCACCACCGTCCACGTCGACTCCGTCACCGAGCGGGCGGGCATCGCGATGGTGAGCACCCGGGCCGAGATCGCCGACGACGCCGGAACACCCGTCGCGACCGTCCGCTCGACGCTCGCCGTGCGCGGGGAGGGACGCTGATGGACCTGTCCGCCCTCGCCGTCGGCGACGAGCTGTTCACCCGCACCTACGCCGTCGACCGCGCGCTGCTCGTGCGCTACGCCGGCGCCTCCGGGGACTTCAACCCCATCCACTACAACGAGCGCGTCGCCCGCGAGGTGGGCCTGGACGGCGTCATCGCCCACGGGATGGCGACGATGGGCCTGGCCGCGGCCGCCGTCGCCGACTGGGCCGGCGACCCCGGCGCCGTCGTCGACTACGGCGTGCGCTTCACCCGCCCGATCGTCGTGCCGGACCCTGGTGAGGTCGAGCTCGAGGTGAGCGGGAAGGTCGGCGCCCTGGACGCCGAGGCCGGCACGGTGCGCGTGGACCTCACCGCCCGGGCCGCGGGCGTCACGGTGCTCGCCAAGGCCCAGGCCGTGGTCCGGCCCAGGTGAGCGTCACCGCCTCGCCCGCCGGCCGGCGCGCGACCGGAGCGGTGCTCGGGGTCTTCGCCCTCAACGGCTTCCTCTTCGCCAGCTGGGTCTCCCGCCTGCCCGCCGTCCGGGACGCCCTCGGGCTGAGCCCCGGCGAGATGGGCGTGCTCCTCCTCGTCGGCTCCGTCGGCTCCCTGCTCGCCCTGCCCGTCGGTGGCGCCGTCGCGCAGCGCGTGGGCGCGGCGCTGACCGTGCGGGGCGGGGTCGTCGTCGCGGTCGCGGGGTTCGGCGTCGTCGCGGCGGGGCTGCTCTCCGGCGCCGTGCCGCTGCTGGCGGTCGGCCTGCTCGTCGCGCAGATGGGGATCGCCGCCTGGGACGTCGCGATGAACCTCGAGGGCGGGCTGGTCGAGCACGAGATCGAGCGGGAGATCATGCCGCGGTTCCACGCGGGCTTCTCCCTCGGCACGGTCGCGGGGGCGGTCCTCGGGGCCGGCGCGGCACTCCTCGGGCTGCCGGTGGTCGTGCACCTCGCGGTCGTGGCCGTCGCCGTTGCGGTCGGCGGGCTGGTCGCCACCCGCGGCTTCCTCCCCTTCACCCCCGCGCCCCTCGAGAGCGGCCGACGCCGCCGGCTCGCCGCTGCGCTCGGCGGGTGGCGCGAGCCGCGCACCCTCCTCGTCGGCGTCATGGTCCTCGCCTTCGCCCTCACCGAGGGCGCCGCGAACGACTGGCTCGCGCTCGGCGTCGTCGACGGCTTCGGCACGTCCGACGCCGTCGGCGCCCTCGGCTTCGGCGTCTTCGTCACCGCGATGACGGTCATGCGCCTGGCGGGGGAGCGGCTGCTCGCCCGCTTCGGGCGGGTGGCGGTGCTACGCGGCACGACGGTCCTCGCGCTCGCCGGCCTCCTGCTCTTCGCCCTCTCCCCGGTGCTCTGGCTGGCGCTCGTCGGCGGGGCGCTGTGGGGCCTGGGTGCCGCCCTCGGCTTCCCGGCGGGCATGAGCTCCGCGGGCGACGAGCCGCTCAAGGCGGCCGCCCGGGTCTCGGTCGTCGCCTCGATCGGGTACACGGCCTTCCTCTGTGGCCCGCCCCTCCTCGGTCTGCTCGCCGAGCACGTCGGCTACCGCCGGGCGATGCTCGCGATCGCCGTGCCGCTCGCCGTCGCCTTCCTCGTCGCCCGCGCCGCGCGCCCGCTGCCGCAGACGCCGCGACCGCTGGACGCCCCCGCCCCGGGCCACGTCTAGATTGGTCCGGTGAGCACCACCGAGCAGTCCCCGGCCGCGCCGACCACCCTGGCCGAGCTGACCACCTTCCGCGTCGGCGGGCCGGTGGCCCGTCTCGTCGAGGCGACGACGGAGGCCGAGCTCCTCGCCGCCGTGCGCGAGGCCGACGAGCAGGGCACCGCGCTCCTCGTCCTCGGAGGCGGCTCCAACCTCCTCGCCTCCGACGACGGCTTCGACGGCGTCGTCGTGCGTGACGCGCGCCGCGGCATCCGCACCGAGTCGCAGTACGCGTGCGCCGGCGTCTCGATCACCGTGCCCGCCGGTCACCCCTGGGACGACGTCGTCGCCACCGCGGTCGCCGAGGGCTGGCGCGGCGTCGAGGCGCTCTCCGGGATCCCCGGGTCCACCGGCGCCACCCCCGTGCAGAACGTCGGCGCCTACGGCCAGGAGGTCGCCGAGACGCTCGAGACGGTGCGCGTCTACGACCGCCTCGAGCAGCGCACGCGCACCCTCGTCGTCAGCGAGCTCGGGCTGGGCTACCGCACGAGCGTGCTCAAGCGCTCCCTCACCGACACCCGCGCGGGCGGGGGACGCACCTGGGGCCCCACGGGCCGGTACGTCGTCCTCGAGGTCGGCTTCCAGCTCGCCCTCGGCTCCACCTCGGCACCCGTCCGCTATGCCGAGCTGGCACGTGCGCTCGGCGTCGAGCTCGGCGCCCGCGCACCGGCCGCCGACGTCCGGCAGGCCGTCCTCGAGCTGCGCCGCGGCAAGGGCATGGTCCTGGACGACGCCGACCCCGACACGTGGTCGGCCGGCTCCTTCTTCACCAACCCGGTGCTCACGGTCGAGCAGGCCGACACGCTGCTGCCGCCCGACGCGCCCCGCTTCCCGGTCGAGGACCGCTCCCGCCCCGCCTTCGGCGTCACCCCGCCCACGGTCCAGGGCCTGGTCAAGACCTCCGCCGCCTGGCTCATCTCCCGCTCCGGCGTCGAGCGGGGCCAGGGCGACCCCCGGCGCGCCGCGGTGTCGAGCAAGCACGTGCTGGCCCTGACCAACCGGGGCGGGGCGAGCGCCGCCGACGTCGTCGAGCTCGCCCGCACCGTGCGCGACGCCGTCCGCGCGCGCTTCGGCGTCGAGCTCGTCCCCGAGCCGGTCCTGCTCGGCGTGAGCCTCTAGGACTCCAGCCAGGCGTCGATCTCGGCCAGCCAGTGCCGCTTGCTCGACTCCGCGGCGAGGCTCGCACGGACCGAGCCGCGGGCCAGCTCGGCGAGGGCGACGTCGTCCATGCCGTGGTCCTCCCGCGCGATGCGGTACTGGTCGGTGAGGCGGGAGACGAACAGGAGCGGGTCGTCGGCGCTCAGCGCGATCCGGGCCCCCGCGTCGTGGAGGGTCCGCAGCGGGACGTCCGCGGCCGTGGGGTAGACCCCGAGCGCGACGTTGCTCGCCGGGGCCAGCTCGAGCGCGATGCCCGCCTCGGTGACCTTCTCCAGCAGCGCGAGGTCCTCGGCGAGGCGCACGCCGTGGCCCAGCCGGGTGGGCCCGAGGTGGGTGAGGACGGCGCGGACGTGGTCCGGGCCGAGGAGCTCCCCGCCGTGGGGCAGGCTCGCCAGCCCGGCCTGCCGGGCGATGGTGAAGGCGGGGGCGAACTCGCTCGTGTCGCCGCGGCGCTCGTCGTTGCTCAGCCCGAAGCCGACGACCTCGCCCGGGCCGTCGCCGCTGTGCCGCACCGCCAGGCGCGCGAGCGTGCGGGCGTCGAGCGGGTGGCGGGTGCGCGAGGCGGCCACGACGACGCCGACCTCCACGCCCGTCGTCCGGCTCGCCGTCCGGGCCTCGTCCAGGACGATCTCCAGCGCCGGGGTGAGCCCGCCGACGAACGGCGCGTAGGACGTCGGGTCGACCTGGATCTCCAGGCGGCGCGAGCCCTCGGCGGCGTCGTCCTCGGCCGCCTCGCGCACGATCCGCCGCATCGCGGCCTCGCTGCGCACGACGGCGCGGGCCGCGTCGTACAGGCGCTGGAAGCGGAACCAGCCCCGCTCCCCGGCGGGCACGCGCAGCGCCTGCCCGTCGAGCAGGGCCGGCGGGAGACGGATCCCGGCCTCCGTGGCCAGCTCGGCCAGGGTGCTGGGCCGCATCGAGCCGGTGAAGTGGAGATGCAGGTGGGTCTTGGGCAGCGTCGTCAGGTCCCGCACGGGCCCGAGTCTGTCACGGACCCGGCGACGACGACGTGCGGCGCCGCCCCGCCGGGTCGTGGTGGACTGTCCCCCATGGACGAGTCGGTGTCGCAGACCGAGCGCGACGACGTCGCCCTGCTCACCGGCCCCGGCGCGGGGGAGGTGCTGGGGGCGGCGCTCGCGGCCGAGGGTGCCTCGCTGGGGCCGTGGCGGGTCCACACCGTCCACCACCGGCCCGGCGCCGGCGTCACCGTCGGCTACACCGTCCGCACCGGCGGCGACGGACCGGACGACTACCTGTGCGCGACGACGGGCCGCGTCACCGCGCCGGCGGGGGAGGGGCTCGTCCGCCTCGAGAGCGGCGGCAGCGTCGGCCACGGGTGGGGGCACCCGGCCGACCCCGAGCTCCCGGCGCTCGCGGCGGCCTGCTCACCGGCGGGGCTGGCCGAGCGCCTGGGCGTGGAGCGGCAGCCCGCCGTCGAGCTCCTCGCCTACCGGCCGCTGCGCCGCGCCGTCGTGCGGGCACGGGGGACGGGCCTCGCGGACGGGGAGGTCTACGCCAAGGTCGTGCGGCCGCGGGCGCTGCACCAGCTCGCCACCCGCCACCGGGTGCTCACCGCCGCCGGTGTCCCGGCGCCGGAGGTGCTCCACGAGGACGACGACGGCCTGCTCGTCATCCGCGCGGGCCGCGGCACCTCCCTGGCGAACGCGCTGGCGCGCGGGATGGAGCCGGCGCGGGCGCGCGCCGTCCTCGACGACGTCGTCGCCGTCCTCGACCGCCTGCCCGCGGCCGCACTCGAGCTGCCGCGCCGGCCCGCCTGGGCCGAGCGCTCCGGCCACTACGCGCACGCGGCGAGCGTCGTCCTGCCCGAGCACCGCGCGCGCATCGAGGCGCTCGCCGACGGCGTGGCCGCCGCGCTGGCGAGTACCGACGCCGGCCCCGTCGTGCCGACGCACGGTGACCTCTACGAGGCCAACCTCCTCATGACCGACGGGCGGGTCAGCACCCTGCTCGACGTCGACTCCCTCGGCCCGGGGCACCGCGTCGACGACCTCGCCTGCCTCCTCGCTCACGTGAGCGTCCTGCCCCACCTCGCCCCGCGCACCTACCCCGGCGTGCCCGCCGTCCTCGAGACGTGGACCGAGCGGTGCGAGCGGCTCGTGGACCCCGGCGCGCTGCGCGCCCGGGCGGCGGGGGTCGTCCTCTCGCTCGTGGCCGGCGCCCGGCGCACGGGCGCGGCGGGGTGGCGGGCCGACGCCGAGGGGCGCCTGGCGGAGGCCGAGAGCTGGCTCGCCGGGGCCAGATGAGAGCCCTCTCATCCGGCCCTCCTCCCCCTCTCATGCGGGGAGGCTGGGCTGGGGCCAGGTGCGGCAGGCGCACCCGACGAGGAGGGACGGGCGATGAGCGCACGACGCTGGGTCACGACAGGAGTCCTGGGGGCACTCGGCATCGGTGGGGCGGGGCTGGCCGCGGCGGCCATCACCGAGCCCCCCGGCAGCCAGACGCTGCCCGCGGTGCGGGTGTCCGGCGAGGAGGCCGGCCCGTCCGCCACCCCGGACCCCCGGGCGACCGACCCGGCGTCCCCGGCGGCGGGGACGGCGACGACGGCCGCCTCGGTACCCACCTCGGCGACGCCCGCGGAGGCGCCCCGCGAGGCGGCCACGGCGGCCCCCGCACGCGAGCCCGCGCCGGAGCGCACGCAGGCACCGGCCCGCACCCAGGCCCCGAGCGGGCTCTTATACACATCTGACGCTGCCGACGACTCCTTACGTGTAGATCTCGGTGGTCGCCGGATCATTAAAAAAAAAAAACATACAGGTCATTGTGGACGGTCTGTCTTAATAAACAAAAACACAAACATGCCAGCTCAGTAGATGTGTAAATGATGTAGCGCAACTCTATAGGAAGTACATAGTGGCACTTCACGCGGACAACATATTACA